>JAFUAE010000167.1 GCA_017460845.1 Lachnospiraceae bacterium
ACTGGCTTTCATACGGACACCAAAGGGTCCAAGGAGGATCCCGTCACACCAATGCCTGCCCATTGTACAGCTTTAGCAATGAAAACGGTTAGTCCTAACTGGCTGTTAGGTATCTAACCACCACAACCTTATTGTAGGAGGGGTATCTGAAATGAAACTGAAAAACAAATCATTATTGACACTTGTTATTCTGGCTGCAGGAGCTGCTCTTGCAGGCTGCGGGGCGAAGGCAGAGCCGGCACCGGCACCGACATCTACGGCGGAGACTGCAGCAGCGGCTGTTTCCGAGACTGCTGCGGCCGCCGGGGAAAGTAAAGCGGCCGGGGAGATTGAAGTGAGTGTATTTGCGGCAGCCAGCCTTACTTCAATTATGGAGGAATTTGAGAAAGGATTTGAGTCGGAACATCCCGGCACAGACATTCTCCTGAATACGGACAGCTCCGGAAAGCTGCTTGCACAGATACATGAGGGAGCGCCCTGTGATCTGTTTTTCAGTGCCGGGCAGTCTCAGGTTAATGCACTTGAGGATGAGGGGATGCTCGTGGAGGGCACCAGGAAGAATGTCGTCAATAATCAGCTGATCGTCATTACGCAGCCGGACAGTGCGACGAAGGTGACCGGGCTTAAGGATATCGGAAGTGCAGAGAGCATCGCCCTTGCGGACGGCAGCGTGCCTGTCGGCAGATATACGAGAATTGCCATGATTAAGCTCGGACTTCTGCCGGAGACGGATAAACCCGAAGCATATACGACGGAAGATATTTCAAAAGCCCTTGGAGGTGTGGAAATCAGTGAGCAGGGAAATGTCAGCAAGGTCCGCACCGCTGTGGAGGAAGGCTCCTGCGAGGTAGGAACCGTTTATTACTCGGATATTTACCGGCATGAAGACAGGGTGAAGGTTCTGGAGGTTGTGAGCTATGATGTTTCGGGGAATATCATTTATCCGGTCTGCATGGTGAAAAACGAAGATGCGAACAGCTCTCAGACAGAAGCAGCAAAAGCATTTCTGGAGTATATTACCGGGGAGGATGCAAAAAAGCTTTATCAGAAATACCTGTTTGATACGGATGTAGAATAAGACCGGGGTTCATACAAGGAACGGGGACCCATTGCGGTTTGTACAGAAGGAAAGGATTGCCGGGCCCTGATACCTCTGTTATCCGGGCCGGCAGACAAAAATGAAAGGAGCAGATATGCGGGAATTTCTTTCCGGGCTGGACTGGAGCCCGCTCTATATATCACTGAAAACAGGCCTTGCAGCAACCGTGATATCATTTTTTCTCGGAATTATTGCTGCGAGGAAGGTGATGAACTGTTCCGGCAGAGTAAAAGCGGTACTTGACGGAATACTGACACTGCCCATGGTGCTTCCGCCGACTGTATCCGGCTTTATTCTTCTTCTGATTTTCAGCAAAAGAAGGACGGTCGGTATCTTTTTGAAGGAGCAGTTTGGAATCGTAGCTGTACAGACCTGGCTGGGATGCGTGATTGCAGCCGGAGTCATTGCTTTCCCGCTGATGTACCGCAGTGCAAGGGCAGCCTTTGAACAGATCGATCCGAATCTGGTCTTCGCAGGCAGGACACTTGGCATGCCGGAGAGGGAGATCTTTCGCAGGGTCGTTTTGCCTGCCGCCGCTCCGGGACTGGCATCCGGCACGGTCCTCACCTTTGCCCGGGCTATGGGTGAGTATGGGGCCACATCGATGCTCGCAGGAAATATTCCGGGAAAGACGGGTACGGTTTCCCAGCGGATCGCGATGGTGATCCAGAACGGAGATTATGTAACAGCAGGCTTCTGGACAGCAGTCGTTCTGGTTATTGCTTTCCTGATCGTTGTGCTGATCAATCTGATTGCCGGAAAGAACACGAGACAGACAAGACGCTGGTGACGACATGAGACTGAATGCAGAAATCAAAAAAGTGCTGAAAGATTTCACGCTTGACATCAGGATAGATACAAGCGCTTCAAGAATCGGCATTCTAGGTCCCTCCGGCAGCGGGAAAAGCATGACGCTCCGCTGTATCGCTGGTATCGAAACGCCGGACTGCGGGCGTATATCACTGGATGAAAAGGTTCTTTATGACAGCGGCTCCCGTGTCTTTCTGAAACCCCAGCAAAGGAATGTCGGGTATATGTTTCAGAATTACGCGCTCTTTCCGACCATGACAGTCCTTCAGAATCTGGAATGCGGAGCGCGGGGCAGCAGGACGGAGAAGAGGGAAAGAGCACTGGAAATGCTGAGCAGGATGAAGCTGGACGGGCTGGAAAAACGTTTTCCGTCAGAACTTTCCGGAGGCCAGCAGCAAAGAACTGCGCTGGGAAGAATTCTTGCCGGGAAGCCGGAGCTGATCCTGCTGGACGAGCCTTACTCTGCGCTGGATCCTAATCTGGTCGACCGCCTGCAGAGGGAAATGGAAGAGATCCTGAAGGATTATCACGGTCAGGTAATCATGGTGTCGCATAACAGGGATGATCTCTACAGGTTCAGTGAAGAAATCTTTATTGTCAGAGAAGGTTCGGTCCTTTGTCACGACAGGACGAAAAATCTGTTTGACGATCCGCGCAGCCTTGAAGCGGCAAAAATAACCGGCTGTAAGAATTTTTCGAGGATCCGGCGTATCGATGCACACCGCCTGGAGGCTTCGGATTGGGGAATTAAACTGGAAGTGGACCGTCCGGTTCCGGAATCCGTGCGTTTTGTCGGATACCGGGCACATTATCTGAAGCCCGTATGGGGAGGCAGGAAAAGGAACTGCATGAAATTTTGCTGTGCTTTCGTGGATGATATGCTTTTTGAAAAAAAATATTATTGTATTCCGGAAACCGGATGCACGGACCAGGATAAATTGGTCAGCTGGTTTGTACAGGCTGTTACGCAGGAAATGCTGGAGAAGCGCGGGATGCCGGATTATTTGGAATTTGAGCAGGAACGGATCCTGCTCCTGGAGTAAAAAGAGATGGGATTCACACATTTTGATGAACATGGCAATGCCGTGATGGTGGATGTTTCAGGCAAACTTGTCACCAGCCGGACGGCAGAGGCACGGGGAAGGATCCATGTGAGCAGGGAAATCCTTGAGGCAGTCCTTAACAGGAACATTAAAAAGGGAGATGTCCTGACCGTGGCGCAGGTCGCGGGGATCATGGGTGCAAAAAAAACCTCGGAGCTCATCCCGATGTGCCATTTGTTGACGTTAAACAGCGTGAAGGCTTATTTTGAAATTGATGAGGAGCGGTCTGATATCATTGCGCACTGCACCGTGTCTGTGGACGGAAAAACGGGCGTTGAGATGGAGGCACTGACAGGGGTCAGCACAGCGCTGTTAACGGTCTATGATATGTGCAAGGCAATTGATAAGAAAATGGTGATCGGAGATATTCATCTGGTCAGTAAAAGCGGTGGAAAAAGCGGCGAATTCTACTATGAAAGCCAGTGAGCCGAACCCGCAGGGTGAAGGGGATACGCGGCTTTCATGTATGCGTAGTGACAGCGCAGCTGTCACGAAGACTACGTTTGAGGATGGAGTAAAAAATGTTTGATGTAAATCATTGCGTCAGCTTTCTGACAGACAAAGGCGGAAAAAATTTAAGCGAATCCATGAACCGGTTTTTTGAAAGAGCCGGCAGCAGCATTCACAGAGTTGCCTGGACTGCGCTCCATTTTATCCAGCAGGAGCCGGGCATAACGCAGAAAGAACTTGCTGCAAGGCTGATCATCTCAGAGCCTACCATGGCTGATCTGGCGAATCGTATGATCAGGGACGGCCTCATCATTCGGGAAATGGATCCTGCAAATAAAAAATACAGACACCTGTATCTGACTGAATATGGTACGAAGGAGTATCAGAAGCTGCTTCGGATTGTGGAGCTGTTTAATACAGCCGCTATAGAAGGGATTCCCGAAAAAGATCTGGAGATTTTCTGGAAGGTTATGGGTAAAATGATCGAGAACGTCAACAGGGATAAAGACGATGAAGAGACCTGAGATTGAGGATGCGGCGGGAAAGGTCCTGTCCTGCGTCAAAAAGATCGATGAAACACTTATGCTGCCTCTTGGCGAGTCAGCCGGTTATATTCTGGCAGAAGATATCCGGGCGGGAATGGATCAGCCGCCCTTTGACAGATCGCCTCTGGATGGCTATGCATTGATTGCAGAGGATACGAAAGGCGTTTCTGTGGATAAACCTGTCAGGCTGAAGGTTATAGACAGGATTATGGCAGGTACTGTTTCGGAAAAAACAGTGGTGCCCGGGACAGCAGTCCGGCTTATGACCGGGGCACCGATCCCGTATGGTGCAGATTGTGTGGTAAGGCAGGAAGATACGGACATGGGAAGAGAGACCGTTTCGGTATGTACTCCAATGGAGCCGCACGACAATATTTGCGATGCAGGGGAAGATTTTCAGAAAGGGGATCTGCTTGCGGCCGAAGGAGAAAGACTTGATTATCTCAGCATAGCCGCACTTGCCGGCGCAGGAGTATCGCATGTGAAGGTTTACCGAAGGCTGAGGGCAGCGGTACTGACAACAGGGGATGAACTGTGCGAGCCCGGAGAAAAACTGCTTCCCGGGAAAATCTACAATTCCAATCTGGCAATGATCAATGCCAGGCTGAAGGAATGGAATATTGAGATCGTATGCTGCCGCAGCGCAGGAGATGATCCGGATACAGTAAAGCGGCAAATCGAAGATATCTATGACAGAGCTGATCTGATCATGACGACAGGCGGAGTTTCGGTTGGAGAAAAGGACATCATGCATGATGTTGTGGATCTGCTTGGCGCCGGGAAACTTTTCGGCGGAGTGGCAGTCAAACCCGGAGCACCGACATTTGCAGCAATATACAGGGGAAAACCGCTGATCTGCCTGACCGGAAATCCATATGGCGTACTGGTCAATCTGGAACTGCTGGCCGGAGCGGTGATGGCCGGCATGAGCAGGGATGCATCGGTCGGACCGCAGCCCGGAGAAGCAACTGCAGCAAATGATTACCGGAAGACCGGAGGAATCAGGCGGCTGGTCAGGGCCTCCTTCCGGAACGGGGAGGTCCGTATCCCCGAAAAGGGACAGAAGTCCGGAGTGATCAGCAGTATGCGGGGATGCAACTGTCTGGCAGATATCGGACCGGAATGTGAAGGAGTACACAAAGGAGATATGCTGCGGATATGGCACCTGAAAAAATAGATGCAAAAAGCTTGTCTGTGATAAACGGGAATGGACATCCTGCTTACGTCTGTGCAGTACTTGCCGGCGGAAAGGGCAGCAGACTGGGAGGAATCGATAAATCACAGCTGAAGGCCGGAGAGCAGACTTTTCTGGAACGGATCACGGAGGAATTAAAGCGTCTTGGAACACCCTGCTATCTTTCGGCTGCAGCATATCCGCATGTGTCCGGCGGAGGGCTTGAAGTGATTACCGATTATCCTCTGAATGTAAATGCCTCCGGCGGACAGATCGGGCCGCTGGGCGGTATGCTGAGCTGTCTTGAGGAGACGGGCGCGGATTGCATCTTTTTTGTGCCGTGCGATATGCCCGGATTCAGGGCTGAAATGGCTTCGCTTCTGGCTGCCGGTGCGGAGGATGATTCCTGGGACTGCCTTCTGTGGCAGACGAGAGACGGCAGGATCCATCCGGCATGCGGATTCTACATGAAACGGTGTATTCCTGCAATGAAAGAAGCAATCAAAGCCGGAAATTACAGGCTCAGGGATCTTTGCAGCCTGCTGAAGTGCAGGATTGTCAGGACAGCCGAGATGCATATTCCTGACTGCTGGTTCCGGAATATTAATGATGAGGCATCTTTTAAAGCATACACGGAAGCCAGACAGAAGCATGTGATTTTCGCGGTAAGCGGCAAAAAAAATACAGGAAAGACAACGCTTCTGGAGAAACTGGTAGAAGAGCTTTCAGCGCGGGGGATCCGCACGGCGGTCATTAAGCATGACGGTCATGATTTCGAGCCGGATGTTCCGGGCACTGACAGCTGGCGCCTGAAAAAGGCCGGCGCATACGGAACTGTTATTTTTTCCGGAGAACGTTATTGTGTGGTCAAGGACCAGAGGGACATGAAGACGGAGGATTTTCTGCTGTTTTTCCCGGAGGCCGACCTGATCCTGCTTGAGGGACATAAATCAACTCCGTGGCGGAAGCTGGAACTTTTGAGAAAAGAAGTTTCTGCCCTGCCGGTCTGCGATCCGGATACGGTTGTTGTTTATGCGGCGGACTGGATCGAAGCCGGAAATACAGGGGTCATAAACGGCAGGCCGGTGATTTCCCGGGATGATACTGAGAAAATGCTGGAAATCATCATCAGTGAGATGGATAAGGAAAATTTCTGATTCAAATGTCCTGAACAGATACAATTATTGAACGATATGAAAGACAATTACGGAAGAGAAATCGATTACCTGAGAATATCTATTACCGACAGATGCAATTTGAGATGCCGCTACTGTATGCCGGACGGTATTGATCTGATACCGATAAAGGATATTCTGACATATGAGGAAATTCTTGAGACAGCGGAGGCGGCGGCCTCTCTTGGAATCCGGACGATTAAGATCACCGGAGGAGAGCCGCTCGTGAGGCGGGGATGCCCCGGTCTTATCCGTGCCCTGAAGCAGATTTCCGGTATAGATACCGTAACGCTGACAACGAATGGAGTCTATTTGAAGGACTATCTTGGAGAACTTCTTGATGCGGGACTGGATGCGGTCAATGTTTCACTGGATACCTGTGATCCGCAGAAATTTCATGAGATCACCGGTTTCGACAGGCTGCCTGCGGTTATGGAAGGAATTTCCGCGGCCATTGAAGCGGGTATCAGAACAAAGATCAATACGGTTCTGATCAGAGGATTTAATGAGGACGGATGGAAAGAACTGACATTGCTGGCGAAGGACAGACCGCTGGATGTCCGCTTCATTGAAATGATGCCGATCGGGGAAGGCAGAGCCTATGCGGTGGTCAGTAATGAAGAAATGCAGAGCAGAATCGAAGAAAGCTTTGGAAAAGGCACACCGGAGACGGGACGTCACGGTTACGGACCGGCTGTCTATATCAGACTGCAGGGATTTCAGGGCTGCATCGGATTTATAAGCGCTATCCATCAGAAATTCTGCGCAAGCTGCAACAGAATCAGACTGACCTCGGAGGGACGGCTGAAAGGTTGCCTTTGCTATGGATCATCTGATGATCTGCGGAAAATTCTGCGCAGCGGGCGGACGGACAGGGCGGAGCTTCTGAAAAATGCAATAGCAGATTCTATTCGGAATAAACCGGAAGCTCATTGTTTCGAAAACATGGAAGCGGTCCGGGATGCGGAACAGCACAGAATGATAGCCATTGGCGGATAATCGCGGGAAACTCGAAATGATTTATGCGGAATCACTAAGCACGGATCCTTACTGGAATCTTGCATTCGAAGAATTCTTATTTGAAAAGCTTCCGTCAGAGGAGGTTTTTTACCTGTGGCAGAACAGCAATACTGTGGTAGTCGGGAAATACCAGAATACAGCTGAGGAAATCAATCACAGTTATGCCTCAGAACAGGGAATCCGTGTTGTGAGAAGACTTTCCGGAGGCGGGGCCGTTTATCATGATGAGGGCAATCTGAACTATTCCTTTATTGTGAAGCAGCCGGATGATGCGGAAATATTTGATTTTCACAGGTTTTCGGAACCGCTTCTGACTGTACTGAACGGTTATGGCCTGAAGGCCGAATGTACAGGAAGAAATGACATCCTGCTTGATGGAAAAAAAATCTGCGGAAATGCACAGTATCTGAAAAATAGCCGATTGCTGCATCATGGGTGTATTCTTCTGGATTCTGATATTTCCAGAATGACCGCAGCCTTAAATGTCAGGGCGGCAAAATTTCAGTCGAAAGGAGATCCTTCCGTACGCAGCAGGGTCACTACCATTAACAGCTGTCTTGAAAGAAAGATTCCAATAGAAGCGCTTAAGAAAGCCTTGAAGAGCGCTGTGTTCGGCAGTGCCGATATTATTCCGTATCAACTGACGGAAGCGGCACGAAAGGAAATTAACCGGCTGAGAGATGAAAAATATACTTCCTGGGAATGGAATTATGGCAACGATGAAGAGTATGAAATGAGGCGGGAACAGAAATTTCCGGCAGGTCTGGTAACAGTTTCGCTGAAAGCTGAAAAAAGCCGCATTATTAAAATCGCTTTTCGCGGAGACTTTTTCGGAAACGGCGAAATCGGGGAACTGGAACAACGGCTTGAGGGAGCCAGACTGGATGACAGTCTGATTCAGGAATTAAAAAAGGCCGGACTTAATCGTTATATGAACGGAATTACGCCCGAACAGCTGAGTGGTCTGATCATTGGCTGAGGGAAAAGGAGAAAAAGAGGCATGAAACTGGTTAGAACTGAAGATGCAGTCGGACATGTACTGTGTCACGATATCACACAGATTATTAAGGGCGTCACAAAAGATGCTGTTTTTCGCAAAGGACACATCGTACGGGAAGAAGACATTCCTGTACTATTGAGTGTCGGCAAGGAGCATCTGTATGTCTGGGAAAATGATGGGACGATCATGCATGAGAACGATGCCGCTGCAGTCTTAAGCGCACTGTGTCTCGGACCGGGAATGCATGCTACGGAACCGAAAGAGGGAAAAATCGAACTGATCGCTGACTGGGACGGATTGCTGAAGGAAGACAGTGAACGACTGAACCAGGTCAATTCCTTCGGGGAAATGATGATTGCTTCCCGCCATGGGAATTTTCCTGTTCAGAAGGGAGATAAGCTGGCAGGAACAAGGATCATCCCGCTGGTGATCGGGAAAGAAAAGATGCAGCGCGTCAGAATGATTGCAGAAGGGGAGCCTATTCTGGAGGTAAAACCGTTTGTGCATAAAAATGTCGGTATTGTAACGACAGGAAGCGAAGTGTTTCATAACAGGATCAGGGATACTTTTACGCCTGTACTGGAAGAAAAGCTTTCGGAATATGACTGCACAGTGATCGCACATGAAATCACGGATGATGATGCACAGAACATTACAGCCGCTATCCGGAAGATGCTGGAATCCGGCGCTGACCTGGTTTTATGCTCCGGCGGAATGTCTGTTGATCCGGATGACCGCACGCCTCTGGCAATCCGTACCGTTGCGGACGGGAAAGGCATTTACGGCGCTCCGGTGCTTCCGGGAGCCATGTTTATGATTGCATACGCCGGAGAAAGAAAAGTTCCGGTACTCGGGCTGCCGGGCTGTGTCATGTATGCCAGGCGGACGATCTTTGATCTGATCCTCCCAAGGATCATGGCAGACGATCCGGTGACGGAGGACGAAATCAATCTTCTCGGGGAAGGAGGCCTGTGCCTGAACTGCCCGGTCTGCACCTTCCCGAACTGCGGTTTCGGAAAGTAAAGTTTCGGTCAGGACAGTAGACATAAAAATTGTGCCAATAAACAAAAATTGGCATTTACTTTTTGTTGATTAATTAAGGTTTATCACTAACGTAAACTGTGATACAATTTTCGCAAACATCTGATGATATGATGACAAGGTGATGCGGAAGTTTCCGCCTTATAAAGGAGATTATTGTTTTTACGGCAAAACATCAGATGACATGATGAATTTAAACATTTTAACAATTCTGGATACTGCGGGATGATTTGTCAAACGTATAACGCGGGAAGCAGATTGGTATCAGAAAGCCACATCAGGCCGGATGAAAGGATGATGCGGATGACACAATATGAATTAACAAAAGGAGCAAAAAGAAAAACAACTACGGATGAAGTTGTTGATTATATCAGGATCAGGATCCGGGACGGAAGATATAAAACCGGGGACAAACTGCCCAGTGAGGATGAACTTGCTAAGGAAATCGGCGTAGGAAGGTCCTCGATCAGGGAAGGCATGAAGATTCTGAAAGTTTACGGTGTCGTAGAGATCCGTCAGGGCGGAGGGACCTTCGTTTCCGACAAGACCGGGGAGCACATGTTCGATTTCCTCTGGTATATGTCCGGATCGACGCATGAGAACTTCATCGATTTCCGTAAGGCGCTCGAAATCGGCGGTGTTACCCTGATTTACCAGAGACTGACGGAGGCAGACTATCAGAAACTGCAGGATCTGATCGATCTTCTGGATCCCAGAAATGATCTTGATGTGATTATACAGGCAGACAGGGAATTCCACAGGATTATCACTAATTATGATGATAATCCGCTACAGAGGCAGATTGAAAACATGATGTATCAAATCAGGATCGACACTCTTTATAAAACATTGTGCAATCAGGAAGATGTCGAAAGTACAAGAAAGATGCATCAGGACATACTGGATGCCCTGAAGGAAAAGAAGCTGGAAAAGATTCTGAAGGCTGTCACCCATCATATTGAAACGGCAAGGGAAAATATTATCAGCAGATAAGCTGTAGGATAAGCTTGCAGTCTGTATATACAGGTTGTGCTTGGAAACAAACGGCTTTATCAAATATGTAAACGGATGCCTCAGGCATCCCCGGATAACGAGAGGAGAAATAAATGGACAGTTACTTTTCACAGGAGCAGAACGCTCTCAGAGAACGTGTGGCAAAGTTTGCCAAGGAAGTGCTTGAACCAAAGGCTGCAGAAATTGACGAGAACGGATTTGACATTGATCATTACCGTAAGGTAATGGAAGCGGGATTTGTCGGAGTTCCGGTCAGCAAGGCAGACGGAGGTGAAGGCATGGGTACTGTCGGCCGCTGCATTCTTCTGGAGGAGATCAGCAGGGTCTGCCCTTCAACGGCACTGACATATCTGGTCGGAGGTATGGCGCTTTACGGCTCTCTCGCAAATGATGAACTGAAAGAAAAATATTATTATCCATGGGTCAACGGCAAGATCATTGCCTGCTTTGCCCTGACCGAGCCGGGCGCGGGTTCTGATGTCAGCTCCGTAAAGACAACAGCTGTACGCGACGGAGACGAATATGTGATCAATGGTTATAAGTCCCAGGCGACCAACGGTTCCTGTGCGGATGTTGTCAATGTATATGCGATTACAGATCCTTCCGTAAAAGTATCCAGAGGAATGTCTATGATCTGTGTTCCTAAGGGAACTCCGGGCATGATCGCAAAACCGACCAAAATGGCAACCCTCAGAGGTGCTGACGTATCTGAAATCGAGTTCAAGGACTGCCGTGTTCCGGTAACAAATCTCGTCGGCGAGGAAAATAAAGGCTACAAATATGCGATGGGCGGTATTGCAGGCGGAAGGATCAACGCGGCTGCATGCTCTATCGGCATCGGAATTCACGCAGTAGAAGCTGCTGCAGAATATGCAAAGACAAGAGTACAGTTCGGCAAGCCGATTATTGAGAATCAGGCGATCTCCTTCAAGCTTGCGGAGATGAAGGCAAGAATCGAGGCTGCAAAGGCACTTGTTTACAAGGCGGCAGATATGATCGATAAAGCAGACCCGGATGCGGGCACATTTGCTTCCATGGCAAAGATCGAAGCAACGCAGGCTGCGCAGTTCTGCGCTGATAACGGACTTCAGATCTTCGGCGGAGACGGGTGCCGTGCGGACTGTGTTGCACAGAGGATTTACCGTGATGCGCACGCAGCAAGGATCTACGATGGAACAACTGAAATTCTGAAGCTTGTTGTGGGACGTACTGTCTGATCAACGGTTCAAGAATTATTGTAATGTGAAGGGGTGTTTGAGTATGAAAATTCTGTTTGCCGCAACAGTCGGCGTTGTAAACGATGAAACGTTTGCAAAATTTATTGACAGTGTTCATGAACTGATGCCGGAGTGCGAAGTTGCCCGCCTGAAGGACGACCCGTATCCGTCACCGGAGGAGGACGCGCAGTTTATTGAAGCTGCAAAAGGTGCCAACATTATTATTACCCAGTATCAGAAAATCAGCGATGCGGCGTATGATGCACTCTGCCCGGATCTGAAGGGTGTGGTGGCGTTCGGTATCGGTTATAACAGCTGCAATGTGGAATATGCTACCAAGAAGGGCGTTTATGTAGCAAATGTACCGAACTACTGCCTGGAAGAGGTTGCAGCACATGTCGTTGCACTTCTGATGGCTGAACAGAGAAGACTGAAGAGCCTGATCCGCTGGATCGATAACGGCAACTGGGGCGGCGGCTTTAAGTGTATCGCTCCTGTAAAGCGTCTTTCCAGACAGGTCATCGGTCTTTATGGCTTTGGTAAAATTGCCAAGACTGTTGCAAAGCTGGTATCCGGATTCGGAAGCCCGATTATTGCATTTGACCCGTGGGTCAGCCAGGAGGCTGCGGATAAGCTTGGGTACGGTGTAAAGATGGTAGACTTCGATACCCTGCTTGCAGAGTCGGATTATATTTCCTGCCATATGCCGCTGCTTCCCTCAAATACCGGCGTATTCAATAAGGATGCTTTCAAAAAGATGAAGAATTCAGCTGTATTTATCAATACAGCAAGAGGCGGACTTACGGTTCCGGAGGATCTGTATGAGGCACTTACCACCGGAGAAATCTATGGGGCGGCAATTGACGCTTATATTACCGAGCCGCCGACAGGCATTGAAAAGAAGATATCCGAGCTTGACAATGTACTGTCCACGCCGCATGTCGGATATTATACAGACGATTCCTTTGTCGATCTCATGCAGCAGACTGCCGAGTGTGCAGTAGACCTTCTGAACGGCAAGGATCCCGGCACGACGATCAACAAGGAACTCTGGAATAAATAATCCGATATTAGGGTTAACAGAAAGGCTAAATGAATGGATAAGGTAAAAAATATTCTGGACAATCTGGAAAAATACATCATCTATGTCCTGTTTACGATCCTGATCGTGCTGATGTTTACACAGGTTGTTGCGCGTTATTTATTTGCTACGGCATGGGGCTGGATGGAGACGATTACACGTCTGCTCTTCGTATATATCACCTTTGCCGGCATGAGCTGGGCCTGCAAGGGCAGCGAGCATCTGAGAGTGAGCTTTGTTGCGGAATTTGCTCCCGGCAAGAAGACAAAGACGATCCTGTTTCTGATCGGAGATATCCTGCTGGTTCTGGTCTGCGCTTACATGGGCTCCCTGATCGCAGCTATGACCTGGACGGTCTATACCTCCAAGCAAGTTTACACTTCCGCAGCATGGCTGCCGAAGTGGCTGCTGTATTTCCCCGGCTTTATCGGCCTCTGGGGCATGGCGATCCGTACGATCCAGTACGGCGTGATCCCGGGACTCAAAGCGCTTAAGAAATATGATCAGGAAGGAGGAAATCAGTAATGGTAGCAATGCTTTTTGTTTCACTGTTTGTCTGCCTGTTCCTGACTGTTCCGATCGCGATCAGCCTGGCAATTTCGACTCTGGTCGTTATTTCCCAGGGATATCCGAACATGCTCAACATGCTCGCACAGGCCATGGTCACCTCAGTCGATAACTATGCGCTGATGGCGATCCCATTCTTCATGCTTCTCGGCATCATCATGGAAAAAGCCGGCATTGCACGCAGCCTGATCGATCTGGCGGATGCATTTGTAGGTTCTAAGCCGGGCGGACTCGGCACTGCGGCAATCATTGCCTGCATGTTCTTTGCGGCAATTTCCGGTTCAGGACCTGCCTGCGTGGCTGCAATCGGAACCATTATCTGTCCGTCCATGAAGAAACAGGGTTATGATGCGGATTACTGCGGAGCACTGGTTGCCTCCGGTTCGACGATCGGTCCGGTCATTCCTCCTTCGATCCCGATGATCGTTTATGGCGCTACGATCGGTGTTTCTGTAACCGGACTGTTTGCTTCCGGCGTTATCCCGGGCATCTTGATGGGTGCAGTGCTTATTCTTTACAACAAGCACATATCGAGAAAACGCGGCTATAAGGGCAATGACGCAAAGGGCGTCAG
>JAFUAE010000168.1 GCA_017460845.1 Lachnospiraceae bacterium
CCTGAACGGGCTGGGCGTCCTCCGGGAACTTATTCCAGAGCTGTACCGGCTCCTCTTCAGGTTCCTCATTCTCTTTGGAACATGCTGCCAGAGAAAATGCCATAACTGCTGCCAGCATTGCAGCGAGAATTCTGGTCTTTTTCATAAATCTTAATTCCTTTCCTGTACCTCATCATCCGGTATTGACAGCGCTCTAAAACTGTCCGGGCCCGCAGAACTATTACCTGTTCCTGTGCCGAATGCCCATTCGCCGGCAAATATAAATTCAGCCCATCTGAACCGGGCAAATATATATTATACAATATACCAGCAGTAAAGGTCAAAAGTAAGCTGTGATCTTTCCGCTGCCTTAGTCCAAAGTGATCTTCGGAGGCATACTGCGCTTATGAGCGCTGGCTCTGTGCATTCTCTCAATGATCGCGTCATCGTCTGCATTTCCGGAGGTACCCTCGCGGATATATTTGTGAATACTCAGATAAGAGACACCCATGCGTTCCTCATCGGACTTGCCGGAAAGGCCGTCAGAAGGCGTCTTAACGACCAGCTCGATGGGCAGCTCTTCCAATGTTTTGCCCACTTCAACGACTTCTATGCTGGTCAGTTCTGCGAGCAGCGCGAAATCACAGCTCGTATCGCCATCCTTGGTGCAGTATCCGACAAAGCTCTCGGAAAGATTCCCCGTGCCGCAAAGCCTTCCTCCGATTGCCTGTGTGATATAACGAAGAACTGTCATCCGGAGGCGGGGTCCGACATTGATATCGCTCTCCCTGTGATAGGGGACCTCCAGATTCTCCGCATTCTCAACTGCGCCAAGCAGTGCCTTATGGATCTCGCCGATATTGATCACGCGGCGCGGGATCCCAAGGCTGTCGCAGACCTTCATGCTGTCGCTGATATCTGCCTGAACATTGTCCGGGAGCATGATCCCGTAGACATTCTCTGCTCCGAAAGCACGCGCGCACAGTGCGGCGCAGACCGTCGAATCCTTGCCCCCGGAAACGCCGAGAACGACCTTGGTGACTCCCTGCTCTTCCTTCATTTTCTTAAGCTTTGCGACCAGGATATCCCTCACGGCCGCCGCATTAAAATTTTCCATTTCTGCCTCCTCAACCTATATGTCAGTCATACAACATGGACATCTTCATCTCATAGTAATCCGGCGTCATATCCAGATAGTGCAGGTGCGGGTTCTCGAAGCGCTGCTCTGTCTGCCAGATCTCATTCGCAAGCTGCTCTCTTACATATTCCGCGATCTCCCGGGTGGAAGGGAGAACCTTGACTCTCTTTCCGTTCTTTAAGATCATCTGCTGGAGTTTTCTCGCCGTGCAGTCCTTAAAGGATCTGTTCTTCCAGGGGCGCTCCGGATCCACGAACCGGAAGGGCTCACTCAGATCCACGACTTCATCTTTCTTTGCGATGAGGTCCGCAATGGCATGTCCCGTCTCATCATAAATACGGTATACATCTTTCAGGCCCGGATTTGTGATCTTGGCCGCTGTCTCGGATATCTTGATCCTGGGATCCATGACTCCGTCCACTTCTACGGCGCAGAGCTTGTAGACCGCGCCGAATACGGGCTCCGATTTGGAGGTGATCAGTCTCTCGCCGACGCCAAAGGAGGATACCTGTCCGCCCTGGCGCAGGATCGACATGATCGTGAACTCATCCAGACTGTTGCTGATGACGATCCTGGCATCCGTAAAGCCCGCCTCGTCCAGCATCTGCCTTGCCTGCTGCGTGAGATAACCAAGGTCTCCGGAGTCGATCCGGATACCGTAGTTTTTGGATACGATCCCTTTGTCCTTCATCTCCTGGAAAACCTGGATCGCATTCGGCATACCGGAACGCAGGACATCGTAAGTATCTACGAGGAGGATGCAGTTATCCGGATAAATATCCGCAAACTTGCGGAATGCTGTCAGCTCATCTTTATAGAACATGACCCAGCTGTGTGCCATCGTTCCGCCGACAGGAATATCAAAATACTGCCCCGCAGAGACCGTAGCCGTGCCGGAGACGCCTCCGATAAAAGCAGCTCTTGCTCCATAGATCGCCGCATCATTGTTATGCGCGCGGCGTGCTCCGAAATCACTGACCGGGCGGCCGTCTGCCGCTTTTACGATCCTGCGCGCCTTTGTCGCGATCATGCTCTGGTGATTGACCTGGGCCAGGATCTCCGTCTCAATGATCTGTGCCTCCACAAGCGGAGCGACGACCGTAATAATCGGCTCGTTGGGATACATGATCGTGCCCTCAGGAAATGCATAGACATCGCCGGTGAAGCGGAAGTCCTTCAGGTACTCCAGGAACTCTGAATGGAACATATTCAGGGATCGCAGATACTCAATATCCTCTTCCGTGAAGTGCATTCCCTCCAGATATTCCACGATCTGTTCAAGACCTGCAAACACGGAAAAGCCGCCCTGATCCGGGTTCTTTCTGTAGAAAACGTCAAAAGCCACTTTTGTCGTTGTGCTCTCCTGCAGGAAATAACCGTTTGCCATGGTCAGTTCGTACAGATCCATCATCATACTGATATTTCGGGCATCAAATATTCTCATATCTGTCTTCCTCTGCGCTTTGCGCTACGCGGCTGCCGGGTTCAGCCTGCCCTTTTCGGAGCATATCCGGCTGCTTTCAGGCAGTCAACAATACATTCGGAACCGGCAGCAGATCTGCCTTATTACGTAAGTTCCCGCATTATTATACTAATTTTGTGATCGCTGTAAAATAGATAATTCCCGATGTCCGATAAATTTTCAGCAGAACATATTGACACTTCGCTGTGTTAATGTTATAAAGTTCTAAACCGTTGAGGAAGAGTGAGTAGATTCTCCCGACGCTTACCCAGAGAGTTGCAGGCGGTGGGATTGCAGCAAAGCGAAGAGAATTGAATGGACTTCTGAGGGCGAACAGAAACGGGGATCCGGAGTATGTGAGACGGAGGTGACACTTCGTAAACAAATGTCAGCATATGATGGTATGCGTAAAGTGGGTGCAGTATTGCACCAAGCCGGGTGGCACCGCAGGTTCGTTTTCTCACGATCCTGTCCCAGCAGAACTTCTGGGACAGGATCGTTTTTTTGTTTTTCCATCGTCCCGGGCATACAAATACACCTGTTTTATAAAAGAGGAGGAAAAGCAATCATGACAGCAAACGGAACCAAAAATGGCGCAGTGGAGATCCCCTACAAGATCTATCTCTCCGAGAACGAGATCCCGGCTTACTGGTACAATGTCCGGGCGGATATGAAGAATAAGCCCGCTCCGCTCCTGAATCCCGGAACACATCAGCCCATGACAGCTGAAGAGCTGAGCGGTGTTTTCTGCGACGAGCTCGTACAGCAGGAACTGAACAACACGGATCCCTACATTCCGATTCCTCAGGAGATCCGCGATTTTTACAAGATGTACCGCCCCGCTCCGCTTGTGCGCGCATATTGCCTTGAGGAAAAGCTCCAGACACCCGCCCATATCTATTACAAGTTTGAAGGAAACAACACAAGCGGCAGCCACAAACTCAACTCCGCGATCGCGCAGGCTTACTACGCAAAAAAGCAGGGGCTTAAGGGCGTGACGACAGAGACCGGCGCCGGCCAGTGGGGCACCGCGCTTTCCATGGCCTGCTCCTATTTCGGCCTGGACTGCAAGGTCTACATGGTCAAGGTCAGCTATGAGCAGAAGCCCTTCCGCCGCGAAGTCATGCGCACCTACGGCGCTTCCGTGACTCCTTCTCCGTCCGAAACGACACAGATCGGCCGCAAGATCCTCGCCGAGCATCCCGGCACGACAGGGTCCCTTGGCTGCGCGATCTCCGAGGCGGTGGAAGTAGCCGTCTCCAATCCCGGATACCGCTACGTCCTTGGCTCCGTCCTCAACCAGGTCCTGCTGCACCAGTCTGTCATCGGTCTCGAGACCAAGACAGCTCTTGAAAAATACGACGTCAAGCCCGACATCATCATTGGCTGCGCCGGCGGCGGCTCCAACCTGGGCGGCCTGATCGCGCCGTTCATGGGCGAAAAGCTGCGCGGCGAGGCAGATTACCGCATCATCGCCGTAGAGCCGGCTTCCTGCCCCAGCTTTACCAGAGGTGTATTTGCCTATGATTTCTGAGACACCGGCATGGTCTGCCCTCTTTCCAAGATGTATACGCTCGGCAGCGATTTCATCCCCGCTCCGAACCACGCAGGCGGACTTCGCTATCACGGCATGAGCCCCGTCCTCTCCCAGCTGTACGATGACGGCCTCATGGAAGCTGTCAGCGTCACCCAGACCAGCGTCTTCGAAGCAGCGGAGATGTTCGCCCGCGTGGAGGGCATCCTTCCCGCACCTGAGAGCTCCCACGCGATCCGCGTTGCCATTGATGAGGCGCTCAAGTGCAAAGAGACCGGCGAAGAGAAAAATATCGTCTTTGGCCTGACCGGCACAGGATACTTTGATCTCGTCGCATACGAAAAATACCACGACGGCAAGATGGATGATTACATTCCGACCGACGAGGAGCTCGCTGCTTATCGCGCAAAGCTTCCTCAGGTTTGATCACCCGCAATGCTTCACTGCTACATGCGCTTAAACAGTACTATCTGATACAAATAATTCCCAAATCATAAACAGGCAAAAGCCCGGCCGACACCCGCTGCCATCTTAATAGATGGCATTGGGCCGACACCGGGCTTTTGTTTATCTCTTACTCGATTTCCTGCTCGATCTCTTATTCGGTTTCTTACTTGAACTTGATCTCTTACTCGATCACGACCTCAGGCATTTCCGGAAGAGTATCCATCTCTCCGGCAAAATCTCCCGCTGCGCTCAGTTCCTTGATCTTCATAGAGCTGGTGACCTTGATCTTGTAGGTCATGGAAGAGAGCGCTTCCCCGCCCTCAGCCGGTACAAGCGCCGCTGTGACTTCTGTCTCTCCCGCCGTTTTCGGCGAGAGCACAAATACCTGTTTTCCGTCCGGGTCGCCCTTCTGATCTGCTGTCAGCGCAGAGGAAATATCAAATAATTCCTCCGTCTGCGTGACCTCCCAGACATAAATTCCCTCCGGATCTGACGAAACGGTGATCGTCATTTTCTGGGGCTTGCTGCTGCATGCCGTAAAGCACATTGCTGCGATGCAGAATACCATAACTATGGTTATCATTGTTTTGATTGTTTTGATTGTTTTCATCGTTTTCACTTTTCACTCCTTCCGCGTCGCCGGCAGATCCTGTTATTACCTTCCAAATACCGGGCCGCCGTCCTGCGCGCGGGTGTGCGCCATATCATTAAAGAGTTCTATTCTAGGATGCACATATTCACCGGGCCTTACCGGGAACTCCAGCGTGATGATCGATGTCAGATCGTATGGCAGCACCGTCAGTACATACGGGAATGGCATATTCAGCAGATGTGCCAGCACGCACGCCCCGGATCCGCCATGGCTGAAAAGCGCGATCGTCTCCGGCTCCTGCAATCAGAGAACAAATATCCGCCCGGGGCGCATTTCATGAGAATCTCAGTTTTTCATATCTGCATCCCTGAGAAATACTTTGTAACCGCGGAATGCCTCATAGATGTCCGCCTTACTCGTCGCCTCAAAAGGAGCGTGCATATTCAACACCGGAACACCGCTGTCAATAACGTTCATCCCATAGAGTGCCAGGATGTAGGCGATCGTTCCGCCGCCGCCGACGTCGACCTTGCCGAGTTCCGCTGTCTGGTACGCCACGCCTTCCTTTTCAAATATGCTCCGCAGATGCGCGATATACTCCGCATTGGCATCATTCGATCCGCTCTTTCCGCGGGAACCCGTGAATTTATTGAAGACCATACCCTTGCTCAGATGTGCTGTATTTCTGGTCTCAAAGCACTCTGCCCAGTGCGGGTCATATGCGCTGCTGACATCCGAAGAAAGCATGCAGGAGTTAGCCAGCGTCCTGCGCATGGCAAGATCCGAATACTGGCCGGCGAGATTCATCACCTCTGCCAGTGCATTCTCAAAGAACCTGGACTGCATGCCTGTCGCGCCGACGGATCCGATCTCCTCTTTGTCTACCAGCAGGCAGATACTCGTTCTGGCCGGTGCCGGAGTTTCCAGAATAGCTCTGAAGGAAGGGTAAGCACAGACTCTGTCGTCCTGGCCGTATCCGAGGATCATGCTGCGGTCAAAGCCGGCATCCCTTGCCTTTCCTGCGGGTACGATCTCCAGCTCCGCGGAAATGAAATCCTCTTCCTCAATACCGTAGTCGCGCTTTAAGATCTCCAGAAGAGCTGCCTTGACGGCTTCCTTGGCGGCCTCTTTTTCTTCTTTCTTTTCCGAACCTTCTGCAGCGTCTGCTTTAGCGGTCTCATCGATCACGATCGGCTGATTTCCCACGATCAGATCGAGCGCTTCGCCCTCGATCACCGTCGCCGCGCTCTTCTGCATCTGGTCCTGTGCCAGATGGATCAGCAGGTCGGAGACGAAAAATACCGGATCATCCTCATCTTCGCCGACATTAAGGATCACTGTCTCCCCATCCTTTTTGACAAAGACGCCGTGCAGGGAGAGCGGGAGGGCAACGAACTGATATTTTTTGATCCCGCCATAATAATGGGTGTCCAGATAGGCGTATCCATCGCTCTCATAGACCGGATTCTGCTTGACATCCATGCGGGGAGAGTCGATGTGGGCTCCGAGAATATTAAGGCCGTTCTCCATGGGCTCTGTGCCGATCCGGAACAGAGCGATCGACTTGTTCATCCACACCTGGTACACGCCGTCGCCGGGACTCAGCGCGCGGTTTTCCTCAATTGCGCGGCCGAGCTCGACAAAGCCCGCTTTCTCCGCTTCATTGACGAAAGTATCCACACACTCCCGCTCCGTTTTATTGCTGCTGAGGAACTGTCTGTATTCCTCGGCAAAGGTGTAACATGCCTCCTTTGCTGCCGGATCATAAGTACTCCACACATTTTTTCTTTCCATAGTCAACAGACTCGCTTTCTTTTTTATTTTTTGCTTATTGTTTTGTTGTTTTACTGTTCTTAAATAAAGGCTGAGGTCTAACCCCAGCCTTTGATGTCACAAGTTCTTATTCTGTTGTAATCGGTTTCGATTAATATCCAAATTCCTGCGCAAAGTAAAC
>JAFUAE010000169.1 GCA_017460845.1 Lachnospiraceae bacterium
AAGGGGCGGCTGCCGAAGGGCGGCGCCGTGAAGCTCTTTTTCGAGCCCTGCATGGATCAGATCCTGCTGGTCAGCGCCGGCGGGGACGTGGCGATCCTTCCGGAATGCCCGAAATGCGTGAAGATCCTGCATCTGACAGACCGCAGGGTGACGGACGCGGCCTATGAGGATCACCGGATGACCTTCACCTATGACGACGGGGAAACGGAGACCTTCTCTCTGGCCACCGCTGACCGGATCCGGGTGTCGCTGAGCTTTGTGAAAGAGGCCTGCGCGGCGGGCTGTGAGCTGATCGACGTCCGCCCGCAGCACCGGCGGCTTCAGGAGGGGCCGATCCCCTGCACCGCCGCCGTCGATCCTGAGGAGCTGGACGATTATCTCAGGAACAAAGACCCGGATACGAGGCTGTTTTTTATCTGCAGCTTCGGGACCGTCGCCGACCAGGCAACCTGGCATGCCTACCGTCTGGGCTTTCACAACGCCCGGTCTGTCGGCGGCTGGCACAAGGGGATGCATATCGACTGATTAGCAAAGGAGATCAACCATGAAGGAATTTTGTAAAAACGAGACGCCGGACATGGCGCTGGATTTGGACGCTCTGAGCCAGGTCTCCGGCGGGGGCAAGCACCCATCGGGCGGGACCGTGCTCCGCTTCCCAGACAATTGCCCGCAGTGCGGTGCCGAGATCAAAGGCACGCCGTAAAAAATGGCAAGATATATATTAACAAAAGGATATGAGCTTTGTGGCTGGAAGGGACTGCCTTTTGCACTGCGCCATCCGAATATCCGCCTTGTCGTTTTTTTTAATAGAGAGCAATATCAAACTGTTCTGGCTATGGATGGACGGCATAATATCGAACTCACAGAGCTTCAGGAATCGCAGCAGAAACTTTTTTACAGGTTTCTGAAAGAAGGCGTTATAAAGGCGTGTGACGAGAACGAGCGTCTGGAAGCATGGCAAGAGTACAAATGCTATCCTGCCATGTTCAAAACAGAAGCCCAGTGGTCGATCACGGGACACTGTAATTACAATTGCAGACATTGCTTCATGTCAGCCCCGGACTACAAGGGGAAGGACCTGACCTTGGAGCAGTGTGTTTGTATCCTCGATGAATTGCAGAGGTGCGGGATCCGAAGCATCGGAATCACGGGTGGTGAAGCACTCGTTCATCCGCGCTTCTGGGATATCGTC
Organism: Lachnospiraceae bacterium; assembly: GCA_017460845.1. Lineage (GTDB taxonomy): Bacteria > Bacillota > Clostridia > Lachnospirales > Lachnospiraceae > Avilachnospira. Next base: position 1,193 of record JAFUAE010000169.1, read on the forward strand.
GATGAAATGAACAAGCGCCGGATCTGCATGACTACGCTCTACTCAAACGGTGAGCTGATTACACCGCAGCTGCTGAACGGGTTTGAGAAGCGGCACATGCGTCCGGTCATCCATATGAGTTTTGACGGTGTGGGCTGGCACGACTGGATACGTGGCATAGACGGCGCACAGGAATCGGTTGTCCGGGCGTTTACACTCTGTAGAGAGCGTGGGTTTGTGACAAGCGCGTCTATGTGCCTGCACAAACACAATATTGCCACACTGCCGGAATCGATCCGGCTTCTTGCCGAACTAGGCGCCGTGCATGTAAAAATAAACGTTGCCGCTCCTGAAGGGCGATGGGCCAGCGAAGCAGAACACTTTATTACCCAGGACGATGCCATCCGCGCAATCATCGGGTATCTTCCGCAGTATGTGGCGGATGGAGTCCCGATATCCGCACAGTTCTGCGGTTTTCTCGAATTCGACAAGCTCAGAGGCCGGATTTCAATCCCGTATGAGCGATTTACCGGAAAAGACGATGCCGTAAATGCGAATGCGTGCGGGGCAGTTAGACGAGGTATGTATATCAGCCCCACAGGGATGGTGCTTCCGTGCATGCCTATGGGAGGAACACCTGTTGAACGCTTGTTCGACAACATTTTTGATATGTCACTTTCTGAGATTCTGACCGACTCTTACTTCAGGAAGATGTCGGGACTGAAAATGGGTGAATGCATAGACCACAACGAAAGGTGCCGGGACTGTAAATACCAGCTGGTCTGCGGCGCGGGCTGCAGAGCCTGTGCCTGTGCGGGCGGAAAAACGGATTTTCTTGGTGTCGATGAAGAAACCTGCGATTTCTTCTTGCATGGCTGGTATGAAAAAGCGGCAGAGTTAAGGGAAAATTTCGGACGGATGATGGAGGCGGAGGAAAAGGATGCTTCTATGAATCAGATCGATATTATTGAAACATTATGTTAGGAGGAATCATGATGAACAAGAAAACGATTGCAGACGCACTGGCAAAAATCGGTGCAACGGACGAACAGAAGGCTGCTTTTTTGGAACATTTCGGGGGAAAATCACCTACGGAGATCAGTGAAAGCGACGTTGCTGCGGAACTTGAAAAGCTGGGGATCCCTGGCGAGATGGCGTTTATGGACTTCTATGCCGCGCTGCGGGAGCCGCATATCATGGATCAGGAGCTTGATCTTGACGAGCTTGAAGCCGTAGCGGGCGGAGACTGCAGTCTGAGAGATCAGGAAGCAGATCAGAACCGCTGCGTGAAGGATCATGAACGGTGGTATTACAGAGATGGATGCGCGGCAACAGTTGAGGTGCAGGAATTGGCCTTCGGTCAACTTGCCAGCCAGGGCACCTGCAGCAACAATGATAATTGCAAAACATGGGCAGTAATATATAACATGCAGAATTGAGTGCGCAGTCCTGATACAGGCAAACTTATAAGGTAAAGGCATATAGCATGTATTTCAGAATCAAGGATCACGCGGCGCTTCGAAGCTGGAAAGGTCTGAGAGGCGCCGTATATCTGAAAGACCAGCCCTATGCAAGAGGGGTGACAGAAGAGGAACTGGAGGTTCTGCTGCTTCGTGACGGCGAGCATAATATCCGAGAGGGCAGGATCACCGATATCCTGATCGAAAAGAATCTGATCGAGCCTTGCCGCAGAGGAGAGCATCCCTCTGACTGGTCTGCGTATCGACACTGTGATAACCGCTACTTCCCGAAAATGAATCTGATGATCACAGGCAAGTGCAACTGCAACTGCCTGCACTGCTTCAACGCTGCGGACAACGCGCCGATCATGAGCGAGTGGAGCTATGAAGAGGCACTGGATCTTCTGGATCAGGCAGAGGCCTGCTGCGTGAACGCTATCACCATCACCTGCGGAGAGCCCATGCTGCACCGCAGGTTCATGGATATCGTAAAGGCCATTTACGACCGGGGCATGTTTGTAGAAGAACTAAATACAAACGGCTGCTTTATAGACCAGCAGGTGCTCGGC
>JAFUAE010000170.1 GCA_017460845.1 Lachnospiraceae bacterium
CGTTTGCGCCCCGCTTAGGCAGGAATTTTCCCAACTCTTTTATTTTTTCCTGCCCTGCGGCAGCATCTGATAGTCCGCCAGGGCAGGAATTTTTGTTGTTACTCTGTTTTTCATGCCCTGCTCAGTCGGCCGGCTGATTAGCAGCCTTTTTTACCAGAGCCCGTTTCTGTCCTGCTTAAGCACCTCAGGATCGAGCCCGAAATAATCCGTCACAAATGCAGGGACCAGATCCGCCGGAACCGACATTGGCAGCGTAAGCTTTATCCTGCCGCTGTCCGTGACTGCCGCAGCCTCGATAGAGAGAAGATTGGTCTTCGGCCTGAACGGATTGGCAGTGCCTGTGCTGCTTGGCACGCAGACATCCATCATTTCTCTGATCTTCGCCTCGTCCGTCAGTACAAGGTGCCGGCCGTCGGCCTCCAGTGTGACGCCTGTCTCCGCGAATGCTGCTGCCGGCATATCTGCAGGTGCCCCGGCCATGTCTGCTGCCGTTACAGGCATATCATCAGCAGCCAATTCATCCCAGTCTCCATACAGCGGGCCGTGATAATCGATGGTGATCCTCCCGATATCCCCGGCCGAGATCTTCTGTCCTGCCCGGATCCCGCTCTTATCAAGAAGCGCGATGGTCTCCTTAAAGGAAGGATAGACCGGATAATAGTAATAGTCGTTAAATACCGTGTAATCGCTCTTTACCGCGCGGACCTCATCGATCATTGCCTGAATTTCATTCGTTTTAAACTGCAGCGCGCCGACCGGGTCTTCACACTCTCTGGTTTCCGCAGTCAGGGATGTATATTCCTTCTTCCAGGTCTCAAAAAGCTGATTCTTTTCAGCGCTGTCGGCAAACTCCACATGCACCGGCTCATTCCATTCGCAGTAATTGACTGCTGCAATGTCGGAAGCATTCAGCTTCAGCACAGGATAGTTGGCCTTTAAGAATCCCTGATCCGCATACAGAGCTTTGATTTCCTCGCGGAGCCCGGTCGTATTGACGCGGTAGATCCGGAGCGTTTCGCCGCCGTTTTTGAGAGCCCAGCGCACCAGAACATTTGAATAGTGATCACCGGACTCCGTGTAAGCGGCTTCCTGCCAGCGATGCGTACTGCGGTAGCCGTTCCAGCAGCTTCTGGAATAAGCGGTTTCCTCCAGCCCTCTTTCGATCAGCGGATCCGCAAGAGCCGGATCATCGATCATATCGAGCATTCTCAGAAGATCCGTCTGCTCAGGCTGCACAAAGTTGACATATTTCTGCATTTCATAAGGATTTGTCGATATCTGCGGTTCCGCATAATAATTCCACTGCGTATCCGGTGACAGGTCCTCGATGTAAATGCTGACGCCCGCTACATTTTCCGCCTTCGGCCTGTAGGAATCGTACCCGACAAGGTCCAGACGGAACACCGCAAATATGAGGAGCGCCGTAGCCACAGCCAGGGCTGTACTGATTTTTCCATGGAACAGCCTGCGGAAATCTCCCTGATAAATGATCTCAATGACAAAGCCTGCGATCAGTCCGCAGAATACGATGGAAAAGATCGCCCATCCGTCCATGCTCATGATGTAGTAAATCATGATCCCGCCTGCTGCGGCTGCCGGAGCGGCGATCAGGTATTTGATTACGGGTTCGGTCTTCCTGAAGGCCATGGCACGGCCTGCCGCCTCCAGCATTCTCCGCCTGTAGAGCAGAAGGGAAATGACGGCTGCGAGGACCGCGCCGGCTGCCCCGATCAACAGGTACAGCGCTGTATGCTCCGTATATGCAGTGTAGATATACAGCCCCGCCGGAGAGGTAATTGCCCACAGCTTCTCAAAAAAACGGTTGTCCCAGATCCTGGTCAGTTGGAAAGCCTGCATATATGCGGCGATCAGAGCCGTCAGCAGTGATCCGTAGGCTGCAAGGATCAGCCCGCCCAGGATCCCGGTGAGAAGACTTCCCGTCAGCATGACGGCAAGAATGAACACCCCGTAGATAAACAGGAAGTAAACCGAATGGATCACAAAGGCTTTGAGGACTGCGTCCATCGCAAGCGCTCCCCCGACTCTGGTGAGCATGATCAGTACGGCAAGCCCCAGATTGACCGCATAGGGGATCAGGAAAAACAGGGCGCCGGTCACGTAATTCTGTACAAACAGGTCATCCCTCTTCACGGGAAGACTGTGATAAAAATCCACCTCCCTGCTCCGGTACAGATAGGAAAACCCGCTCATCGCCAGTCCGAGGGCGATCATACAGTATTCAAATATCACAGCAGGATTTTCTGCGGAGATCGAGGCGGTAAAGCTGTTCGCCATCATCAGGTTCATCCGCTCCCGGATCACTTCCTGTGCCAGCCCGGACTGGTACAGATATTCATAGGAATCCCTTGTGATCAGGGCCACCGCAGTCAGCGGGAGCTGGACAAACAGCAGCAGGCTGACGAAGGAAAGCGCCCAGATCCGGTTTTTTGCATTTTCAAGATATTTTTTATGCCAGGAGATTTTTGATGTCATATCCTGCCACCTCCGTTTCGCTGATAAATATCTCCTCAAGGGAGAGCGGGATCAGTTCAAAGAAAACCGGCTCCAGCGCGTTGAAATACTGCTGTGTTTCCTGCGCCGTGCCGCGGACGATCAGGGTGTGAAGGCGTCCTCTGGTTTCCTCGCGGACGATCTCGATCCCGTCTGCATCTGCATCTTTGGGCGACTCGTCCCTGTATACGATCTGAACCTTGTGAAGGTTCTCTTTCATGTCGTCCAGGTCCTTCGAAAGCAGGACACCGCCCTTGTGGAGGAGTCCCACGGAATCGCAGATATCCTCCAGTTCCCGGAGGTTATGCGAAGCCAGCACGACCGTAAGGCCGCGGTCCGTCATTGCCTCCGCAAACAGGCTTTTGGCCGCCTGACGCATCACCGGGTCAAGTCCGTCAAAGGTCTCGTCGCAGAGCAGATACTTGGTATTTGCCGCAAGGCCCGCCGCAATGAAAAACTGCTTTTTCATGCCCTTGGAGAATGCCCTGAGCTTTCTGCCCCTGTCAAGCCCGAATGCCCTGAGCATTTCTTCAAACCTGCTCCTGTCAAAATCCGGATAATATTTGCAGTAGAATTCTTCCATGTCCTTCGGTGCCGCATTCTGGAAAAAGAAGGCGTCGTCGGAAATAAAGAAAAGCTTCTGCTTTACACCGGGCTCCTCCCATACCAAAGCGCCGTCGATCAGGATCTCACCCTCATCCGGCCTGAGTACGCCGGCTGCCATACGCAGGAACGTACTTTTTCCCGAGCCGTTGGTGCCGATCAGGCCGAACACGGAGCTGTCCCCGATCGTCATGTTCATCTGCTGCACGGCCGGGTACCCGTCAAATTGTTTGGAAATATTTTTTACCTCAATCATGGTGATTTTCTCCTTTGCCGGTGGGATCGCCCCAACTCTCTCTGTTTTTGTCCGTGCCGGACATTTCCTGCCTGACCGACTCCAGTTCGCCGATCAGCCTCTCCATACTGATCTCCGCCTGCAGCGCCCCGGCTGCAAGCAGGCGGAATTCCTTCAGAAGTTCATTCCTCCTCTTCTCCCTGAGAGGCTCGCTTCCCGCTACAAAGCTTCCTTTTCCTTTCACCGTATAGGTATAGCCCTGCCGGTCCAGCTCCGCGTAGGCTCTCTGGATCGTGTTGGGATTGATCGACAGCTCTGACGCAAGGCCGCGCACGGAAGGCAGCTGCTCATTCTCCTGCAGGACACCTGCCAGGATCAGATCTGCCAGTTTCTGCACGACCTGCTCATAGATCGGTCTGGGATCTCTGTAATCTAATGCAATCATTGATTTCCTCACATTTTGCAAATAAAAGTAAAAGCGCAACTGTACTACTTGTATTAATACAGTTATCATATATGCGTCCGCAATTCAATTTCTTTTTTCTTTCGGATTTATGAATTTCGGAAATTTCCAAAACATTTGTGATTTATGCTGAATTTCCGTAAAGTAAACCGTCAATATATAGACATTTTCACCAACAGGTTTATAATGGTAATTGGAAAGGTTTTTCATTTCAGCCATTCTGACAATTGAATAGGAAAGAGGTGATTTCTATGTCAGAAAATAGTGGCATGCGGCCGTTTAAGGCCCAGTTTACAGCAAGAGGCATCGTCATAGGCGTCATCGGAGCGGTCATACTGACCTGCTCTTCAATGTTTGTTGCTCTGAAAGCCTCTTCACTGCCATGGCCCATCATGTTCGTCGTCCTTGTATCGATGTTCGGGCTGAAGGTCCTTGGCAATACCAACCCCAATGAAATCAACGTCACGCATACCGCCATGTCGGCAGGTTCGATGGTTGCCGGCGGACTTGCATTTACGATTCCGGGTATCTTCATCCTGAACCCGGATGCACAGGTCAATATCGTCCATATGATGATCGTTACTGTCGGCGGCACGATCCTCGGCCTCATCTTCACTTCCCTGCTCAGGCATCATTTCATCGTAAAGGCGGACATGCCTTATGCAATGGGTAAAGCAGCTGCGGAAGTCGTAACTGTCGGGGATGAAGGCGGCAGCCAGACAAAAGCCCTGTTCGGTTCCTTCGGCCTTGCCGGAATCTGGACCTGGCTCCGTGACTGGGCTGCAAAAGTTCCTGCGCTGACGCCGTTTAACGGCATGCAGGCCTACGGCTCTCTCGGCGGTATCTGGTGGTCTCCGATGCTGATCGCAGTCGGCTTCCTGATCGGTCCGGCCACCATCGGCGTCTGGTTCCTCGGTGCGATCATCGGCGACTTCGGCATTATGATTGGCGGCCAGACAGCACTCGGCTGGGACCAGGCATTTGCATCCGGTGTAAAGAGCTCGCTCGGTCTTGGCTGGATGGTCGGCGTAGGCCTTGCCATTACTGCCAAGGAAATCATTCCTCATGCAAAAGAGATTTTCGGCTCCATGTTCTCAAAGGGTTCGGCGGGCAATGCCATCGTTCCCATGAGATGGGCGCCTCCTGTGATCCTGGTGATCGCGCTCCTCTTCATCTTTGTCCTTAACCTTCCTGTTGTGGCTGTTATCATTACTCTGATCGGTGTATGGCTGACAACGGCAATGTCTTCCCAGTGCGTCGGACAGTCCGCGATCAACCCGATGGAAGTTTTTGGTATTTTCGTTATGGCGATTGCAAAGCTCGTCTGCAGCATGGAAATCCAGCAGGCAGTCTTCATCGCCGGTATCGTAGCAATTGCAGCCGGTCTGACAGGCGACGTCATGAACGACTTCCGCGCAGGCCAGGAACTTCATACCGATCCGAAGGCACAGTGGATCGGCGAATGCATCGGCGGCGTGATCGGCGCTGTCGTGGCTGTATTTGTTATGGTGATCCTGGTCAAGGCTTACGGCGGATCGGTATTCGGCAGTGAAATGTTCCCTGCAGCACAGGCTGCAGCAGTTGCTTCCGTTGTCGGCGGCATCGCAAATCCCCCCGTCTTTATCGGAGGCCTGGTTGCTTCGATCGTAATCTACTTTATCACCCCGAAATTTACCATGCTTGGCCTTGGTATTTACCTTCCGTTCTATCTGTCCTTTACGGCCTTCATCGGCGGCGCGATCCGGTTTATCGTCCAGAAGGCGGCTCCCGAGTTTGAAAAAGGGACCATGGGCAATGTTATCGCTTCGGGACTTCTCGGAGGCGAAGGTTTTGTCGGCGTCGTGATTGCCCTCGTTCAGGCGATCCAGATTATCGGGGCAATGTAAAAATGGAGTACTCATTATGAAAGAAATCAGCATTTCGGAAATGAAGGGATTCCTGGTCGGAAACGCCGAGAATAAGGAAGCGGCGACAGGCTGTACCGCCATCATCTGTGAAAAAGGTGCATATGCCGGCGTCGACGTCCGCGGAGGAAGTCCCGCATCCCGCGAAACAGAACTGCTGCGGCCGATCAATACGGTTCAGCAGATCCACTGCGTCATGCTCTCGGGCGGCAGCGCCTTCGGTCTGGAGGCTGGTGACGGTGCCATGCAGTTTCTCGATGAAAAGGGAATAGGCTTTGATACAGGCTTTGGAAAAGTGCCGATCGTCTGCGGAGCCTCACTGTTTGATCTGGAGCTCGTGACAAACCGCGTGAGACCGGACAAGGCAATGGGATATGCGGCCTGCCGGGAAGCATTTGAAAGAAAACCCGTACTCGGCGGAAACCACGGTGCGGGTACCGGCGCAACAGTCGGAAAATTCCGCGGCGCAGAGACAATGATGAAATCGGGACTCGGCATTTATGCCGTACAGGCCGGGGAGGTCCAGGTCGCTGCAGTCGTGGCCGTCAATGCACTCGGAGACATTTTTGACTTTGACAGCAAAAAGATCCTTGCCGGCATACTGACTCCGGACGGGGAAGCATTTGCAGATTCCGTAAAAGTCCTGTATGAGGACATCGAAAAGCCCAGAGACCTCTGGGGAGGCGCCAATACGACGATTGGCTGCATTCTGACAAATGCCCGCATCGATAAGTGCCAGGCAAATAAGCTTGCCCAGATCGCGCACAACGGTTATGCCCAGTCGATCAGGCCCGTGCATTCCTCCGCGGACGGCGATACGATTTTTGTAATGGCAACCGGTGAAGCCGAGGTCGGCATCGATGCCCTCGGACTTCTCGCAACCGAAGTAATGGCAAGGGCCATTAACCGGGCGGCACTCGATGCGGAACCGGCCTACGGGCTGAAAGCCGCCAGGGATTTTCTGTCATAAAAGTAATAGCTTAATATCTTTAAGAGCGGCCGCATCTTACCTGCGGCCGCTCTTATGTCCTGCAGAAAAACAAAATTCATAAATCACAGCGGAGTCCGGCTGATGAGATACCCGCCGTTTATAACGGTGTGCGGCTGATGAGATAACCCGGCAGCACGACAATGGCAAAAAAGGCCAGACTGATCAGAGTAAACACCTTGATAAAGCGAAGCCCCTTCCCTGGATACTCCCTGACGTAGATCCGGAAGTTGATAACGGAAGCAAGAGACCCGATCAGCGAACAGAGTCCGGCACTGTCCAGACCATACAGGAGTGCGCCTTTATTGACCGCAAACGGATACAGCACGATCGAGGCGGGCACGTTGGAGATCAGCTGGCTGAGCAGAATGCTCCAGAGGTATTCGTGCCCGGCGACAGCATTTGCCAGGAATGCTGAAATACCCGGATTTGCTGCAATCGATGAGGAAAAAATAAAGAAGCAGAAAAATGTCAGCAGCAGGACATAATCTGTCTTTAACAGAAGATCCCTGTCCAGAACAAAGACCGCTGCTGCCACGGTCAGCACAGCCAGCGGCCACAGCCCGGTGCGGCTTACGATCGTCCAGATGATCATCGCAAACAGGCAGAGATACCCTCTGCGCTTCCATCGGCACGCAGGATCCAGAGATCCCGATGCCTGCACGTCCCCGATCCCGGTCGTTTCCCTGAGATTCCTGCGGTAAAGGAAGCATATGAATGTAATCAGCAAAAACGCCGACAGGATCCAGATCGGAAACATATAGGCAATAAAACGTCCTGCTGACACGCCGGACTGCCCGAATATATACAGATTCTGCGGGCTTCCGAACGGCGTCAGCAGGGACCCCCGCACCGCGGCAATATTTTCCAGTGTCAGAACAGGCAGAATATAGTTTTCCTTGCCTCCCGTCCTGAACAGAATGATCGTCAGCGGCACAAAAATAATCAGCGACACATCATTTGTCACAAACATGGAGGAGAAGAACACGCCGAACACAAGGAACAGTGTCAGTCCGGCCATACTTCCGATCCTTCCGGCCAGCTGCAGTACCGGCCAGAAAATATTTTCCTTTTTGAAGCCTTCCAGAACAGTGAGCATCATAAAGAGCGTCGCAAGTGTATGCCAGTCAATGCCCTTCAGCAGCGCAGGCGTCGGCGGCGTGATCAGCATCGCGATCAGCGCAGCCGCAACCGATACGCTCAGCATGGGTTCCTTTTTTAATGTTGTTTTAATTTTTTCCATCATCTCTATAAAAACTCCCGCAAATATCAATACACCCTTTTTCCTTTTTTGTGAACCTCATTTGACAAATTCCGGAAAAAGTTATACCTTATGGTTAGTTATCGCTAACGCTATTTGGCCGGGGAAATTCAGGACGATTTTATGGCAATTCTGCTGGAGGCTGAAAATTTATGCAAGGATTATGTGACCGGAGATGTAACTGTGCATGCGCTCCGTGACGTCAGCCTGTCCCTGTATGAGAATGAACTTGTCGTGATCCTCGGACCCTCCGGCTCCGGAAAAAGCACCCTGCTCAATATCCTCGGCGGCATTGAAACGCCAAGCTCCGGAAAACTTCGCTTCCGGGGACGGGAAATCGATTTTTCCGACCAGGATGCGCTGACACTCTACCGCCGTTCCAATATCGGTTTTGTATTTCAGTTTTATAATCTGATGCCGGAACTCACGGCTCTGGAAAATGTGGAGCTTGCCGGGGAGCTGTCTCAGGATCCGCTCGACGCCGGGGAACTGCTCGCAGAGGTCGGTCTGGCAGACCGCATGCAGCATTTTCCGGGAGAAATGTCAGGCGGTCAGCAGCAACGAGTGGCCATTGCAAGAGCTCTGTGCAAAAATTCCGATCTGCTGCTCTGCGATGAGCCGACCGGAGCTCTGGACAGCCAGTCCGGCATACAGGTCCTTTCGGCGATCCGTCATTTCCAGCAGCAATATGGGAAAACAATTGTGCTGATCACGCACAACCGGGACATCGCGCAGATGGGAAACCGTGTCTTTTCCTTTAAGGACGGACATCTTACGGATATCCGGGTAAATGAGCATCCGGCCGATCCCGAGGAGATCCGTTGGTAGATGAATATTCTCTCACATGAAGCAATACAGTAAAAACATATATCGAACGGCCCTGAGAAACCGGGGTTCGCTGCTTGGGGCGATCCTGATCATTGCCATCGGCATTTTTGTGTACGCTTCCATGTTTGAC
>JAFUAE010000171.1 GCA_017460845.1 Lachnospiraceae bacterium
AGCCCTTCTGCATTCCTGCTGGTCAGGACGGGGCGCCTGCCCTGATAATAGTAAAATTCGACATTGTCGCCTTCGGCAGTGAACATGTTGATCGCTTCGTTCCAGTCCTCACGGGGCGTATGTTCCAGGCAGAACTTCTGCAGCGTGGTTTCTGCAGTCAGAATATAGTTAAGATACTCGGTTTTCTTGGTGAGGATCTGATCGGTATAGTTGTAACGCTGTGTGACGGCATCGAGAGACAGAGCCATTTCAGCCTCTCTCGTGCGGATCTTATTGTCGAAACGGATAGATACCATAAAGAAGCAGAGACAGATCATCACGAGCAGCGTAAAAATCATCGCCGTCATCAGATATGTCCGTTCTGCTTTGGAAGCTATCTTGCGGAACCGCTTAAAGCGGTCAAAATGTTTGGCAGTGGAAAATGTATTGGAAGAATCCGGGTTTGAAAAGCTGAATGGGTTCATAAAAGACCTCCGTTATCAAATTCATTTTATACAATCACATCAGGCGTTTCAAGGGAAGAAAAAATATTGTTGTATATTCATAAGTCCGCTGATAAAATAAAAAAGTTTACAATATAAGCTCTTGATAAGCTCTTGGAAAATGGACGAAAAAAGAAAGCTTGCTTTCTTTTTTCAGGACATTTGACAAGGCAACAAGTATGAGCAATAAAGGCACGCGAGCAAAGCGAGCGGGACGAGTTGCGAATATCCGCGGTAGTAATGAGGAGAGTAGGGACATGCTTGCATGTCAATACTCGACGAATACCGCGAGAGCTTGCGTTATAACGCAAGCTGTTGTTAGTGACGCGCGAGCGCGAAGCGCGGAGCGGCACGCAGCTTATAAATTCATGGAAAATGGACGAAAAAGAGGACATTTGACAAGGCAGCAGGTATGAGGAATATAAAAATGGAATTATCTGCACAGAAAAATATGCTGGAGCATATTATCTTCTCGGAAAGGATCCCCGACATCGGAGCCTATAACGAACTAAGAGTGAGATCCGGCAAAGACAACGGCATCGATCCGAAGATGGCAGACAGGGCGATCCACAATTCCCTGTATCTGGTCAGCGCCTATGACGGGGACAAACTGATAGGACTTGGCCGTGTCGTAGGAGACGGGGCGGTGACATTTGCAGTGACAGACATCATGGTAGACAGGGCGTATCAGAACCACGGGGTCGGCGACCGCATCATGGACCATATCGAGAACTATCTTGACGGGGTAAGCGATGAGCACAGCTTTATCATGCTGATCGCGCGCATTCCGTCGGATCACCTGTACCGTCGCCACAGGTTTGAATACCTGCAGGAGGGCTACAGGACCGGCATGATCCGGAACCAGTCGCATCTGAAGTCTGAAGGCTGAGAAGGACCGGACAGAGACTGAAAGGCAAATTAAAGGGGACAAAGGAATCTGCAAATCATATGAGCATTTTAAATGTTGAACATCTGACCCACGGATTCGGCGACAGGGCGATCTTTGAGGACGTTTCGTTCCGTCTGCTGAAGGGCGAGCATATCGGACTTGTCGGCGCCAACGGCGAAGGCAAGTCTACTTTTATGAACATTATTACCGGCAAGCTACAGCCGGACGAAGGCAAAATAGAATGGGCCAGAAATGTCCGCGTCGGTTATCTTGACCAGCACACGGTGCTCGAAAAGGGCATGACCATAGAGGATGTACTGAAATCCGCCTTTGATTTTCTCCTCGAGATGGAAGCCCATATGAATGACATTTGCGAAAAGCTCGGCGACCCGGCGCTTGAAGAGGTGCAGATGAACATTTACATGGAAGAGCTCGGCACGATCCAGGAGCTTCTGACTGCGCATGATTTCTATATGATCGATTCAAAGGTGCAGGAAATTGCCCGCGCCCTCGGACTGACGGATCTGGGACTCGAGCGCGACGTGACTGCTTTAAGCGGCGGACAGCGCACCAAGGTGCTGATCGGAAAGCTGCTTCTGGAAAAGCCGGACATCCTGCTGCTTGACGAGCCGACGAACTATCTGGATGCCGTGCATATCGAGTGGCTGAAGCGCTATCTCAATGATTATGAAAATGCCTTTATCCTGATCTCTCATGATATTCCCTTCCTCAACAGCGTCGTCAACCTGATCTATCACATGGATAACCGCCAGCTGACCCGCTATGTCGGCGACTACGATAAATTCATGGAAGTATATGAAATGAAGAAGGCGCAGCTGGAAGCGGCTTATAACCGGCAGCAGAAGGAAATTGCGGATCTGCAGGATTTTGTGAACCGCAATAAGGCCAGGGTTGCTACGCGCAACATGGCTATGTCCAGGCAGAAGAAGCTGGACAAAATGGAGAAGATCGAGCTTGCTGCGGAGCGTCCGAAGCCGGAGATGAATTTTAAGGAAGCGCGGACTCCCGGCCGGATTCTGTTTGAGACGCATGATCTTGTGATCGGATATGAGGAGACGGATCCGCTCAGCGGGCCGCTGAATCTGAAAATGGAGCGGGGCCAGAAGATCGCGCTTGTCGGAGCTAACGGTATCGGCAAGACAACACTGCTGAAAAGTATTCTCGGAATGCAGGCGGGCTTAAGCGGCAGCGTGGAGCTGGGAGATTATCTGGAGATCGGATATTTTGAACAGGAGATGGATCAGTCGGTCAAAACGACCTGCATTGAGGAGATCTGGAAGGAATTTCCTTCGTTTAACCAGTATGAAGTCCGGACCGCACTTGCAAAATGCGGGCTTACCACGAAGCATATCGAGAGCCTGGTCCGCGTGCTTTCGGGCGGGGAACAGGCCAAGGTCAGGCTCTGCAAGCTGATCAACCGCCCGACCAACCTGCTGCTGCTCGACGAGCCCACCAACCACCTGGATGTGGATGCCAAGGCTGAGCTGAAGCGCGCCCTGAAGGCTTACCGGGGCTCGATCCTGATGGTCTGCCACGAACCGGATTTCTATGAGGATCTTGTGACGGAGGTCTGGGACTTCCAGAAGTATACAAAAAGACTATAAGTATCCACAAACAACTTTTAACCACCACTTGATGCGGTGGTTATTCTTTTTGTAAAATAGAATAGAGAATATCATTACGGCAGCATTTACACCGGATATTACAGGAAGGCACACTATGGATTTCTACAGCGAATATAAAAGCAAACTGAGGACACCGGACGAAGCGGTCAAGGTCGTCAAGAGCGGAGACTGGGTAGACTACAGTGCCACCGTAGCCAAGCCGACCCTGCTGGACGCTGCTCTGGCACGGCGCCGTGACGAATTATATGATGTCAAGATCCGCGGCAACATGCTGGAGGGACCGATCCATGTGGCGGAAATCGATCCGACGCAGGAGCACTTTGTTTACCACAGCTGGCACTGCTCAGCTTATGAGAGAAGCCTCTGCGACCGCGGGCTCTGTTATTTTACTCCGATGGTGTTCCACAATCTGGCGGCCTACTATATTTTCTTTATCACGGTCGATGTCGCCATGGTCAGCGTACCGCCGATGGATAAACACGGATACTTCAATTTCTCCCTGCATATCGGTACCACGGGTGAGATCCTGCGGCGCGCCAAAACCGTGATCCTCGAGATCAATGAGCAGCTGCCAAAGGTCAGGGGCGGCTATGACGACTGCATTCACATCAACGATGTAGACTATATCGTGGAGGGAGAGCATAAGCCCTTCTTTGATCTTCCCCGTCAGAAAATCACCAGGACAGAGGAGAGGATCGCAGAAAATCTGATTCCGTATATCAAGGACGGCG
>JAFUAE010000172.1 GCA_017460845.1 Lachnospiraceae bacterium
CGGGAACGGTACCTGGCATAGCAGTCCCGTATCTGCATGTGAAAGCGGATAATTTCAGCCCAGGAGACCTGATTACGGTATCCGACGGAAGAAATACCGGCATCCTGAAGGATGGTGCAGCTGATCTTTATTCGGACCCGCGTACGGTTCAGCCCGGAGAAACCGTGGAATGTGTGTACAGGATCACCGTCACCGGGCATACGGGGGAAGCTCCCCTGCTGTTTGATTATGATTTTGGCATTGCCGCCGTTCAGGAAGCGAATAATGAAGCCCTGGCCGCTGAAGGCAGGGGCGGTGAAGATGTTTTCCGGGAAATCCGGGATAAGCTGGATGGAAAAGAATCCGGGGCAGCCGGCTTTACCGACTACATCGGGACAGAACAGGAAAAAGGCGTTGACCGTGAGCGGAGGAGCTGGGCTGTAGAACTGATTCCTTCCGTTAAGAGCGGTTTTACGGAGAATTATCTCTATCGCTGGTATGCTGCATTTCCGGGACGGGAGGAGCAGCTGATCGATACGGGAAGCGGGAAGGAGCGCATGCTGGTCCTGTCCGATGCACACGAGGGATTGAAGCTCAGATATGAAATAAGCAACGAAGCCGGGATCACTGCGTCTGAGGTGATAATAGTCAGGATCTCGGAACAGGGCATTCATTTTGAAGAAGAAGCCTGGAATGGCGATTACAGTGAAAGGAAGGGATGGCAATGAAAGGAAAAAAACTGATGCTGCTTCTGTCAGCCGTCACGGGAGTCATTCTGCTTTCAGGAGGAGCCTATGCGGCCCTTTCAGGAGCCGGGAGCTTCGGAAATCCCGTAACAGGGACGGCTGCTGCAGGAGACCGGCTCAAACCGGATGTACATGTCAGAAATCTGACGGCGAAGCATCTTACCACGATCAGACTGGAAGGAAGGTATACCGCAAAGGAGTATCAGCTGGGATTTGATGCGGGCGAAGGCCATTTTCCGGACGGGACCTCCAAAAAAACAGTTTCTGTTACCTATGACGGGATCATTCCTCTTCCGGAGACGCCAGTCAGGGAAGGTAAGACCTTTGCAGGCTGGTATCTGAAGGGAAATGGTCAGAATGCGGGTACGGGAGCGGCGGCTCCGCTTCTGGGACCGGACTCTGTTTATAAGATCGCAAATGATGATGCGGGAGACATGGCTCTTGCGGAAAGCGGGGAAAACGGGGAGACTTTTGCCCGGGCGGTCTGGAGGACTGATTCCTATGATCCTGCGGATGGAAATGAAGCAGATGATCCGGCAGGCGGGACAGGTGAAAAAGATCTCGATCCCTGGGCCGGGGATAACGGGGCGAATCGTGTGATCGAATGGGTCAGCGAACTCCCGGATAAGGAAAGCTACAGAGCCAGGCATGGAAGAACTGCATTTCAATACGGCAGGGCTGTATTTTCAGCGGAGACCGATCTGGCAGCAGGCTATTCCTGGTATGTCAGGAAATCCGGAGCGGATACATTTGAAAAACTTTCCGAAACCGGACCGGTATTGAAGCTGGAGCAGCTTTCCAGGAATGAGAACGGAAATGTATACAAATGCAGGGTGGAACTGGGAGAAAATGCATTCCTTGAATATGAGAGCCCCCTGACAGTTTATCATCTGCCTGAAATTCAGGGAACTGCGATCAAGGTGAACGGGGAGGTGATCTGAAGTGAAAAAAGCAAAAGCGGCTGCAGGAATCCTTGCAGCTGGATTGAGCGCAGCGGCATTATTTCTGACGGCAGGAGTACGGACCGAAGCGGCCGAGGCCGGTATGGCGGAAGCTCCCGTTTACAGGACTGCAACTCCCTCGCAGCTTGAAGAGAGCATTGAGGAGGAAAATCCTGCGTTTGAAGAAGAAGGGGAAACCCCAGCGGAGGAGCCGGGATCAGGATCCGGAGAAGCTTTGGAGGCGGCACCGGCTTCAGGAACGGAAGAAACCCCCGGGGTGATTATCATGCCGCAGCCTGTGATGAAGAGTATGAATCTGCTGAAAGGAGCCGGGCTGCTCGGAGTGACTTTTACAGGCAATGTCGCAGATTGGGAAAGGATGAATATTTCCGCTTCATACAACGGGAGCAATCTGATATTGAACTTCGACCTGGAATTTTACGCAGGCGGCGGAGGCAGCCAGCTTTTTGCGCCTCACCTTTCGATTTCTCCGTTCCCGTCCTTTTACGGAGGCGTCCTGAACTGGACGGAACCGCTGACACCCTCGAGCGGTTACGGAAGCCTGAATCTGACCCGCTATAACAGGACCATGGGAACCAGCGAAGCGGACCGGTTTCTGACGGTGGCCGGAACGCTCACGGTGGATCCCGGCCGCATCAGTTCACTCAATGAAAACGGAGAACTTAATGTGTATGCAGGCGGCTGGGGAGAAGGCTGGCAGAGCTATGGAAATTTCAAAAAGGTCCCGGACGGCTGGGAAACTGCCTGGAAACAGGCAAACTGTTCACACCCGGGCAGAACATGCACCTATATCAATGACAGTCTGCATGAGGTAAAATGCAGTGCATGCGGATTCAGCTTCGGGACGGAGGCGCATTCCGTGTCCGGAGGGAAATGCTCCGGCTGCGGTCATACTTTTACCGTATCGGGGACAGTGAGTTACACAATTAACGGCAGGACCTACAGTGAAAACTATACAGTCCTGCCGGGGAGCAAATATAAGCCCAAAGATTTTACCGGTTATATTACGCCGACAGTTACGATACCTGCATCCGGAGGCAACGTAAAGATCAGCTATACGCCTATAACCTATTATATTTATACAGAAGGAAAGACCTATACGCTGAAGTATGATGAAACCGCCCTCATTGCAGGGTCTCCGCGCAAAGGCTATACGCAGACGCTGTATGTGGTGAAGGAAATCACCTGACGGACCGGCAGGGAGGATCATTCAGCCGGGGGGCTGAGGGTTTGCCCCGTACGAAATGCGCGAATGATCCTTTCCGGCCGGATCAGGTATTCACATCGAGGAGGATCTTCCTGATCTCCGCCAGACGGTCACGCAGGAGGATCGCCTCCTCGAAGTTCAGTTCTGCTGCAGCTGCCCGCATACGCTTGTTCAGTGTGCTTTCGAGTGCCTTAAGCTCGCGTGGGTTCATCGATTCGATATCCTTTTCATGATCCTTCGGATCCGTTTCGGCTGCACGGGATATGGTAATCAGTTCTCTTACCGCTTTTTTGATAGAGGTCGGTGTGATGCCGTGCTCCTTGTTGTAACGGTCCTGGATCTCCCGGCGGCGGTTCGTCTCATCGATCGCACGCTGCATCGATTCGGTTATGGTATCCGCATACATGATGACATGCCCGTCAACATTGCGGGCGGCTCTTCCTACAGTCTGGATCAGGGAGGTTTCACTTCTCAGGAAGCCTTCCTTATCCGCGTCAAGGATCGCCACAAGGGAAACCTCGGGAATATCAAGTCCCTCACGAAGCAGGTTGATGCCGACAAGCACATCAAAGACATCCATCCGCATGTCACGGATAATCTGGCTGCGTTCCAGCGTATCGACATCGGAATGCAGGTAACGTACCCGGATCCCGATATTCTTCATATAATCCGTCAGATCCTCCGCCATTTTTTTGGTAAGGGTCGTGACAAGCACTTTTCCGTTCTTTTCCGTTGTACGGCTGATCTCCGAGACCAGGTCATCGATCTGGCCTTCTACAGGATGTATGGAGATCGGCGGATCCAGCAGACCGGTGGGACGGATGATCTGCTCTGCGCGGAGCAGCTCGTGCGCTTCCTCATAGGGACCGGGCGTGGCGGATACGCAGAGCATCTGGTCGATCTTCATTTCGAATTCCTCGAAATTCAGCGGCCGGTTGTCAAGGGCGGACGGCAGACGGAATCCGTAGTCGACAAGGACCATCTTGCGGGAATGATCACCGGCGTACATGCCGCGGATCTGAGGAAGGGTCATGTGGGACTCGTCGATGATGATCAGAAAATCCTTCGGGAAGTAATCCATCAGCGTATAGGGAGGGGCACCGGGCAGGGAACCCGCAAGATGGCGGGAATAGTTTTCGATTCCCGAACAGATGCCGGTTTCCTTCAGCATTTCCACATCAAAGCTTGTGCGCTCACCGATCCTCTGGGCTTCAATAAAACGGTCTTCCGAGGTAAAAAAGCGTACGCGTTCTTCCATTTCCTCCAGTATCTCATCACAGGCACGGTCCATCTGTTCCTTGGGGACAACATAATGCGAAGCCGGAAAGACAATGCAGTGATTCAGCGAAGCCTTTGTGTGCCCGGTTACGGAATCGATCGAGGTGATCCGATCGATTTCGTCGCCGAAAAATTCGATCCGGAATGCCTCTCCGCCTGAATAGGAGGGGTAGATCTCAAGGACGTCTCCGTGAACACGGAAGGAGCCGCGCTTAAAATCCATTTCATTTCTGCTGTACTGCATATCCACGAGACGGCGCATGATCTCGCGCATATCCCGGGTCTGGCCCGGACGGAGGGAGACGGTCATATTTTTATAATCAATCGGGGAACCGAGGCCGTATATGCAGGAAACGGAGGCGACGATGATGACATCATCCCGTTCCGACAGGGCTGCTGTTGCGGAATGCCTGAGTTTGTCGATCTCGTCGTTGATCGCGGAGTCTTTTTCAATATAGGTATCCGTGGAAGGAACATAGGCTTCCGGCTGATAATAGTCATAGTAGGATACAAAATACTCTACCGCGTTTTCGGGAAAGTATTCCTTGAACTCGCCGTACAGCTGCGCCGCCAGTGTTTTATTATGTGCGATGATCAGCGTAGGCTTCCCGAGATTCCGGATGATATTTGCCATGGTAAATGTTTTGCCGGAGCCGGTTGCTCCGAGCAGAGTCTGAAACTGGTTGCCTGCCCTGAAGCCCTCGGTAAGCTCACGGATCGCCTGAGGCTGGTCGCCGGTTGGCTCATATTCGCTGTGTAAAATGAATTCTGCCATGGGATTCCTTTCAAATATAATCTTTTGGCTGCCGGATGGGAAATAACGGTGTATGCCATCACGGCCAGTATGTATAGTATAAGAAAAAAAACAGCTGTCTTCAATCTGCTGACACGCTTTCTTGCCCAAATAACTATGCTGTGCTAAAATGTCTCCGAAGAAAAAACGGAGGGCTGCAGCGAACTCGTTTCGCCGGGCCTTTTCACAATAGCAGCAGTTATTTAAGGAGAATACATATGGTAAAAAGACCTGCAGTCCTGGTAATTATGGACGGACTCGGACTGAGTAAAGAAACAGCGGGAAACGCGGTAGCAGCAGCAAAGACGCCGGTACTGGACAGACTGATGAAAGAGTGCCCCTTTGTGGAGGGACAGGCGTCAGGGCTTTCCGTAGGTCTTCCTGACGGTCAGATGGGCAATTCCGAGGTCGGGCATCTGAACATGGGTGCCGGACGGATCGTTTATCAGGAGCTGACAAGAATCACAAAAAGCATTCAGGACGGAGATTTCTTCAGGATCCCGGAGCTTCTGCACAGTGTGGAAAACTGCAAAAAGCATGATTCTGCGCTTCATATTATGGGACTTCTTTCCGACGGAGGCGTTCACAGCCACATTACGCATGTTTTCGGTCTTCTCGAGCTTGCAAAGAGAAACGGCCTGGAGAAGGTCTATGTCCACTGCTTTATGGATGGAAGAGATACTCCTCCCGACAGCGGAATCCGTTATATCAGGGAGCTTGAGGAGAAGATGCAGGAGCTCGGCGTCGGGCAGATCGCAAGCATCAGCGGGCGCTATTATGCCATGGATCGCGACAAGAATTACGACCGTATTGAAAAAGCATTCAGGGCGCTTACAAAAGGAGAAGGAAACACGGCAGCTTCCGCGGAGGAAATCATGGAGCAGTCCTATGCCGCAAATGTGACGGATGAGTTCATCGTCCCCTCCGTCATCATCAGGGACGGAGCTCCGGTCGCTGTAATAAAGGAGCATGATTCCATTATCTTCTTTAATTTCAGACCCGACAGGGCAAGGGAGATCAGCAGGGCCTTCTGTGATGATCAGTTTGATTTCTTCGAGAGGGGAAAGAGACTTGATGTCAACTATACCTGCTTTACGGATTATGATGAAACGATTCCCAACAAGGACGTGGCGTTCCATAAAGAAGAGATCACGAATACTTTCGGGGAATATATCGCCGCACATGGCAAGAGCCAGCTCAGGATCGCGGAGACAGAGAAGTATGCTCATGTCACCTTCTTCTTTAACGGGGGAAAGGAAACTCCGTATGAAAATGAGGATCGCATCCTGATCCCTTCACCAAAGGAAGTTCCGACCTATGACCTGAAGCCGGAAATGAGCGCACCGGAAGTCTGTGACAGGCTTTGTGAGGCGATCAGAAGCGGAAAATATGATGCTGTGATCTGCAATTTCGCAAATTCCGATATGGTCGGTCACACAGGCGTTATGGAGGCTGCAGTCAAAGCGGTCGAAACAGTGGATACCTGCGTCGGCAAGGTCTGCCAGGCCGTGAAGGATGTGGACGGCGTTATGTTTATCTGTGCGGATCACGGAAACTCGGATATTATGGTGGATCAGGCAACGGGCAGACCGCATACCGCGCACACAACAAATCCGGTACCGTTTATCCTGTTCAATGCTGATCCGGCGTACAG
The DNA here is from genome assembly GCA_017460845.1 of Lachnospiraceae bacterium. Taxonomy (GTDB): domain Bacteria; phylum Bacillota; class Clostridia; order Lachnospirales; family Lachnospiraceae; genus Avilachnospira. The sequence continues at coordinate 6,620 of JAFUAE010000172.1, forward strand.
TCTCCGCGAGGGCGGCGTGCTTGCGGATATCGCACCGACAATGCTGGAACTGATGGGCATGGAGATCCCGAAGGAAATGACCGCGAGGTCCCTGCTCAGGAAATAAAGTATTATATTATAACTGTTCAGGACCGCCCGCACTGCATTCGCAAAAATGTGATTTTGAATTAAAAGATTATCTGTAATCACATTTTTGCTCATGCGGGGGCGGTACCTGTCGGTACCTCTCCGGAAAACAGCACTCTGTTTTGTGAGCAAGCTCCAACAGAGCACTGTTTTCCGGAGGATCCTGAACAGTTACATCTTAATTGCATATGAAAAGACCTCTTTTTGTGATTGCGGTGATTGTTCTGTCCGGGGTGATCTGCGGAATCAGGGAAACGGGGTTCATCATGAAAATTGCTGCGGCAGCGGTGCCGCCGGCTGTTTTAATGTATCTGAGAAGCGGAGGATCCATGGAGAAGCGGGATGCTCCGCTTTTTCTGTCTGTTTTTACGGGGGGAAAAGTAATCCCCGCCAAGTATTCAGGAATTCTGGCGGCGCTTCTGATTGCTTTCTTCTTTTCCGCAGGGCTGCTGAGAGGAGCGGCTGTTTCATATCGGTATCATTCTGCCGGGTGCGCCGCCTTTTTCGAGAATTATAAAGCGACCAACCCGGGACAGTTCGATTATTCCCTCTACCTCAAAAGCCAGGGCATCAGCAGCAGTGAGGAGTATGAAAGGCGGAAAAACGGTGCAGGACCGGATGAACCGCTCTTTTACGGACTGCAGTGTTTCAGAAGCGCCTGTGAAGCTGTTTTTGATTCCTGCCTGAATGAAACGGACGCCGGCGTTTATAAAGCCGTTGTGCTCGGGAATAAGAGCGATATGGACGTCCGGGTCCGGGATCTGTATCAGGATGCCGGCATCGCGCATCTCCTGGCTGTCAGCGGCCTGCATGTCAGTGTGATCGGTTCGGGCTTATACGGCCTGCTCCGAAAAAAAACCGATAAAAGGAAGGCTGCGATTGTTTCTTCGGCGGTCCTCCTGCTGTATATGCTTATGACAGGCGCTTCGGGTTCGGTCGTCCGGGCAGTGACCATGCTGATTTTAAGTATGGCGGCTGCTGTCTGCGGAAGGAGCTATGATATGCGTACATCGCTTTCCCTTTCTGCGGCGGTGCTGATGCTCTGGCGGCCGTATCAGGTCCTGACCGGCGGATTTCAGCTTTCCTTCGGGGCAGTGGCTGCAATTACGCTGGTAAGCGAGACCGCGATACATAAGATAGAACTGCTGAGGGAAAATGCAGGAAGGAAAGGCGGGATCTCCAAACGGATCAGAAGGAGGAACCGGCTGCCGCTCCCGGTGCGGACGGTCATTATGGGCATGGGGATCCAGCTGGTAACACTGCCGGTGATCCTTTATCACTACTTTCAGTTTCCGGTTTACGGGGTCCTGCTGAATCTGATCGTGATTCCGCTGATGACCATTGTTCTTTGCTCCGGTCTGGCAGTACTGGCTGCCGGATTCCTCGCCGGAATCGTGCAGCTGCTGATCCCCATGCCGGTTATTTTGAGCCTGACTATCCCTGCAGCCGCACCCGGGCACTATATCCTGAAATTCTACAGGTTTGCTGCTGCTGAGAGCCTGAAACTGCCGTTTTCCTCGGTATGCCCGGGGAGACCGGAGGTCTGGCAGATCCTGCTGTATTATCTGCTGCTCTGGGCTGCCCTCTGCGGGTTTCTCGGAGGCAGGATGCGCAGAAGAAAAGAACTGCCGGTCCGCTGTAAAGCACTGCTGCTTTCCGTGATACTCAGCTCCTGTCTGCTGAGGCATTTTGAGCGGGGAGGCTTCTCGGTCACAGTCCTGGATGTCGGCCAGGGCGACGGGATCGCTGTACACAATGCAGGCAGGTGGTTTCTGATCGACGGGGGCTCCTCCGGCAGAAGCTCCGTAGGGGAGGATATTCTGGAACCCTTTTTCTTTCCCGCGGTGTCAGGCATCTGGACATGATACTGGTAAGCCACGGAGATGAGGATCATATCAACGGGATCCTGTATCTGATGGGACCGGAATCCGTAATCAGCTGCGGCAGGCTTGTGCTTCCGGAACCGGCTGAGGGAGACCCGGCTTATGACGGGCTCAGGGAAGCATTTTCCGATCAGGCAAAGGTGTCATATCTGAGCGATGGAATGAAAGCGGAGGATCGAAGCGGTTTATCCATGGAATGCCTGTATGCAGGAAGAAAGGGAGAAGACCGCAACCGGAATTCAAGCGTTGTACTGCTCCGGAAAGACAGCTTCAGCATGCTTTTTACGGGTGACACAACAGCGGAGGATGAGCGGGAATTCTGTGCGGATCCGTCTGTAAGGGAAAGAATTCCGCAAAACGGGATCACGGTTCTGAAGGTGGCCCATCACGGCAGCAGCAGTTCTTCCACGGAGGAATTTCTGGATCTGTTCCATCCTGAGACCGCCGTGATCTCCTGCGGCAGAAAAAACCGTTACGGGCATCCGTCAGAGGAGGTGCTGAAGCGGCTGGAAGAAAGAAATATCCGCGTACTGCAGACGAAGGAGCTTGGAGCGGTCCGGATCGATCCCGGGCGGGAAAACGGATAGCATCTGCAGACAGCATCTGATATAATGTCCATATGTGTGCGAAAAAGAAACTTTTCCTCATCTGCGGAGACGAGGAATATCTCAAGGAACAGAAAAAAAATGAGCTGCTGCAGCAATTCAAATGTGAAGGCAGCTTTAATTATAATGTTTTTTCAGATGAAGAAATCGATCTGGGAGAAATCGGCGACCTGATCCGCACGATGCCGTTTATGGAGGATCTCCGGAAAATCCTGATCATCGGATCAGGTTACTTTAAGGGAAACGCACCGGAAGAGACGCTGCGTATTTTCGGAGAGATGCCGGACACCTCTGCAGTTATCTTTTTTGAGAAGGAAGCTGACAGGGCCAATGCGCTCTATAAACTTACGGCAAAAGAAGGAGAGATTTTCCGTTTCGACTCTGCGGACAGCAGAAAAGGGCAGGAGAAAACAGCCGGAAGAAGCGATGTGCGTACCTGGGCAAAGGAACAGCTGCGCAGGGCAGGACGAAGGATCGACAGCCGCACCCTGTTTGACCTGATCGAAATGACAGGCTATGAGATGCAGAACCTGAGCACGGAGCTTGAGAAGCTGATCTGCTACTGCTATGATAAAGAGCCCGGATACCTGATCACACAGGCGGATGTCAATGCAGTCTGTTCCAGAACACTGTCCGACCGCATCTTTGAGATGATGGACCTGAAAATGAAAGGAAAGACTGCAGAAGCCCTTCAGATCCTTGAACAGCTGTATGCTCTGAAGATCCCGCCGATGAGGATCCTGTATGTGATCGTACGGCAGTACCATCAGGCACTTGCATATACGGAATGCAGGGAAAAGCGGCTGAGTGATGCCGAAATCGCAGCTGCGCTCGGCATAAAGGGATGGCTGGCAGACAGACTGAAGGCCCAGCTGAGATATATGACGCCGGATGAACTGAAAAAGAGACTGGAAGGCTGTGCGGAAGCCGAATACAGGGTCAAGACGGGAGACCTGCCCGAAAAGCTGGCGGTCGAACTGCTTCTGATCCGCTGAGGGCGTACTTGGTGACGCGTGCCTCCATGCATGCCGGCCTGTGAACCGTAAGGCTGAGGGATTGCCCCGGAAAGATTTTGTTAATATAATTGCTTGACACAGCAATACTTTCTATATAAAATACTTTTGTTTGCACGAGACTGTCCGTGTCCGGGATTAGTGGAAACATCAAAATCAGAAGAAGGAGGTGTAACACATTGGCAAACATTAAATCAGCAAAGAAGAGAGTTCTTGTTGCAAAGACCAGAACCGAACGCAATAAAGCTATCAGATCAAAGGTTAAGACTTATGTCAAGAAGGTAGCTGCCGCAGTTGAAGCTGGTGATAAGACTGCTGCCGAGGCGGCTCTGAAAGCGGCTGTTTCAGAAATCGACAAGGCTCAGTCAAAGGGCGTATATCACGCAAATACCGCTTCCAGAAAGGTAGCAAGACTTTCCAAGGCAGTTGCTTCTATGGAGTGATCTTACATTTGATTTATCATAATAATCCAGCTCTCGGACCTAACCCACCCGAGAGCTTTTGTTGCTTTATCGGAAACCATGGAAATGACAAATACACATTTTGATCAGAGTAAAATAAGGAATTTCAGTATTATTGCCCATATAGACCATGGCAAATCCACGCTTGCGGACCGCATTATTGAAATGACGGGTCTTTTGAGTGAACGCGAAATGCAGGCACAGGTCCTGGATAACATGGACCTGGAGCGCGAACGTGGCATCACGATAAAAGCGCAGACTGTCAGGACTGTCTATAAGTCGGATGACGGGGAAGAATATGTTTTCAATCTGATCGACACGCCGGGCCATGTCGATTTTAATTACGAGGTTTCCCGCTCGCTCAAGGCATGCGACGGCGCCATTCTTGTTGTGGATGCTGCGCAGGGGATCGAAGCCCAGACGCTTGCAAATGTATATCTGGCTCTGGACAATGATCTGGAGGTTGCGCCTGTTATTAATAAGATCGATCTGCCGAGTGCCGATCCCGACCGCGTGGCCCACGAGATCGAGGATGTGATCGGAATCGAAGCGCAGGATGCTCCCCGCATTTCCGCGAAAACCGGACAGAATGTCCATGAAGTGCTGGAAATGATCGTCAGGAAGATACCGGCACCTTCGGGGGATCCGGAGGCTCCCCTCCAGGCCCTGATCTTCGATTCGGTTTATGACTCCTACCGGGGCGTTATCATTTTCTGCCGGGTCAAGGAGGGCCGGGTCAGGAAAGACATGAAGATCCGCATGATGGCCTCTGGTGCGGAATACGATGTGGTCGAGGTCGGCTATATGGGTGCCGGCCAGTTTTTCCCCTGCGACGAGATCCGTGCTGGCGAGGTCGGCTATATTACCGCCAGCATTAAAAATATTCAGACGACCAGAGTCGGAGATACCGTTACGGAGGCACAGAGACCTGCGGCAGAGCCGCTTCCGGGCTACAAGGAAGTCACCTCCATGGTTTACTGCGGTATGTATCCGGCGGATAATGCAAAATATCCGGACCTCAGGGATGCCCTTGAAAAGCTGAAGCTGAATGATGCTTCCCTGTTTTATGAGCCGGAGACCTCGGTCGCCCTCGGATTCGGATTCCGCTGCGGCTTTCTGGGACTGCTGCATCTTGACATTATTGAGGAACGTCTGGAACGGGAATACAACCTGGACCTTGTCACAACGGCGCCGTCGGTCATTTATAAGGTTCATAAGACAGACGGAACAGTGATGGATCTGACCAATCCGACCAATCTGCCCGATCCTTCTCAGATCGAGTATATGGAGGAACCGATCGTCAAGGCGGAAATTATGACCTCCGTGGAGTATGTCGGCTCTATCATGAAGCTGTGCCAGGAACGCAGAGGCGTTTACCTCGGGATGGAATATATGGAGGAGACCAGAGCGCTGCTCAGGTACGAGCTTCCGCTGAATGAGATCATTTACGATTTCTTTGATGTCCTGAAATCCAGAAGCAGCGGATATGCATCCTTTGATTATGAACTGAAAGGATACAGCAGATCCAATCTGGTCAAGCTGGATATCCTGGTCAACCGCGAAACAGTCGATGCATTATCCTTTATCGTTTTTGCGGACAGTGCCTATGACCGGGGAAGGAGAATGTGCGAAAAGCTGAAGGACGAGATTCCGAGACAGCTCTTTGAGATCCCGATCCAGGCGGCGATCGGCGGAAAGATCATTGCCAGGGAGACGGTCAAGGCCCTGCGCAAGGATGTCCTTGCGAAATGCTACGGCGGAGACGTTTCCAGAAAAAAGAAGCTCCTGGAGAAGCAGAAGGAAGGAAAGAAGAGAATGCGGACCTTCGGATCCGTGGAGATCCCGCAGTCTGCATTTATGAGTGTACTGAAACTCGAAGAGGAATAATCTGAAGCTCAGAATTGGATGCATTGCGGATTCTTTACAGGAAAGATTGACATAGATATTTGATAAATGGTATATTTATGCAATGCTTATTATTTATTAAGGACGGGAAGGGACAGACGATCATATGGTTCTGCCGGCATTCGTAAAAGGTGCCCGAAGACCTTAAGAGCATAATAAAAAAGGGAGGACACATATATTATGAAAAAGACAATAGCACTGATCACAGCTTCCGTTATGGCGCTCGGTCTGCTGGCAGGCTGCGGTTCATCCGCACCGGCTCCGACAGAGGCTCCGAAAACCGAAGCTGCAGCGGAAGCAAAGGATGGTGCGGCTTCCGATGAGATCAAAACAGTAAAGGCCGGCACACTGACAGTTGCTACAAGCCCGGACTTCGCACCCTATGAGTTCTATGCAATCGCTGCAGACGGAACTCCGACCATGGCGGGCTTTGATATTGCACTTGCCGGATACATTGCGGATTATCTCGGACTGAAGCTCGAAGTGGTACCGGTCGATTTTGACGGCGTGCTGACTGAGCTTGCAACCAAGTCCGTCGATCTGGGCATGGCAGGCCTTTCACCTGATCCGGACCGTGAAAACATTATGGATTTCTCCGACCTTTATTATAAGGGAGGTCAGTCTCTGGTCTGCCTGAAGAAGAATGCTGATTCTATTAAATCCTTTGAAGACATCAATTCAAAAGACTTTACGGTCGGTGCACAGACCGGCTCCATCCAGCTGGACCTTGCAAATGCCAATACCCCGAATGCGAATATCGTATCCATGCCGAAGGTAACGGATATTATTTCCGAGCTGATCGCAGGAAAGGAATATGCGGCTTTCATTGAGACAGATGTGGCAAAGTGCTATCAGAAAAACTATCCGGAGCTTGAGATCGTTATGGATGTTCCCTATGAGCAGGAAGGCTCCGCTGTCGGCGTGAGCAAAGGAAACGAGGCTCTGCTCAAGGGCGTAAACGAAGCAATTGCAGCGGCTCTCAGCGACGGTTCCATGAATCAGTTCATTGCTGATGCGAATGAGCTGGCAACCGGCGAAAAATACGAGGGACTCCTCGAAGAGAATGGTGAAGTACCGCAGGAGTAAGCTTCGCTGTCACTGCGCATACATGAAAGCCGCGTATCCCCTTCGCACTTCGTGCTCGGCTCACTGGCTTTCATAGTAAGCTTCACTGAAAAACTGACATCATAACGGCAGCCTTCCGGATCAGTGGGAGGCTGCCGGTATACATTACAGAGTGGATATCTATGGACAGTTTTATTAAAATCTCGAACTTTCCGATCGTCTTTAAATATATGAGCCTGTTCGGGCAGGGTATTGTTGTCACGGTGCTGCTGTCCCTGTTTACGGTTCTGATCGGCTTTGTGCTTGCCTTGATCCTTGCACTGATGAGATTGTCCGACATTCGTCCCTTTGCTTTCCTGGAAAAGGACGAAAACGGATATGTCAGGGACAGCGGCTTTTTATATCTGATTTCCAGATTCAACCCATTTGCATTTCTTGCAACGGCCTATGTGGAGATCTTTCGTTCCACGCCCGTTCTGGTGCAGGTATTTATTATTTATTACGGCGTATTCGGCGTGATCAAGCTTCCGACCTTTACGGTATTCGGATTCATTCAGTTTGCGCGTTTCTTCCCGGGCGTCGTTGCCCTCGGGCTGAATTCGGGAGCCTATCTCTGTGAGATCATCCGTTCGGGCATTCAGTCCGTGGACGGAGGACAGACGGAAGCGGCGAGGTCGCTGGGAATGTCCCAGGCCATGAACCTGAGATATATCATTCTGCCCCAGGCGCTGAAAAATATTCTGCCGGCGATTGCAAATGAGTTCGTCGTCATTATCAAGGAATCTTCCATTACGTATACGATCGGTGTCCAGGACATTATGTCGGCGGTCAACGCAGTAAAGGGAGCGACATTCATTATCGTAGAACCGCTTCTCGTTGCGACGGCGATTTATTTCTGCCTGTGCTTCCCGACTTCCAAGCTGATCGCTTATGTGGAAAGGAGAATGAGCCGTGGAGACAAGAGATGATGTGCTGATCCGGGTACGGAATCTGAAAAAATATTATAACAGGGGCACGATCAAGGCGCTGGATGATGTAAATATAGATATCCGCAAGGGAGATGTTATGGTGGTCATCGGCCCTTCGGGATCCGGAAAATCCACTTTTCTGCGCAGCCTGAATCTGCTGGAGCTTCCGACGGCGGGATCGATCGAATTTGACGGAGAGGACATTACACAGAAAAAGGTTCTCAACAAAGACGGAAAAATGGTCAAAATGGATCTGGATGCGCACCGCCAGAAAATGGGCATGGTGTTCCAGCATTTTAATCTCTTTCCGCATCTGACGATCCTGAATAATATGACGCTTGCCCCGATCAAGGTGAAGCATATGGATCAGAAGCTGGCGGAGGAAAAGGCGCTGAAGCTTCTCGACAGAGTCGGACTGAAGGACAGGGCAAATGCCTATCCGATCCAGCTTTCCGGAGGTCAGAAGCAGAGAGTGGCGATCGTTCGCGCGCTTGCCATGGAACCGGAGGTCATGCTGTTTGACGAGCCGACATCCGCACTGGACCCGGAGATGGTCGGCGAGGTGCTGGAGGTTATGAAGGAGCTTGCGAGAGAAGGCATGACAATGGTCTGCGTAACGCATGAAATGGGTTTTGCGAGAGAGGTCGGAAACAGGCTGGTCTTTATGGCGGAGGGCAAGATCCTCGAGCAGGGCGAACCGAAGGAAATGTTTGCAAATCCGCAGACAGAAAGACTGAAGGAATTCTTCAGCCAGGTCCTGTAAGCGGAAATACAGTAACCCGTTATGGAACAGTATAAAAAAGAGATATTAGAAGAAATTGAACGGAAACAGGATCTGGTCTCGAATCTGGCGGACCGGGTCTGGGAATATGCCGAGCTCTCCCTGAAGGAGGAGAAATCAGCCGCGTTATTTGCGGAGCTTCTGGAGAAGGAAGGGTTTGATGTGGTGGTGGGAAACAATCAGATTCCCACCGCTTTTATTGCATCCTATGGCAGCGGCAGGCCCGTGATCGGACTGCTCGCGGAATACGACGCGCTGTCCGGACTTTCCCAGCAAAGAGGACTGGACAGGCACTGCGAGATAAGCGAGGGGGGCAGCGGCCACGGCTGCGGACACAATCTGCTCGGAGCCGGCGCTTTTGCAGCAGCTCTCGGTTTGAAAAAGTATCTTGAGACCCATCCCGGAAAAGGAACGGTCAGGCTGTTCGGCTGTCCCGGGGAGGAAGCGGCGGCATCCAAGGCATTTATGGCGAGGGACGGAGTCTGGAAGGAGCTGGATGCGGCACTGACCTGGCATCCGGAAGACCGGAACGAAGTCGCAGTCGGATCAACCAATTCCTGCCTGCAGAACCTGTACCGCTTTTACGGAAGGGCTTCGCATGCGTCAGGGAGTCCGGAGCTTGGCAGAAGCGCGCTGGATGCGGTCGAACTGATGAATATCGGCGTGCAGTTCCTGAGAGAGCATATGGATGATAAGGCAAGGATCCATTACGCAATTACAAATGCCGGCGGCGTCAGTCCCAATGTCGTCCAGGCAAGGGCGGATGTCCTGTATTATGTGCGCGCGAATCATGTTTCCGAGGCGCTCGAGCTCCAGAAGCGTGTTGATAAGATCGCTGAGGGCGCCGCATTAATGACGGAGACGGAATACACGAAAACATTTATAGACGGTCTTGCGGATACGATCTCAAATCCCGTGCTTGAGGAAGTATTGTACCGCTGCTTCGAGGAAATCGGCGTTCCGAGGTATACGGAAGAAGAACTGGAGTTTACGGACAGGATCGCAGAAACCGTGCCCGGCAGCGGACTCGGAAAAACGGGTTCTGAAAAGACCCATATTCCGGGGCTCGGCTCCACTGTGGACAGCGCCTACAGGGATAAGGCTGCAGAGCTGATAAAAGCAGCGGGCCACGGCATGAATGATTTCCTGCTGCCGCTCTTTAAAGGGGATGTATTCAGGGCAGGCTCCACGGATGTCGGAGATGTCAGCTGGCTGTGCCCGACGGCGCAGATCCATGTGGCAGCATGGCCGAACGGAACCCCCGGACACAGCTGGCAGAATGTTTCCTGCGCGGGGAGCACGGTCGGGAAAAAGGCTGCGCTGACAGCCGGCAGGGTACTTGCCGCAGCGGCTGCGGAGCTGTTTGAAAACCCGGAGCTTCTGTCTCAGGCAAGAAGCGTATTTGAAAAACGGACCGGAGAACTCGGCGGATATCAGTGCCCGGTCCCGGACGGAGCGGTCATCAGAGCGCTCTGAGCAGCCTGATCAGCTTACGCATGTTTACTCTTCTCTTACAATAATTTTAACTTAATTGATTTCAAAGAAGCCTCATGTTATAAATGTCATTATAATATGAGGCACTTTTTTATATCGGCAGGACAGGAGAGAAAAATGCTTTCAATAGCCAGACTGGTAGTAGGATATGTCAGTACGAACTGCTACATTGTGTGCAATGAGCAGGAAGGCAGCTGCGTGATCGTGGATCCCGGCGATAATGCCGCAGGGATCATCAAAACGATGAAGGACAGAAATACGGAGCCTGTCGCGATCCTTCTGACACACGGGCATTTTGATCACATTCTGGCCGTGCCGGAGCTTACCGGAGCTTATCCGGACATTCAGGTCTATGCATACGAGGCGGAAAAAGCGCTTTTAACCGATGCCGGACTGAATGAGACGCGAATGATAAGAAAACCGATGACACTGGACAGCGTCCGGTACCTGAAGGACGGAGAGGAGCTGACACTGCTCGGTGCTGTCTGGAGAGTGATCAGCACACCCGGGCATACAGCAGGGAGCTGCTGCTATTATCTTCCGGAAGAGGGCATCCTCTTTTCCGGCGACACACTTTTTGACGGAGACTGCGGAAGAACGGATCTTCCCACGGGAAACAGTTCGGCGATCCTTCACAGCATCAGGGAGATCCTGATGAAGCTGCCGGATGAAACCCAGGTACTGCCCGGTCACGAAACCTTCACTACGATCGGCAGGGAGCGCAGGCAGAATATCGTGATGCGCATGAACTGGGCTTAAAAAGAAAGGAACTCTTATGATCAAATCGTATACGAAGACAATACTCTGGATACTGGCGGCGGCAGTCTGCATTCTGATGCTTACCTTTCAGAGCCAGGCAGAGGAATTTCGCATGGGACCCGGCGATCATTATGACAGCAGCGGCAATATCGTGGCCCTGAACGGAACCGTACTGGTAAAGGCTGACGGGACTGTGCTCGAGAATCCCTGCGAGTCCTCCAATAACCATGGCATCGGCAGCAATCAGGGAACTGTCCGGGTTCCGAATTTTACTGCGGAGGACACCGGCGAAGGCACGATCTATACCTTTGAAGGGAAGAAATACAGGAAAGCGGAGTCCTATGGGCAGCATAAGCTGACGGGGTATGCCGAGGGGGAAAGCGGAACCGCAAAGACATTCTCCGGGAAGATCGCAAGAGCGGGTCATACCGTATCGGCGCCTTCGGATCTGCCGATCGGCACCGTAATAATTCTGGAAGGAGCAAGCGGTCCGTATCCGTCCCAGTATGACGGATTATATGTTGTGGAAGACCGCGGCGGAGAAAAGCTGGAAAATATGGGCCTGATCGATATTTTCTGCAATTCGGTCGCTGAGGCGGAGCATGTTACGGCGGCAGGCTGGAACTATGCAAATGTCTGGATCGCGAAGGCTGTAGAATGAAGCCGGAACTGGAACTTTACATTCATATACCATTCTGTGAGAAAAAATGTAATTACTGCGATTTCCTGTCCTTCCGGACGGATCCGGCGATACACGGGACTTATATCTCACAGCTGATCAAGGAGCTTACGGGAATGTCCGCAATATGCGGGGGCTACACGGTAAGCTCTGTTTTTGTGGGCGGAGGCACTCCGTCCATACTCCAGGCGGAGTACATTGAGGCTGTACTGGATGCGGTACGAAGGAACTACGATCTTTCGGAGTACGCCGAGATCACCATCGAGTGCAATCCGGGATCGATCATGCGCCACAAGCTTGCCGCCTATAAAAACGCCGGAGTGAACCGCCGGAGCATCGGGCTGCAGTCCGCGGACAATGCCGAACTGAAGCTGCTGGGACGTGTCCACAGCTTTGAGGATTTTCTGAAGACCTACCAGGCTGCCCGCATGGAAGGCTTCCATAATATAAATGTCGACCTGATAGACTGTTTTCCGATGCAGAGCATGAACACCTGGCGCAAGACGCTCAGGACGGTACTGATGCTGAAGCCGGAGCATGTCTCCGTATATAATCTGATCATCGAGCCGGGAACTCCGTTTTATGAAATGCAGAAGGAGGGCGTCCTGATGATGCCCTCGGAGGAAGAACAGGAAGAGATCGACAGCTACACAAAATCCTACATGAAGAGATCCGGCTATATCAGATACGAATTCAGCAATTGGTGCAGGCCGGGTTTTGAATGCAGGCATAATTACGGATACTGGACCGGTGTCCCCTATCTCGGATTCGGTCTCGGCGCGTCCTCCTTCTTCAGCGGTTACCGCTGGAAGAATACCGATCGTATCGAGGATTATCTCGGCATCGACCTGGAAAATGATCCCGAAGCCTTTGCCGAGCGGCTGAGGACGGATATTACAAAGCTCAGCCGGGAAGAGAAAATGGAAGAATTCATGTATCTCGGGCTGCGCTGTACGGAAGGCGTATCCGCCATGAACTTTCTGGGAAGGTTCGGCCTTTCGATCAATGCGGTGTTCGGCGTACCCATTGAGAAGAATATCGGACTCGGGCTGATTGAACATGAGGGAGACCGCTACCGTCTGACCGAACGGGGGATCGACGTCAGCAACCAGGTGCTCAGCGAGTTCCTGCTGCACTGATCACAGGCTCCTCAGAGCCCTGCTTATAGTAACTTTCAGCAGGCCGTTTTCGTCCGTCGTCCGTATTGGCTGAACAGAAACCATTTATGGAATTTTTAGAAATATAAATTTTACTACCGCTTGACTTTTGTCAGGCGGTATTATATTATGTCTGTGTTAGCAATCAAGAGATAAGAGTGCTAACAAGAAAATGTCAATCAAAATGTATCGGATTGATCAGTCAGGTGAGAAAAGTGATCGAACTGGATGAAAGAAAAACAGTGATATTGAAGGTGATCATCAAGAGTTATCTTGAGACGGGCGAGCCGGTCGGTTCCCGTACGATCTCCAAGCTGAGCGGGCTTAACTTAAGCTCCGCGACGATCCGGAACGAGATGAGCGATCTGGTTGAAATGGGCTATATCGAGCAGCCGCATACCTCCGCGGGAAGGATCCCGACGGATAAAGGCTACCGCTTTTATGTTGACAGCATTATCCGGGAAAACGACCAGAAAATGACAGCTGTTACCTCTCAGATGATGCAGAGAGTCGATAAGCTGGAGATGCTGCTCAAGACGATCGTAAAAACACTCGCGGTGGATACGAATTATGCGGCGCTGATCAGCGGCCCCAGCACCTCTACGACAAAGATCAAGTATCTGCAGCTGAGTACCCCGGCGGAGGGACAGGTCCTGCTGATCCTGGTGCTTGACGGCAATGTGATCAAGAACGAAGTGCTGAATACGCCGGAGAGCATGGATTACGAGACCGCAATGAATATTACGGTCATGATGAATAATTATCTGAGCGGACTGAGTCTGAGGGAAATCACGCCTCAGATCATCACGGACATTATGGTGCAGGCGGGCAGCCAGAGCAGCAATGTCAAGCTGATCCTGGATGCGGTTGTAGAGCTGCTCGAGCACGGCGAAAGCAATCCGGATATCTTCACCTCCGGGGCAAAGAACATTTTCCGGTATCCGGAGCTGACAGACATAGATAAGGCCTCAGAGCTGATCTCGGCGTTCGAGGAAAAGGAAAAGCTCAACGACCTGGTCAATGAGGTGACCTCCCTCAGTGTGGCGGAGGGCGCTGACACCGGCAATATCCGTGTTTATATCGGCGGCGAGGGACCGGTAAAAAATATGAAAGATTGTTCTCTGATCACGGCCAATTATGAGCTGGGTGACGGCATGACCGGAGTGATCGGCGTGATAGGACCGAAGCGTATGGATTACGAAAAGGTCATGAAGACGCTGCAGAATCTCAAGAGTCAGCTGGACTTCAGCTATACGGACCGGGAGGACAACGGATGAGGAGACAGATATGACGGAAGAAGAAAAGAAAACAGCAGAGCAGGAAACGGCTGAGACCGGCGCGGCAGGCGCACAGGCCGGTTCCGAGGAACATACAGAAGCCGAAGCGCAAACCGCAGAGGACGAAAAGGATACGGCTGAAACGGAAGCTCCTTCAGAAGAAGGTTCCGGCGGAGAGACAACAGAGGATACGCAGGAGGAAGAAAAAGAAGAGAGCAGTGAGCCTCAGTCAAATGCCGGCAAACCGGATAAAAAAGACAGGCAGATCGAGGAACTGACGGATAAATACAAGAGGCTCTTCGCAGAGTTCGACAATTACCGCAAGCGGACGGATGCGGAGAAGATCGGAATGTTCAACGAAGGCGAGAAGGCAGTCCTGCTGAAGGTGCTTCCGCTGATCGACAACTTCGAAAGAGCGCTGGAAGCTGTTCCGGAGGAGGAAAAAGGTTCCGCCTTTGCCGAAGGTATTGAAAAGATCTACCGTTCATTTTCGGATCAGCTTGCAGAGATGGGCGTGAAGCCGATCGATGCAAAAGGAAAACCCTTTGACGCGAATCTGCATAATGCGGTGATGCACGTCGAGGATGACGAAGTGGAAGAAAGCACAGTCGTCGAGGAGTTCCAGAAGGGCTATCTCTTCAAGGATAAGGTCCTCAGGTACTCCATGGTAAAAGTAGCAAATTAATTATAATTCATAATATTTCAATATACAGACATTTTACTGTTTCTGGTTTCAGGAGGTATACATTATGAGCAAAATTATCGGTATTGACCTTGGTACAACAAACAGCTGCGTAGCAGTTATGGAAGGCGGAAAGCCGACCGTTATCCCGAATGCGGAAGGACAGAGAACAACTCCGTCTGTCGTAGCATTTACAAAGACCGGCGAGAGACTGGTCGGTGATCCCGCAAAGCGTCAGGCAATTACCAACCCGGACAGAACGATCTCTTCCATTAAGAGACATATGGGTACGGATTATAAAGTAACGATCGACGGCAAGTCCTACACTCCGCAGGAGATTTCCGCAATGATCCTTCAGAAGCTGAAGACGGATGCGGAGAGCTATCTCGGCGAGAAGGTTACGGAAGCAGTCATCACTGTTCCGGCATATTTCAATGATGCTCAGCGTCAGGCAACCAAGGACGCCGGCAAGATCGCAGGTCTGGAAGTTAAGCGTATCATCAACGAGCCGACGGCAGCTGCCCTTGCATATGGACTTGAGGACGAGCAGGAGCAGAAGGTCATGGTTTATGACCTCGGCGGCGGAACATTTGATGTATCCATTATTGATATCGGCGACGGTGTCGTAGAGGTTATGGCAACGAACGGTGATACCCATCTGGGCGGCGATGACTATGATAATGCAATCATCAACTGGCTGGTCAGCGAGTTCCGTGTTTCCGACGGCATTGACCTTTCCAACGATAAGATGGCAATGCAGAGACTGAAGGAAGCTGCAGAGAAGGCAAAGAAGGAGCTTTCCGCAGCAACAACGACCAACATCAACCTGCCGTTCATCACTGCGACCCAGGAAGGACCGAAGCATCTGGATGTAACGCTTACCAGAGCGAAGTTCGATGAACTGACTGCAGCGCTTACCGCACGTACGGCAGAGCCTGTCAGAAATGCGATGAGAGATGCCGGCATTGTCAATGCTGACCTCGGAAAGGTACTTCTGGTCGGCGGTTCCACCCGTATGATCTGCGCTCAGGAAGAGGTTAAGAAGATTACCGGCAAAGAGCCGTCCAAGACTCTGAACCCGGATGAGTGTGTTGCGATCGGTGCTGCAGTACAGGGCGGCAAGCTGGCAGGCGATGCCGGTGCCGGCGATGTGCTTCTGCTGGATGTCACTCCGCTTACCCTCAGCATTGAGACCCTGGGCGGTGTTGCGACACCTCTGATCAAGAGAAATACAACGATCCCGACAACTGCACAGCAGGTATTCTCCACAGCTGCGGACAATCAGACAGCCGTCGACATTCATGTCGTACAGGGTGAGCGTGAGTTTGCACGCGACAATAAGACCCTCGGAAAGTTCAGACTTGACGGCATTGCTCCGGCTCCGAGAGGAATTCCGCAGATCGAGGTTAAGTTCGATATTGATGCGAACGGCATCGTAAACGTATCCGCAAAGGATCTTGGCACCGGCAAGGAGCAGCACATTACAATTACCTCCGGTTCCAATATGTCCCAGGAGGATATCGATAAGGCAGTCAGAGAGGCTCAGCAGTTCGAGGCTGAAGACAAAAAGAAGAAGGAAGGCGTCGATACAAAGAATGAGGCCGATTCCATTGTCTTCCAGACCGAGAAGGCTCTGAAGGAAGTGGGCGATAAGGTCTCCGAATCCGACAGAGCGGCTGTTCAGGCGGACATCGATGCACTGAAGAATGCGCTTGCAGTGCTTCCGGCAGACGGAACGCTGACAGACGATCAGATCGCAAATATCAAATCCCTTAAGGAGAAGCTGATGAATTCTTCTCAGGGCGTCTTCACAAAGATGTATGAGCAGGCTCAGGCAGCACAGGGCGGCGCTCAGGGCGCAGGTCCTGATATGGGCGGCGCAGGCCAGCAGCAGACCGGTTCCCACGATGACAATGTTGTGGACGGAGACTTCAGAGAGGTCTAAGCGGCAGAAGACCGGTACGCGGCTGCAAAGCGTATCAAAAGAATAAAAGCATGCATGGCGAAGTATTTCACTTCGCCATACACTGTGTTTAAAGGATGAAAGATTTATGGCTGAAAAACGAGATTATTATGAGGTGCTGGGCGTAGATAAAAACGCTGACGACGCCGCAATAAAAAAAGCATACAGGCAGCTTGCGAAAAAATATCATCCGGATTCCAATCCGGGAGATAAGAACGCGGAGGCTAAATTCAAGGAAGCCGGAGAAGCCTATGCGGTTTTGTCGGATCCGGAAAAGAGGGCGGCTTATGACAGATACGGACATGCTGCTTTCGATGCCAATTCCGCAGCAGGACGTGCTTCGGGATTCGGCGGATTTGATTTTAACGGAATGGACTTTACGGACATTTTCGGAGATATCTTCGGCGGCTTCGGTTTTGGCGGAGGCGGCTTCGGCAGCTCCTACGGCAGCAGTGCGGGCGGCGTGAGAAGAGGCGCAGATGTCAGGACCATGGTCAGGATCGGGTTCCAGGAAGCGGTATTCGGCTGCGAAAAGGAAATAGAGATCAATTATAAGGATACCTGCAAGTCCTGCAGCGGAACCGGAGCCAAGGCCGGCACATCTCCTGAGACATGTACCAAATGCGGCGGCCGCGGAAAGGTGACCATGATCCAGAACAATCCGTTCTTCGGTCAGATGCAGACAGTGACGACCTGCCCTGAATGCGGCGGCAAGGGTAAAATCATAAAGGACAGGTGTCCGGATTGCCGCGGCACAGGCTATATTCAGACTAAAAAGCGCCTGAAGGTCAATATTCCTGCCGGCATCGACGACGGACAGGCAATCAGGCTTGCCTCCGCCGGAGAACCCGGCACGAACGGAGGACCGAGAGGAGACCTGCTTGTGGAGGTCTCAGTTACGGAAGACCCGAAATTCAAGCGCCAGGGCAATACGATCTTCTCAACGATTTCCGTGCCCTATGCAAAGATGGTGCTCGGAGGCCCGATCCGTATCAATACGGTCGACGGTGCCGTGGAATACGATATCAAGCCCGGAACGCCGACAGATACCAAGGTCAGGCTCCGCGGCAAGGGCGTGCCCTATGTCAATAACAACAAGACCAGGGGAGACCATTATGTAACCTTGATGGTCAAGGTGCCGACCACCCTGAATGCAGAACAGAAAAAAGCTCTCCGCGCGTTTGCTAAAAGCTGCGGAGAGGATGTCGACAAGGCTTAAGATGAGAGAGTCCGGTCATCCGGACTCCAATAAGAAAAGTCTAACCGGTCCCTTCGGCAGCAGGCGAATTGATGCTGCGGGGACCGGTTATTTTTGTGTCAGGCTGTCTTTGCGTGCATCTTCCGGTAGATGATCACGATCAGCATCAGGATCACCAGCAGAAGTGACAGACACTGGGAAACGGCAAGTGTGGTTCCCGGGATCTTCAGCTGGTCTGTACGAAGTCCTTCGATCAGGAAACGTCCGATGCCGTACAGGAGAAAATAGAGGATGGTGACATTTCCGGAACCGGGTTCATGCTTGCCGGCATACCAGTACAGAAACAGGAAAACCGCAAAATTCCAGCAGGATTCATAAAGAAAAGTGGGGTGCACCTGGATATACCGGATGCCGTTATCATCGATGATATGCTCCAGCAGTTCCTCGGAGATCATGGAAGGATTGACGATAGCTTCCCTGATCCTCATGGCGAAGAGAGAGTCGGTATAACCGCCGAAGGCTTCGCAGTTGAAGAAGTTGCCCCACCGGCCGATAAACTGGCCGACCAGAACGCCCAGGAAAAAGCTGTCGGAGATTTTGAAAAAGCTGACCTTCCGGATCCGGCAGAACACCAGGGCGGCGAGACAGCCCGCAATAATTCCCCCGTAGATCGCAAGGCCTCCCTGACGGATGTTCAGGATGCTGGGGAGATTATTTTTGTAGTAGTCCCACTGGAAAGCGACATAATACAGCCGTGCGCCGATCACGCCGCAGATAATGGCTGCAATAAAGAAATCATAGTACAGATTGGGATCGTTATGATGTCTGCGCGCATCCTGCTCGATCACAAACAGGGCAATAAGCATTCCGATTCCGATGATGATCCCGTAGAATGCGATATCAAAGCTTCCGAACAGTGTAATATGATTATTCAGATGTTTGATCACAATTCCCAGGTGGGGAAAGATCAGATCGGCTCCCTCATAGCTCATAGATACCTCCGGGAGTGCAAAGCACAAAACTGTATGAAGCGTATCACAGTGTACAAAATCCCCTTTATCCGGGGAAGCTTGAAAAAATACGATGATTTATTGTACCACCGCGGATAATCCTTGTCAAAAAATCCCTGATTTAATGATGATTTCATTTTCAGTACATAAGATTGCAAAAGCATGATTGTCAGTAATTGAGGTGTTTTATGAAAACTGCGGTCGTAACGGATACAAACAGTGCGATTTCTGTAGATGAGGGAAAACGATTCGGTATATATGTGCTTCCGATGCCGGTGATCATCGGGGAAGAGACCTTTTTTGAGGGGCAGGACCTTGACTATGAGAAGCTCTGGAGCGCCTTTGAGGAGAAACGGGAAATCTCTACATCCATGCCTTCGGTCGGAGACCTGATGGAGCTCTGGAACAGGGTGCTGGAAGAAGACGGATATGACGATCTCGTATATATGCCGATGTCAAGCGGACTTTCAGGTTCCTGTCAGGCAGCGCAGGCACTTGCGGCCGAATATGACGGCCGCGTCCAGGTCGTGGATAATCACAGGATCTCTTACACGCTGATGAATTCCGTGTTCGATGCCCTGACGATGGCAAAGCAGGGAATGGATGCCGCGGCGATCCGGGCACAGCTTGAGCGGGATGCGGCCCGGTCTTCTATTTATATTACCGTAAATTCCCTGCGTTACCTCGTAAAGAGCGGGCGCGTCACCGAGGGCGCCGCGAGGATCGGCGATATCCTTCATCTGAAGCCGGTGCTGCAGATCCAGGGAGACAAGCTGGATGCCTATGCGAAAGCAAGGGGTATGAATAATGCAATTGAAAAAATGATCACAGCCATCAGATCTGATCTGGAGAACAGATTTGCGGGAGTTCCCAGGGAGCAGATCAGCATCGGAACAGCCGGAACGCTTCGCACGGAAGCGGAGCGGGAAAACTGGCGGAAACGGATCGAGGCGGAATTCCCGGGATATCCGGTGCTTTACAGACCTCTTTCCTGCAGCATTGCCTGCCATGTCGGGACCGATGCGGTCGGCACTGCGATCACGCAAGTCAGTTATGACCAGTCAGAGTATTATTTATAGGATCCGGATAACTGTTCGCGAGCAGCGGTCCGAACGGTTTCATTTGAAGCAGATGTCTTGAAGCATCTGCTTTTTTGTAAAGTTTTTAAAAGTGTACTTGAACGTCTGGAACTGGGAATATATAATAAACCGAACAGTTTTTAAGGAGGGAGAAAAACTATGCCAAAGAGGACAGACATCAATAAGGTGCTCATCATTGGTTCGGGGCCGATTATTATCGGTCAGGCCTGTGAATTTGACTATTCAGGCACGCAGGCGTGCAAGGCGCTTCGCAAACTGGGCTATGAGATCGTTCTTGTCAATTCCAATCCGGCAACGATTATGACGGATCCGGAGACGGCAGACGTGACATATATTGAGCCGCTGAATGTTGAAAGACTTGAGCAGATCATTGCAAAGGAAAGACCGGATGCCGTGCTTCCAAATCTGGGAGGACAGTCTGGTCTTAATCTTTGCTCGGAATTATACAAAGCCGGCATTCTGGACAAATATAATGTCAAGGTGATCGGCGTACAGGTCGATGCGATCGAACGTGGCGAAGACCGCATCGAGTTCAAAAAGACAATGGATTCTCTCGGAATCGAAATGGCACGAAGCGAGGTGTCCTATTCCGTAGAGGAAGCGCTTGAGATCGCTGACAGGCTGGGCTATCCTGTCGTTCTCAGACCTGCCTATACCATGGGCGGTGCCGGCGGCGGCATGGTTTATAATAAAGAAGAGCTTAAGACAGTCTGCGCAAGGGGTCTGCAGGCCAGCCTGGTAGGGCAGGTGCTGGTCGAGGAGTGCGTTACCGGCTGGGAAGAGCTTGAGCTCGAGGTCGTAAGAGACGCCGAGGGCAATATGATCACGGTATGCTTTATCGAGAATATTGACCCGATGGGCGTGCATACGGGAGATTCCTTCTGTGCTGCGCCTATGCTGACGATTTCAAAGGAAGTTCAGCAGAGACTGCAGGAACAGGCTTACAAAATTGTCGATAAGGTGCAGGTCGTAGGCGGAACCAATGTTCAGTTTGCGCATGATCCGGTATCGGACCGCATTATTGTCATTGAGATCAATCCCCGTACCTCCCGTTCTTCCGCGCTTGCCTCCAAGGCAACAGGATTCCCGATCGCGCTGGTTTCCGCAATGCTGGCGGCAGGCCTGACATTGAAGGACATTCCGTGCGGAAAATACGGTACGCTTGATAAGTATGTTCCGGACGGGGACTATGTTGTAATTAAGTTTGCCCGCTGGGCGTTTGAAAAATTCAAGGGCGTCGAGGATAAGCTCGGCACACAGATGCGTGCGGTCGGTGAGGTTATGTCGATCGGCAAGAATTATAAGGAAGCCTTCCAGAAGGCGATCCGTTCCCTTGAGACCGGCAGATACGGACTGGGCCACGCTAAGAATTTTGATACGCTGAGCAGGGAACAGCTTATGCAGCTGCTGATCACTCCGTCTTCAGAGCGGCATTTCATCATGTATGAAGCTCTGCGTAAGGGCGCATCCGTGGATGAGATCCATGAGATCACACATGTAAAGAAATACTTCATTGAGCAGATGAAGGAACTTGTGGAAGAGGAAGAAGAGCTTCTGAAGTCAAAGGGCGCCCTGCCGCAGGATGATGCACTGATCCGCGCCAAGAAGGACGGCTTCTCGGATCGCTATCTGAGTCAGATCCTGGGAGTATCCGAGGATGAGATCAGGGAGCGCCGCATCGAACTCGGAGTAGAGGAGGTCTGGGAGAATGTGCATGTATCAGGCACGGAAAACAGCTCCTACTATTTCTCTACCTATAACGGAACCGACAAAAATACAGTTTCGGATAACAGGAAAATCATGATCCTCGGCGGCGGCCCCAACAGGATCGGACAGGGTATCGAATTCGATTACTGCTGCGTGCATGCGGCACTTGCCCTGAAGAAGCTGGGCTTTGAGACGATTATCGTCAACTGCAACCCGGAGACCGTTTCCACCGACTATGACACCTCGGACAAGCTTTATTTTGAGCCGCTGACCCTTGAGGATGTGCTGAGCATCTATAAGAAGGAGAAGCCGCTTGGCGTGATTGCCCAGTTCGGCGGCCAGACACCTCTGAACCTGGCAGCCTCCCTCGAAAAGAACGGCGTCAGGATCCTCGGAACCTCTCCGGCGGTCATCGACCTTGCCGAAGACAGGGATCAGTTCCGTGAGATGATGGACAAGCTTGGCATCCCGATGCCGGAGTCAGGCATGGCGACTACGGTGGAGGAAGCCGTAACGATCGCAAACCGTATCGGTTATCCGGTCATGGTGCGTCCTTCCTATGTATTGGGCGGCCGCGGCATGGAGGTCGTCTATGATGACGAGAGCATGGCGGATTATATGAAGGCGGCTGTCGGCGTGACGCCGGACAGACCGATCCTGATCGACCGTTTCCTCAGCAATGCGCTTGAGTGCGAAGCAGACGCCATCAGCGACGGCGAGCATGCTTATGTTCCGGCTGTAATGGAGCATGTCGAGCTTGCCGGCATCCATTCCGGAGACTCCGCGTGCATCATTCCGTCGGTACACATTTCCGACAAAAATGTTAAAACGATTAAGGAATATACGAGAAAGATCGCCGAAGAAATGCATGTCAGGGGTCTGATGAACATGCAGTACGCGATCGAAAAGGACAAGGTCTATGTGCTTGAGGCAAATCCTAGAGCATCCAGAACTGTCCCGCTTGTATCCAAGGTCTGCGATGTGCGCATGGTACCGATCGCGACGGATATCATTACCGGAGAGCTGACCGGCAGACCGTCGCCGGTTCCGGAGCTGAAGGACCGCGACATTCCTTATTACGGAGTCAAGGAGGCGGCATTCCCGTTTAATATGTTCCCGGAGGTCGATCCCCTTCTCGGACCGGAGATGAGATCCACCGGTGAGGTCCTCGGACTTTCCCCGTCCTACGGCGAAGCATTCTATAAGGCACAGGAGGCTGTCCAGTCCAGACTGCCGAAGTCGGGAAATGTTCTGATCTCGGTTAACCAGAGGGATAAGCTGTATGTTGCGGAAATCGCAAAGCGTCTCTATGATCTTGGCTTCAGGATCACCGCAACGGGCAATACCTACAATATTATTACCGCTGCAGGCATTCCGGCGGAAAAGATCAAGAAGCTTTACGAAGGCAGGCCGAATGTGCTCGATGCGATCACAAACGGACAGTTTGCCCTGATCATTAACTCGCCGGACGGGAAAACAAGCGTTCATGACGACAGCTATCTCAGGAAGGCTGCAATCAAGGCGAAGATCCCGTATATTACGACGATCGCTGCGGCAAGGGCGACAGCGGAAGGTCTTGAGTATCTTCAGAAGAATCCGAATTCGGAGCTGAAGTCCCTGCAGGAGCTGCACGGCGAGATTCGCTGATATTCCAAAGAATGAATTATCCTCCGTTCGTATTTGTCAGATGCCGTAGACCTGCAGATTTGCGATTCCATGACTTGAGGTGAAGGATAGCCGTAGAAAAATGCGTGCAAAGCATTTTTCGAGGATAGACAAACCGAAAGTCATCCGGAATCGCAATCTGCACGGTCTGGGCTATCCTGACAATACGGCTGGAGGATGATCAGTTACTTGAAATATCAGCGGATCTCGCCGTGCAGCTCCTGCAGGGACTTCAGCTCCGAATTCGGATTCTTCTGAAGATACTCAAGACCTTCCGCTGTCGCCCTTGCCGCAGCGATC
>JAFUAE010000173.1 GCA_017460845.1 Lachnospiraceae bacterium
GCATGAAGATAAATATCATATCAAATGCAGTCTTTCTGCGATCCGCGTCTCAAGCATGACAACTGCCTGGAACAGCCTGGCGGCAGCCATACCGGCTTTACCCATACCCAGGTATTTCCGGTAGTAGCAAAGCTCGGACTGATTCCTAAGCTTCTGGCGCCTTACGGCCCCGAAGCCTGCCCCGGTAATGCTGACGGAACCGGCATGGCGGTAGGTCTCCTTCAGGAGGTAGACCGGATACCCGGAATGCAATGCCTTTTCTGCAAGTACGTTTTCCTCCCCGTAAAGAAACATTTCTTCGTCAAAACCGCCCATTTCAAGGAATTTCGAAGCCGCCACCATCAAAAGAGACCCGTGTACGGCGTAGACTCTTACAAGCTGCGGCCTGCCCCTTTCAGCCTCTCCTTTTTTATAATAGGCAAAGGGATAGTCCAGATGCTCGCGGAGCACCCTGCCCATGACAGGCCCGCCGTGCAGAACAGCCTCTGCAGGCTTCCTGCGTTTCCAGCCGGAAAGCAGATATTCACGCCAGCTGATCCTGCGGTCCTCTCCCTCATGCATCACAGCGCCGCACACTGCTGCCGCAGGGTCCCACTGAAACACAGCTGCCATATCCTTTACCAGTTTTTCGTCAAAAACGGCATCCGGATTCGCGATCAGTACCAGATCGGCGCCGAGCTCTGCAGCCGTACGCACGCCGAGATTGTTGCCTGCTCCGTAACCGCCGTTTCTGCCGGACTGCACAAAAGTCACAGGAACCCTGCCGGAAGCATTTTCCGCTTCCTGCTCAAGGATCCCGGCGCTCCCGTCAGCGGAAGCATTATCCACGAGCACGATCCGGTCCAGACAGAAAAAGCCGTCAATACGCCTCAGCGCATCGACGGTTCCTTTTGCATCCTGATAATTTAAGATTACCGCAGCTATCTTCAAAACAGTCTCCCGAAGTTCCCGGATTTTTTGGGGAATTAAATATCGGCTGCCGGGAAACGGCAGACGCCATAGACCTGTGGAATCGCAATTCCAGGTCTTATGGCGCAGGATAGCCGTAGAAACCTGCGTGCATAGCAGGTTTCGAGGATAGACAAGCCGAAAGACCGTGTGAATTGCATTCCGCATGGTCTCGGCTGTCTGTCGATCCCGGCAGCCGACAGAGCATTAAACCATTTCCTTAGTGTTTATTCTGAATCTTATACCTGTAATACAGCGAAGAGATCAGCTCTCTCGCAGGCGGACAGTAAAGGGTCAGCATATTGGTCATATGGTACGCCAGCATTTCCAGCTCCTGTCCCCCGATGTCCCGCATACCCTTCCAGGGGCTTTTTGCCAGATAGACCCGGTACGCATGCTTGTACGGATTGCAGCTGCCTCTGATCCACGGTCTCTCCCCGCCTGCAAAATGCACGACTGCCGGTTTGCTCCGCGCCCGCGCGTATTCCTTCTCCGTCACATAGTTCCCGTACCAGCCCGCATGCTTTACAAGGCTCCGGTAGCTGCGGTAATGATAGTTGGAAAAGAAATTCCAGCCCTGCCAGACCGGGAGGATCCTCCCCTTGAGTACGACATTGAGGATATCCTGGTCCGGGAAGGAAAGCCCGCTGCCGCCGACCGATCCGTAATAATCGATGCAGGCTGCCGTGATCCTTTCCTCCTCCCAGCGCAGACGGTCGGTCAGGATCATCCCGCTGTTGAAATAAGGCTCCGTATCTGCAATACCAAGTCTGCTCCTGGTTTCCTGATAGATCGTCGGCTCCGGCGCCATGGCGCAGATGCAGCCCTTCAGCTCCGTTTCCCAGAGTTCCCTGATGCTGCCGGTCACGATGGTGTCCGCGTCAAGATAAATGTAGCGCTCCACGTCGTCGGGCAGATGTGAGGGCGCGAACAGCCGCGCGAGTACCGTCAGGTCAAAGCTGCCGGTATTCAGTCCGCTGCCGAAAAGCATCCTGAGCACAGACTCATAATTCTCAAGATCCAGGATCTGTACGGACCTTACAAATGCCGCCGGGCCGTCATGCTGCGGACCCGGGCTGCCGAAGCGTTCCCTTCCCTCTTTCTGATATCCGGCTGCCAGATCCTGAAAGCGGGAAATGCTTCCGGCGCTCAGTCCGTTCCCGAGGATATAGACTCTGATCTGCGGGATATCCCTGTTGTTTTCAAACAGTGAGGTAATGCTGACCGCGGTATATCCCGCAAAACGTTCATTGCAGTTATATACGATATTCATGCCTGTGCATTCAGTTCAAGGATAAAACGGTGCAGCGCGTCCTGCCAGGA
Organism: Lachnospiraceae bacterium; assembly: GCA_017460845.1. Taxonomy (GTDB): domain Bacteria; phylum Bacillota; class Clostridia; order Lachnospirales; family Lachnospiraceae; genus Avilachnospira. The sequence continues at coordinate 2,272 of JAFUAE010000173.1, forward strand.
CGGCAGCTGGTCAAAGCCGTTTTCCGTGAGTTTGGAGGTGTCCAGCCTGGAATTGTGCGGACGCTTTGCCTTTGCGGGATACTGATCCGAGCTGACCGGAACCACCTCGACCTCTTTCCCCGCTTCTGCAAAAATCGCCTTCGCAAATTCATACCAGGAGCAGAATCCCGTGTTCGCCGCATGATAGGTGCCGAACCGGTCGGTCACGATCATATCGCAGGCGAGTCTGGCGAGATCCGGCGTATAGGACGGACCGCCGATCTGGTCGCAGACGACTGTCAGGCGGCTGTGCGTTTCGGAAAGCCTCAGCATGGTCTTGACAAAGTTCTTGCCATTGATGCCGTAGACCCACTGCAGCCGGATAATGAAATGGCGGTCCGGCAGAATGCGCCTCACGGCATTTTCCCCGTCCAGCTTGGACTGCCCGTAGACAGACGCCGGTCCTGTGGGATCGTCCGGCTTCCAGGGCGTCTCGCCTTCCCCGTTAAATACATAATCCGTGGAGAAGTACATCATGACAGCGCCTGTACGTCTGCAGGCCTCTGCGATATGCGCCGTGCCGTCCACATTGACCGCCCGGCAGGCAGCCTCTTCGTCCTCCGCCGCATCGACAGCCGTCCACGCAGCGCAATGAATAACGGCGTCCGGCATTTCCCGCGCGAAGACCCGGTCGACGCTCTCCCTGTCCGTGATATCCATATCATCGGAATTGACGCCGACCGCTTCAATATTTCTTGCTTTCAGTACCTTCATGACATCCCAGCCGAGCTGGCCGCGGATGCCGGTTACAAGTATTTTCATAAGAGTCGTTTTGTCCTGAAAATTCAAATGCATTTCTTATTGCGGATGCTCAGAACCATCCGCAATGCTTATACGCGGTTTTTATACATTTCCGCATAGTAGCTCTGGTATGCGCCCGAGGTGACATTGTTCATCCAGTCCTCATGGTCCAGATACCAGTCGATGGTCAGCACGATGCCCTTCTCAAACGGGGTCTCCGGATACCAGCCCAGATCGTTCCTGATCTTGGTCGGATCGATGCCGTACCTGCGGTCATGGCCCAGTCTGTCTTCTACATGGCGGATCAGGCTCTCGTTGATCTCATCGTCATGCAGTCTGTCGTGCAGCTGCTGGATGATCGTCTTGACGATGAAAATGTTGGCTCTCTCGTTGTGGCCGCCGACATTGTACACTTCACCGATCTTGCCCCCGTTTGCCACCATGTCGATCGCCTTGCAGTGGTCCTCGACGTACAGCCAGTCCCTGATCTGCATGCCGTCCCCGTATACCGGAAGCTGCTTGTGCTGCTTGACGTTGTTGATCATCAGCGGGATCAGCTTCTCCGGGAACTGGTACGGGCCGTAGTTGTTGGAGCATCTCGTTATGTTGACCGGCATGCCGTAGGTGTCGTAGAAAGCCTTGACGAAATGGTCCGCAGATGCCTTGGAGCTCGAATACGGGCTGTGCGGGTTGATCGGAGTCGTCTCAAGGAAATAGCCGTCCGGTCCCAGTGCGCCGTAGACCTCGTCCGTGGAGACCTGCAGGTACTTCTTGCCTTCCTTCCAGGTCTTGGCTGCCGGATCATACCATGCATCCTTTGCTCTCTGGAGGAGGTTCACCGTACCCATGACATTGCTCTGCACGAAGATCTCCGGATTGGCGATGGAACGGTCCACGTGGGACTCCGCTGCAAAGTTGATGATGAAATCGAAGTCGTACTTCGCGATCAGGTCCGCAACGAGCTGCTTGTCACAGATGTCGCCCTGCACGAAGACATGTCTCGGATCTCCCTCGACGCCCTTCAGGTTCTCCAGGTTGCCGCAGTAGGTCAGCTTGTCCAGGTTGACCAGCAGGATATCGTCATACTTCTTCAGCATGTAGTATACAAAGTTGCTTCCGATGAATCCGGCGCAGCCGGTGATCAAATATTTTTTCATTATGGTTTTCCTCAGCATGATTGTCGTAGTTTCTGGAAATGCCCTGTTCACACAGAATCATGTGCCCTAAGCATTTGGATTATCTTACCATAAATGCCGGGAAAAGCCTATATTGTTTTCGGATAATTTCTATGCCGATAATTTCAGTGGTTACTATTCAGCCAGCCGGACGCCGAGGCACATGGGAACGGGTTCTCTCCCCACTCCGTGCCCGAATGTCCTTAAATAGAGAACGGATCATTCGGGCACTCCGTATGGGGGCACGCCCTCATCACCCGTTCCCATGTGACCCGGCTGCATAGTAAATTCTATGTCAGATAACGGATTTACATTTGCAAAAAGAAAACATATAATTCGAGCAGTGCCAGATACGAGGAGGAGATTTCAAGGACAAAATGTTAGGAACCATTGTAAACTGCGCGGCAATCATATGCGGATCTCTTGCGGGAAAGCTGATCGGAAATCATTTTCCGGCAAGGACAGCCGAATCTATCATGAAGATCCTCGGTATCTGCACCTTCTTCATCGGCATCTCGGGTGCCATGAACGGTGCTGATACACTGCTTGTCATTATCTCCCTCGTGATCGGGACTTTCCTTGGAGAGACCCTGGATCTTGACGGCAGAGTCATCCGCTTCGGGGATAATCTCCAGAAAGCCTTTCAGCGCGGTCAGAACGGAAGCACGTCATTGGGCGAAGGCTTTGTCAACGCCAGCCTTTTGTTCTGCATCGGCTCCATGGCCATCATGGGTTCCCTGGATTCGGGTCTCAGGGGCGACCACAGCATTCTTTTTAATAAGAGCCTGCTGGACATGACCTATGCCCTGCTTTACTCATCTTCTATGGGTATCGGCGTCATGCTTTCCGCAATCTCTGTCTTTATCTACCAGGGCGCTCTGACATTCCTCGCCGGTCTGCTGTCTCCCTATCTCACAGATGCGATCATTACCAATGTCTGCTGCGCCGGCTCTCTCATGATCGTCGGGATCGGTTTCAATATTCTGGGTCTCACAAAACTGCGGATCATGAATTTCATGCCCGCCATCCTGATCGTGATCCCGCTCACGGTTTTCTTCGGATAAAACATATCAGACTATCTTCTATTTTGCCTGGGAGGATCTCAGCCGGGGCTCTATTGCCCGGCTGAGATCCTTTGCAAGCTTTACCTCATAGCCTTTATCCCTTGAGATTCATACCTTCTTATGCTATTTTAGAGGTATCTTTAAGATCGTTTTATCCCTTACGGAGGTTATCCATGAAAGGTATTATCCTTGCCGGAGGATCCGGCACCAGACTATATCCGCTGACCAAAGTCACATCCAAGCAGCTTCTGCCGATTTATGATAAACCGATGATCTATTACC
>JAFUAE010000174.1 GCA_017460845.1 Lachnospiraceae bacterium
AATATCGCCAACATGCAGAACGCAAGCCGTGACAAGGTTGCCTATACGATCCTTGATATAGAGTCCAGGATCTCCGATGAGGCACTTGACAAAATCAAAAACATCGAAGGCATGCTGAGAGTAAGAGTAGTAAAGTAAGCGCATAAGCTTCCAGACAGTGGCAGGCCGGATGGGCAAGCTTGCTTGTACAGACGGACTGACATTGGATGGGGCAACGGATATGAGGAAAAAAGTCACGCGAATGCAGAGAGCGGGACGATTTCCGAATAGACGTTGGCGGATCGTGAGAGTGCGAAGCACGGAACGATCCGAAGCTTATATAATAAGCTGAAGGAAAGCCGCGGAGCGGCGACGCAAACCGAAGCTTATAAACCATATAAAAACGGAAACGACCACAGGGAAGGAACATTAATGGCGGATATCAGACCATTCAGAGCTGTCAGGCCGGAAAAATCAATTGTGGGAGATGTCGCGGCGCTCCCGTACGATGTATATTCCAGAGAAGAAGCTGCAGAAGCAGTCAAGGGCAAGCCCTTAAGCTTCCTCAATATAGACCGGCCGGAAACGATGTTCCCTCCGGATCAGGATATGTATGCCGATGAAGTCTATGCGGCTGCGGGAGACAGATATCAGCGCCAGAAGGCGGAAGGCATCTATCTGCAGGACGAAAAGCCCTGTTTCTATATTTATGAGGAAACGATGGACGGCCGTGTGCAGACAGGTATCGCCGCGCTTTCTTCCGTGGATGATTATCTGAACGGCATCTGCAGAAAGCACGAAAATACGGTAGCAAAGAAAGAACAGGACAGGATCCGCCACGTAGATGCCTTATCTGCCCAGACAGGGCCTATCTTCCTGAGCTACCATGCACGTCCTGCAATTGATGAAGCTGTAAACAGCTGGAAAGAAGCGCATGAAGCGGAAAATGATTTCCAGGGTGAAAACGGGGTCCGGCACAGAGTGTGGGCGGTCACGGACGACACGGTGATCAGCCTGCTGCAGAAGGAATTTGCCGCACTGGACAGTACTTATATTGCGGATGGACACCACCGTGCCGCATCGGCTGTCAAAGTTGCGTTAATGCGCCGGGAAGCCGCAGGGAACGGATATGACCGCAATGCGGAATACAACTATTTTCTGTCGGTCCTGTTTCCGGATGAACAGCTGAAGATCATGGATTACAACCGTGTCGTCAAAGATCTGAACGGCTTTACGGTTCCTGCGTTTCTGGAAGCACTGGATGAGAATTTTGAGATCGAACTGAGCTCTCTTCTCTGCCGCGAAGAGTCCTCCGGAATCCTTGCGCCCTCCCGCAAATATGAGATCGGAATGTATCTGGGCGGCCGCAGCTATCTCCTGCGGGCCAAACCGGAGCTGATCGGAAAAATCGCAGGGGATCCCGTCAAAAGTCTGGATGTTTCCGTGCTGCAGGAGGAAGTTCTGTCAAAGCTCCTCGGGATAGAGGATCCGCGTACGGATTCAAGGATCCGCTTTATCGGAGGGATCCGCGGAACGGGCGAGCTTGTCCGGGAGGCGGAGACATTTACAAAGGCCGGAGCAGAATCCGGAAAGGCAGACAGAGGCCCGGCGGCAGCATTTGCCATGTATCCGACCTCGATCACGGAGTTATTCCGGGTTGCGGATGCGGGACTTCTGATGCCGCCGAAATCCACTTGGTTTGAACCGAAACTTTTGAGCGGGCTGTTTATACATCAGATCTGAAGTTAAGCAGGGGCTATTGTACGAAGTGTGCAACAGCCCTGTTCTTCTTTCACAGTGATTATGTCCGGCCCGGCCTGAAACTTCGAAGGAGCATCTCCATGCACCACTTTTTTGTTCAAAAGGAAAATATTACAGGAACAGAGATCCTGATCGACGACAGCCGTGATTTTAATCATGCCGTGCGTGTTCTGCGCCTCCAGGAGGGAGAAAAGATCCTGGTCAGCGATCCGGAAGGAAAGGATTATCTCTGCACGGTGGACCGTGTTCTGCAGGCAGCAGAAAACAACGGGACCTCTGCCCTCCGTGTCCTGATCGAGGCGGAGCCGGAGGAGAATCACGAGCTTCCGGCGAAAGTGATCTTATTTCAGTGTATGCCGAAGTCCGATAAGATGGAGCTGATCATTCAGAAGGCCGTAGAGCTCGGCGTTTCCGAAATCGTTCCGGTTGCTTCAAAAAACTGTGTTCTGAAGCTTGACGAAAAGAAAGCGGACAGTAAGATCAGACGCTGGCAGGCAATTGCAGAAAGCGCAGCCAAGCAGTCCAAGCGCAGTATCGTGCCGGCTGTTCGGGAACCAATAAGCTTCCGTGAGGCCGTGGAGGCCTGCGAGGGCTGTGATCTGGGACTGATCCCCTATGAGGAGGAAAAAGGACTGACGGGTACCTGCGAAGCAATCGTCAACTTTCTTCCAGGCAGGTCCATCGGGGTCATTATCGGACCGGAGGGCGGCTTTGATCCGCTGGAAGCAGCCATGGCAAAGCGCCACGGGATCCTGCCGGTTTCGCTCGGCAGACGGATACTGAGGGCGGAGACGGCAGCAATCGCCATTCTGAGCCTGATTATGATACGTCTTGAAATTGCAGCAGGAATGGAACTCGAAACAGAGGAATAAAATGAAAGAAATCTATTTTGATAACGCGGCGACGACCAGGGTCAGGCCGGAGGTGATCCGGCTGATGGATGAGGTAATGGGGGAAAATTACGGAAATCCTTCATCCAGGCATATCCTCGGAGTCCGGGCGGAGAATTATGTAAAGGAAGCGGCACAGCAGATCGCCGCGACCCTGAAGGTGAAGCCTCAGGAAATCGTCTTTAACTCAGGCGGTACGGAAGGCAACAACATGGCGCTGATCGGCACCGCGCTGGCAAGAAAGGGTTACGGCAGGCATATTATCAGCACCGGGATCGAGCACGCCGCAGTCTATAAACCGCTGGAGCTTCTGGAATCCCTGGGATACGAGATCAGTATTGTCGGAACCGATGAAAAGGGCCATATAGATCTTGATGCGCTCCGCGCCATGATCCGTCCGGATACGATCCTTGTCAGCACGATGTGGGTCAACAACGAGATCGGGGCCATTGAAGATATCGCGTCGATCGGAAAACTGATCAAAGAAACAAATCCCAGGATCTATTTTCATACGGATGCGATCCAGGCCTACGGCAAGCTTAATCTGCGTCCGAAGGATGTAAATGTCGATATGCTGACGGTCAGTGCGCACAAGATCCACGGACCGAAGGGCGCAGGCTTTATCTACATCAATGAGAAGGCACATGTGGAACCGACGATCCTCGGCGGCGGGCAGCAGAAGGACCGCCGGTCAGGCACGGAAAATGTGCCGGGGATCGCGGGAACCGGTCTGGCAGCTGAATTGTATAAAAAAGAGCATACTGCAATAGAGGCCAATATGCTCGAGATCAAGGACAGACTGATCGGACATCTCCTGAGTATGGACGGCGTGACCGTTAATTCGGAAAAGGGAAATCTTTCCGCGCCGCACATTGTCAGCGCGTCATTTGAAGGGGTCAGGGCAGAGGTGCTGCTGCATGCCCTCGAGGAAAAGGGAATCTATGTATCGTCAGGATCGGCATGCTCCTCCAATCATCCGGCGATCAGCGGCACATTAAGAGCAATCGGGGTAAAGAAGGAACTGCTTGATTCCACGCTGAGATTTTCCTTTGGGATCTACAACCTTCCGGAAGAGGCGGACGAGACTGCGGCAGCGCTTCGCGAGCTGCTTCCGGTACTGCGCAGATTCAGGAGATATTGATTGCTTAAACTGCCGCACAGATGCTATAATCGTAACTGCTTGAGATAATTGCTCCTGTGTTATTCGGGAAGGAGCAGCAGATATAGGGGAATTCAGAAAGGGAGATTTTTGATATGGCACTTGTTACCACAACAGAAATGTTCAAAAAAGCGTATGACGGCGGATATGCAGTCGGCGCATTCAATGTCAACAACATGGAGATGGTACAGGGCATCACAGAGGCCTGCAGAGAAGAGCATGCACCGGTGATCCTGCAGGTATCCAAGGGAGCCCGCGCTTATGCCAACCACACCTACCTTGTGAAGCTGGTAGAAGCTGCCGTCCTGGAGTGCCCGGACATTCCGATCGCTCTCCATCTTGACCACGGTCCCGATTTTGAGACCTGCAAGTCCTGTATCGACGGCGGATTTACTTCTGTTATGATCGATGCATCATCCCTGCCTTTCGAAAAAAATATCGAAGTCACGAAACAGGTCGTGGAATATGCTCATGCGCACGGCGTTGTAGTTGAGGCGGAGCTCGGCACACTTGCCGGCGTAGAGGATGATGTCAAGGTCGATGCCGCTGATTCTTCTTATACCAAGGCTGAAGATGTACAGGAGTTTGTAGAGAAGACCGGATGCGATTCACTCGCGATCGCAATCGGCACCTCCCACGGCGCTTACAAATTCACCGCGGAGCAGTGCACCAGAAATGAAAAGGGCATCCTGGTCCCGCCGCCGCTGCGTTTTGATATCCTGAAGGATGTCGAGGCAAGACTTCCGGGCTTCCCGATCGTACTGCACGGATCATCCTCCGTACCGCAGGAATATGTGAAGATGGTCAATGAAAACGGCGGAAAAATGCCGGATGCGGTCGGCATTCCGGAGGAACAGCTCAGAGAAGCTGCAAGAATGGCTGTCTGCAAGATCAACATTGACTCGGACCTTCGCCTTGCCATGACGGGTACGATTCGTCAGTTCATGGCGGAGCACCCGGACAAATTTGATCCGAGAGAGTATCTGAAGCCGGCAAGAGCGAACATCAAGGAGCTCGTACGCCATAAGCTTAAAGATGTTCTCGGCTGCGCAGGCAAGGCCTGATCTGACTGAACGGGAATAATGCTGCCCCGCGCTTATCATTGCGCGGGGCAGATGTTGTTAAAAGAAAAGTTCCGGTAAGCATTCAGCCGGGGCACCCGGGAACGGTTCTAAGGGTTTGCCCCAGACGGAGTGCCCGAAGGGTCCTTTTTGAATTCAGGGCATTCGGGCACGGCGTGGGGAGAGAACCCGTTCCAGGGTGCTGCGGCGGCCGGCCGGCTGCCGGACAGGAAACCGCGATTAAAACCGAATGGAAGGAGGAAGCTGTATATGCTTCTGAAATTACAAAACGGCACGGATGTCAGAGGAATCGCATCCGAGGGTATAGAAGGACAGCAGGTTAATTTCGGGTCTTCGGAGGCCAACAGGATCGCCCAGGCCTTTGTCATCTGGCTGTCCGGAAAAACCGGAAAAAATAAAGACGCGCTGAGGATCGGGATCGGACACGATTCCAGGATCACGGCGGAGAGCCTGAAGGCCGGGATCATTGCGGGCATTGCTGCACAGGGAGCGAAGCCATATGACAGCCATCTGGCTTCCACGCCAGCCATGTTCATGTCCGTGATCTATCCGGAGTTCGGCTTTGACGGCGCTGTAATGATTACGGCAAGCCATCTCCCGTTTAACAGAAACGGAATGAAATTCTTTGACAGGGACGGCGGACTGGAGCATGACGACATTACGGCTGTCCTCACGATCGCCGAAAAGCTTTCAGAAGCGGATGGCGGCAGCGCTGCGGAAGAGGCGGATATCCTGTCCGTTTACAGTGCGGACCTGGCTGATAAGATCAGAAAAGCCGTACAGGCAGATGATTACGAATACCCGCTGAAGGGGCTGAAGATCGTCGTGGATGCCGGGAACGGCGCCGGAGGATTCTTTGTGGAAAAGGTCCTGAAGCCCCTCGGGGCAGATACAGCAGGAAGCCAGTTCCTCGAGCCTGACGGCATGTTCCCGAATCATATCCCGAATCCGGAAGATAAGGCCGCCATGGCTGCAATCCGCAAGGCTGTCCTGGATGCAAAGGCCGATCTCGGCATCATTTTCGATACGGACGTAGACAGAATGTCCGCTGTCATGCCGGACGGGACCCCCGTCAACCGTGATGCCATCATTGCGCTGATGGCGGTGATCCTGGCGGAGGACTATCCGGGCGGCACCATCGTGACGGACTCTGTGACCAGCGACCGGCTCAGAGTCTTTCTGGAGTCCGGTCTGGGCATGAAACAGCACCGCTTCAAACGCGGCTATAAGAATGTGATCAATGAATGCCGGCGCCTGAATGAAGAAGGCATTCTTTCCCCGCTGGCAATTGAAACCTCCGGCCACGGCGCCATGAAGGAAAACTACTATCTGGACGATGGAGCCTATATGGCTGTAAAACTGCTGATCTATGCCGCAAAGGCAAAAGCGCAGGGCAGGGGCATCGCGGACTGCATCGACGGACTGAAGCCGGCATTTGAAGAGGCTGAATGCAGACTCCGCATTTCAGGAGAAGACTTTGCGCAATACGGAGCGCAGGTACTTAAAGACTTCGAAGCGCGCGCAAAGGAGACGGGGCTGGCTGTAGAGCCTGATTCCTATGAGGGCGTCCGCATCAGCTTCCGCGGGGATGATATCAGAGGCTGGCTGCTGCTGCGCATGTCCCTTCATGATCCGCTGCTGCCGCTGAATCTGGAAGGAGAAAGAGCAGGAGATATTGCCCGGATGAAAACACTGGTGCGGAAGCTTCTTGACGGCTTTGACCGTCTGGATCTGACTCCGCTCGGCTGACGTTTCGCAGGGATGGGATCACACAGTTTACATAAGGAAGAGAGGTATCAGGATGAAAAATGTCGAAGAACTGAATGACCGTGAACTGATGCAGGAAATATTAAAGGCGCAGAAACAGAATTCCTTCAGCGCCTGGATCAACACCATTTCCAATGTGCTGGCAGCTGCTGTCATGATCGTGATCCTGATCCTGGTCGTGCCGCAGGCGCTCTCGACCATGAAGAATGTTGACGAGATGGTGACAAAAACCAGCGCCATCGTGGAGCATGCCGAAAGTTCGCTGAATGAAATTGACAAAATGGTCGGAAACGTAAATACACTGGTTGAGGAGAATACGGAAGACGTGGACGCTGCGCTGGATAAGATCACGGCAATCGATATCGAGTCGCTCAACGAGTCCATCCGGAAGCTGAATGAGGCCATCGAGCCGCTGACAGGGCTGTTCTCCGTTTTCGGCAGAAAGTAAACAAAAGGTACTACTCAGTAAGGTGCATGGAACAGGGATCTGAGGGTTTGCCCCATACGAAGTGCCCGAATGATCCTTTCCATATTCAGGACATTCGGGCACGAAGTGGGGAGAGATCCCTGTTCCATGTGCCTGGTCAGATGAACAGAAACAACACAAGGTTCCGGGCGGGAACCGGAAGAGGATGATATGCAATATCAGAGTTTTTTAATAAAATATGCCGAGATCGGCACAAAAGGAAAAAACAGATATATTTTTGAAGATGCGCTGATGCATCAGATCCGCGAACATCTGAAGAAGGTGGACGGGGAGTTTGCGGTGCAGAAGGAGCAGGGAAGAGTTTATGTCAATGCCAAATCGGAATATGACTATGACGATGTGGTAGGCGCTCTCTGCAAGGTATTCGGCATTACTGCGATCTGCCCGATGATGCAGATCGAAAAGTGCGGCTATGACGAGCTGAGGGAAAAGGTCCTGGCATTCGTAAAGGAGGAGCATCCGGAGGAGGAGTTTTCCTTTAAGGTGCGCACCCGCAGAGCGGATAAGCATTATCCGGTCAATTCCGATACGATCAATGCCGATGTCGGATATGATATCCTGACGGCTTATCCGAAGTCCCACGTGGATGTGCATGATCCGGACTTTATTATCTACATCGAAGTCAGGCAGAAGATCAACATTTTCACAAGGGTGATCCCCGGTGCCGGCGGCATGCCGATCGGTACCAACGGAAAAGCCATGCTGCTGCTTTCAGGCGGCATCGATTCTCCGGTAGCGGGCTATATGATCGCAAAGCGCGGCGTCATGATCGAAGCCGTATATTTCCATGCGCCGCCGTATACCTCGGAGAGGGCAAAGCAGAAGGTGGTCGACCTGGCAAAGGAGGTCGCGGCCTATGCCGGGGCGATCAAACTTCATGTAATCAATTTTACGGATATCCAGCTGGCGATCTATGAGAAATGTCCGCATGACGAGCTGACGATCATCATGCGCAGATATATGATGCGTATCGCGGAGCGCCTGGCCAATGCCAACGACTGCATAGGCCTTATTACGGGAGAATCCATCGGGCAGGTCGCTTCCCAGACAATGTTTTCACTGCGTTCCACGGACGAGGTCTGCGAGCTGCCGGTATATCGTCCGGTGATCGGCTTTGACAAACAGGAAATCATTGATCTTTCCGAAAAGATCGGAACCTTTGAGACCAGCATTCTTCCCTTTGAAGACTGCTGTACGATTTTTGTCGCCAAGCATCCGGTCACCAAGCCGAATGTTAACGTGATCCGCCGTTCCGAGCAGAAGCTTGCGGATGTGATCGATGCGATGATCGAGGAAGCGATTTCCGGCGAAGAGGTTATCTGGTGCAGCTGATGCGGAAAAATACGTTTGCAATCCATACACTCGGCTGCAAGGTCAATACCTATGAGTCTGACGCCATTGTCCAGAAGATGAGGGCGGCAGGCTTTGTCGAGCTGGGGTTCGATGAGGGCGCCGACATTTACATTATCAATACCTGTACCGTCACCAATATTGCGGACCGCAAGTCGAGGCAAATGCTCAGACGCGCCAGAAAAATGAATCCGCAGGCGCTGATTGTGGCGGCAGGCTGTTATGTGGATGACGCTGAGAAGAACGACAAATTGGACGAACTGATCGAAAGCGGCGTCATAGACCTGGCGGTTTCAAACAGGGATAAAGCCAGAGCTGTTGAGCTTATAAGCGAAAAACTGAATGAAAATGTAAATATTTCCGGGACGGAAGAATTTCTTACGCAGCTTGACGGCCACAGCAGAGCTTTCCTGAAGGTGCAGGACGGCTGCAATATGTACTGCTCGTACTGCATTATTCCGTATGTCCGGGGCGCGCTGCATGCCCGCCCGAAGGAGGATGTGATCCGGGAGACGGAGCTCCTTGCGGAAAACGGCATTGCCGAAGTCGTCCTGACAGGGATCCATCTGAGCTCGCTGCGGAACGGATTACTGGAGCTGATAGAGGGAATCGAAAAGATCGACGGGATCCGCCGGATCCGGTTGGGATCTCTGGAGCCCATGCTGATCACGGATGAATATGCAGCCGCGCTGTCCGGGTTTTCCAAGCTCTGTCCCCATTTTCATTTATCCCTGCAGTCCGGGGATAATGATATCCTGAGGGCGATGAACCGCCATTATACTGCCGAACAGTATGCGGATGCCTGCGGGGTGCTGAGAAAGTATTACGATCATCCTGCAATCACGACGGATATCATCGTCGGATTTCCGGGCGAAACGGAGGACCAGTTCCTTAACACCTGCAGCTTTGCAGAGCAGATCGGCTTTTATGAAGCGCATGTATTTAAGTATTCCAGAAGAAAAGGGACGCCTGCGGACCGGATGGAAGGACAGATCACGGAGGCTGAAAAAAGCAGGCGGAGCGAGATACTGATCGGTATAACCGACAGACTGTCCCGCACGTTCCGCGAATACTATCTGGGCAGGCAGGTCGAATTCCTCAGCGAAGAGCTCGTCACGATCGGCGGAAGAAGCTATGAAACCGGCTATACCCCGGAATATGTACGGTGCCTGAAACCCTCGGATGAACTTCATCAAAATGTTATATTAAGCGGAAAAGGTTCACAGATTGTTCAGGAAAATGTTATGGACGAGAGTATCCTTTTGGAGTACAATAAGTGATAAGCTCTTAACAAATGAACGCAGAAAGCAAGCTTGCTTGCATTTCTGCGGGCGTTTGGGAAGGCAACAGATATGAGCAATAAAGCAGCGCGAACAAGAGTGAGCGATGCGTGTTGCGAATATCTGTTGAGGATGACGGTACAATTTCATAGGCGAGTATTACGAGCCGTTATGAAATGTATGGAAACCAGAGCGCGAAGCGCGAAGTCATCCGTAGCTTATCTTAAAAGATAACGGAAAACAGCGCGAACAAAGGACGGGCACATGAACAACACCGATACACAAGTTATCCAGAGCGTAAAATTAGCCGACCAGCCGAATGCCGCAGAAGTACTGCAGCATGTTTACAGCGCACTGGTCGAAAAG
>JAFUAE010000175.1 GCA_017460845.1 Lachnospiraceae bacterium
AGCAGAGCCTGAGAAGCGGCACCGCCGGCAGCCACTCATTCCCAAGCAGAAGACGCATCAGCGGCTCTGCGACCGCCATAATGCCGAACATCATCGGAAACATCACGAACCCGGAGAGCTTGACTGCGCGCCGAAGCATTTTCCGCTCCATCTCCTTTTCCGTCTGCGTGCGGGAAAATGCCGGCAGCATGACAGCCTGCATCGTCTGCGCCATGGAATTAACGATCACCTGCGGAAACTGATTGCCGCGGTTATAATATCCTACCATGGCCGCATTATAGAGCTTGGAGATAAACGGCGTATAGAGATTGGAATAGACCGTATCGATCAGGCCGGAGGCCAGCACCTTCCATCCGTAGGAAAAAAGCGATCCGATCCTGCTGACAGACAGTACGGGATGCGGTACCCAGCGGAGACTGAAATAAAGCACGAGCAGCAGGCCCAGATTTTTAATGAGCTGCTGCAGGATCAGCGCCCAGGTGCCAAGTCCCTTCATTGCAGCATAGATACCGATTGCGCCTGAGATCAGGTCCGCAATGATCGTCGCCTGGCACTGGATTCTGAACTCCATGCGTCTTGCGACGATTGCGATCTGAACAGAAACAACGGATCCGGTAAAAAGGATCAGGGAAAGCACGCGGAGCATATCCGTGATCTCTGGATCGGCGAAAAAGGCCGCCACAAACGGGGCCGAAATAAAAATCATCAGATAAAGGACGCCCGCGATCAGCAGTCCGAGCCAGAAAACCGAGCTCAGGTCCTCGTCCGTAATTTCTTTCTTCTGAATCAGCGCAGTCTGGAAGCCGTTCTGGATAATGACATTTGCAATGGTGATGAAGATCAGCATGATCGACATCGTGCCGTACTTCTCCGGTCCGAGAAGTCTCGCCAGGACAATCGAAATCAGGAAGGTGATCAGCTGATCCCCTCCGCTCTCCATGGCCTTCCAGAAAAAGCCCGATATGACGTTGCTCTTAATTCCCTGTTCCTGCAAATGCTACCTGCCTGTAAGCATCAGTATATTTCCTGATGACATCCTGTACATTGTACCACAATAGTGTAAAACAGGGGAGGAGCTTTCAAAAAGTTCCTCCCCTGAATCCTGTCTGTTTTATCTGTTATATCTGTTGTACTGATACATTGAATATTTCCGGTTGTGCGGTTTATCGCATGTGTATCAGCTCATGTATGCGCTATGACAGCATATCTGTCATGAAGCTTACTATGAAAACCAGTGAGCCAAGCCCGGTACGGGCGAAGGGGATGCGCGGTTTTCATGTATGCGTAGTGACAGCGAAGCTGGCATGAAGTTTTCTATGAAAACCAGTGAGCCGAGCCCGGCACGGGCGAAGGGGATGCGCGGTTTTCATGTATGCGCAGTTACTGCCCGTCCACCAGGGTCGGAGGAGCTTCTACGCCGGTAGCAGCTTCCTGCCTTGCAGCCTCAGCCGCAGCGGATGACTCCTGCTGCTTGGAGATGATGACCGGGTCTGTCGGATCGAACTTCTGATCGCGCGGGATCGCCTGCTGGATGGCCGGCCTGTCAAGCGGACCCGGAACCCATTCATCGCGGTAGATCTCGACCTGGGTGCCGACACCGCAGTTGTTGTATACCCATGCAGCATCTCCGGAAAGCATTCTGACACAACCGTCTGACTGGTTCTTGCCGAGCATGTTGTAGGTATCCGCAATCAGGTGGTATGAATCAGGTGCGCTCTGGTAAATGATGGAGTGCAGAATGTAGCCGTTCTTGAATCTCAGCAGGAATTGGCAGTAATATGCGCCGCCCTCTGCATCATGCATGTACTTCCAGCGGTAAGCTTCATAGGTCTTGAAGGTACCGATCGGAGTTGCATCGCCGATGGTCGTCAGAATCACCTTGTACGGGATAATATATCCGTTGTCACCGTCCTTGGTATAAACGGTCAGGGTCTTCATGGACTTATTGATCTTGATGATATAGTCGCCCGTAAGTCCCATGATCGGCTCAAGATCGGTCACCACGCGGCCGTTCGCATCGAAATAATACTTGTATCCGTCGATGTACTGCCAGCCGGTCACAATGTTATTGTTGACGAAGTAATATTTATTATTGTTTGTATCGTACGCCCAGCCTGTAAATGCCCTGCCGTCAAAGGTCGAGTACTGCGCCTGGCCGTTTGCGCCGGCAATTACGCCCTCATAGGCGCCGCCCTGCTGGTAGCCGCCCGTGGAACCCGTGCCCCGGCGGATCAGCTTGATCTCAAGACCCTGGATATATTTGCCGTTTCCGAATGCGCCTGCCGCCATACCGTCGCGCGCCCATCCGAGATTTGTACCGTCATTGAGGATCGCACGGTAGAAAATGCTGAACTGGTTTGCAGTATGTCCATTGGTACGTATCTCAACTGCAGTAACCCTTGCGCCGTCCCCGTAATTCGGGGTGCGCATCTCATTCATGGCCCACTGGCTCCAGCCGTGTTCATTGGTGAAGACTCTGTAATACACATCGCCGATCGCACGGTCATAGCAGAGCCAGAGTCCGCTGAATCCGTCCGAGGTAGACATAAATGCTCCTGTATCGGTTGAGAACGGAGCCTCTGCTGCTCCAGCCGGATCGATCATGACGGCATTGATCAGCGGAACCGTGCCAAGTACTGAGTCTGCGGATACGCCCTCTCCGAGTGCGCCGCTTCCCGCCTGCATTCCGCCTGCCGGAAGGCCGGTATTCACAGCTGCCGCAGGTGCCTGGATCTGGACCTGCTGGGACTGTGCCGGTGCCGGTGCAGAACTTCCCGGGCCTCCCTGTGCTCCAGGTCCGCCGGTGCTGACCGCTCCTGTCTGTGCAGCAGCCGGTGCTGATGACTGTGCCCCTGATGCAGACTCTGCCGGCGGCTGTACGCCGGTCTCTGCCGCGGGTGCCTGAGCTCCCGTATCCACAACTGCAGCTGATGCATCAGTTCCTGTCACCACCTCTGCAGCGGCGCCCGGGCCAACCATTGTCCGGCCGTAAATATCAACTCCCGGAGCTGTAATATAATCCGCAAATGCAGCGCTGTTCAGCAGCATGGATGCCGCCGCTGCCAGCATTGCAATTCTTCCTGCTTTTCTCATCATGATCCTATAACTCCTGCTATTAATTCCTGTTATACAATGTCCGTATTTTTCTTTTGCAAACAGTTTTATCAGTGTATCACACTTGCTGTTTTCCTGCCACTATGTAACTGAAATTGTAAGAATTAGACATTTTTCTATCTTTTCTCTAAATGACTTGCTCTATACTCTGCCTTATAACCGTCCTTTTTGGCATTTGACCTATAAGATTTGTTCTATACTCTGCCTTATAACCGTCCTTTTAACGTCTGCCTATAAGACCGATCCAGCGTTCATATTTATAACCAGCATTTCGAGGACACGTCCTATAAGTAATGCATAAGGTCCCGATTTATCACCATGCCATTCCTATAAAATGAAACTGCTACAGAATTTATAGGTAGGCCATACCAATAAAAATGAATGTGCTGAAGAATTCATAGGAAGGACATACCTATAAAAATGAGTGTTTTGCAAAAAACTTGAGCGTTTGACAACAAACATACATATAAATTTTTTAACTTTCCTGAATTTATAACCTGACAGAGATTCTCGTGATTTATCTGAATATCCTGTAGATCCTGCGCAGCATATCATAGAGTCCCGGATGCTTTGCCCGGAGAAGCAGGAGCTTTCGCTCCGTCTCAGGCAGTTCCTGCAGAAAATCCGCATTGACCGGACTTAAGACCGACTCTATCCTGCCCTCCTTAAGATCGATCAGAAAGCGGTTCCGGTGCACGCACTCGGCAATCGCGGGGGCGTACGCTCCGCCTGTTTCCTCGTCAAAAGCTTCATAAAGCTTCTTCATTGCCGCATAATGCTTCTCCCACTTTTCCTTCGCCTGCTCGCTGTCCATGCTCTCGCCCCAGGAGCCCTCACGTCCCATGCGGTACATGCTCATGACTTCATCAAAGTAATAAATGCTTCCGCATCGCAGCAAATGCAGGTGCAGCGGAATATCGCCGACCGGACAGTCAAAATACCACTGCGGCAGTTCCTTCACATATTCCGTCCGGAACAGAAGCGAGGCTGTCGGAATATTGATCTTCTTGGAGATCACTTCCTCAGGCTTCAGCTCCCTGCTGCCGGCAAAGGGCCGCAGTTCGCTTTCGGACCTGAACGCTCCGTCCATGGCCACGATCCCTGCGGCATGGCAGCACATTGCACATTCCGGATGTGCTTCCATATAGTTGACCTGCTTCTGCAGCTTTTCCGGATCACTCCAGAAATCATCTCCCTCGCACATTGCAATATATTTGCCGCGGGCCCTCGGGAAGTTGAAAACGCCGCTGATATTGGAAATTCCCCTGGAATACTGGTTCTGCTCCTCATACATCGGGCGCATGATCTCAGGATATTTTTCGGTATATTCCCTGAGAATGTCTATGGTGTTATCTTCAGAGGCGTCGTCATGGACCAGGATCTCGATCCCAAAGGAGGTCTTCTGCCCCAGAAAGCCTTCGAGTGCGTCCCGCAGATACTGCCCATGATTAAAGGTAATGCACGAGACCGAAACCAGTGGATCTGTCCCCGATCCTGTCTCAGACCCCGTCTCCGGCCCTGTCTCTGCTGTCTGTCCCCGGGATCGTGTACTGTACTGATACTTCTCTTCCATCACTTTATCCCTCATCCATTTTTGAAAGCTTTGCCGCCTGGTCAGCCGTAATCAGCGCCTGGATCAGCTCGTCAAGATCCCCGTTGATGATCTGGTCGATCTTGTAAAGCGTCAGCTTGATCCTGTGATCCGTCACACGGCTCTGCGGGAAATTATAGGTCCTGATCTTTTCGGACCTGTCCCCGCTGCCGATCTGTGAGCGGCGCAGGTCCGCCTCTTCATTCTGGCGCCGTTCGAGTTCCATCTCATAGAGCCTCGCACGGAGGATCCGCATTGCCTTTTCCTTATTCTGCAGCTGGGACTTTTCCTCCTGCATGTGAATGACAATGCCGGAGGGATAGTGTGTCAGGCGGACGGCCGAATCAGTCGTATTGACGCACTGACCGCCGTTTCCGGAAGCCCGGAACACATCCCAGTGTATATCATTCGGATCAATGGTGACATCGACCTCCTCGGCCTCCGGCATAACGGCTACCGTAGCCGTGGAAGTATGAATGCGGCCGCCGGACTCCGTCTCCGGGACACGCTGTACACGGTGCACGCCGGATTCGTATTTCAGCTTCGAATATGCTCCGCGCCCGTTGATCATAAAGGTGATTTCCTTAAATCCCCCGATCCCGGTTTCATTAAAGGAGGCAAGCTCTGTCTTCCATCCGTTCCGCATTGCGTAATTGCAGTACATTCTGTAGAGATCAGCCGCAAACAGAGCGGATTCGTCGCCGCCGACGCCCGCACGGATCTCCATATAGATATTCTTATCATCGTTCGGATCTTTGGGAAGCAGCAGGATCTGAAGCTCTTTTTCCGCCGTCTCGATCTCCTGCTTCGCGCCGGTGAGCTCCGCTTTCAGCATTTCCCGCATCTCGGGATCATTCTCATGCTCCAGCAGTTCCAGGGCATCGGCCTGGTCTGAAGCCGCCTTTTCATAGCGCCTGTAGGCCTCGGTGATCGGCTGCAGGTCCGCCTGCTCCTTCAAAAGCTTCTGGAAGCGCTGCGGATCATCTGCGGCTCCCGGCTCGGAAAGGGCATGCATCAGTTCCTCATAATGCCTTACGATGTCGTTGATTCTGTCTATGCCGCGCAAGTGTAGTTCTCTCTTTCCAATAAAGATACATTGTGTTCACGGATGGCCTGCTCCGTGAACCGTCATATTATGTCTCTGAAACCGGCATCAGTCTGCCGCCTGCAGCCTGGCCGCGATCACGCGGTCCGCTCCCGCCAGATCCCGGATCACCCGGATATCCGCAAAGCCTTTGGCTGCAATCAGCTCGCTGACCGCCTCCGCCTGGTCATAGCCGATCTCGAGATAGATCCGCCCGTTCCCGCGCAGATGGCCCGGAGCTTCGGCGGCGATCCGCCTGTAAAAAACGAGACCGTCCGTACCGCCGTCAAGGGCAGCTTTCGGATCATGATCCCGCACCTCCGGCTCGAGCGTGTCAATAATGTCTGTCGGAATATAGGGCGGATTCGATACGATCACATCAAAGCTGCCCGGAATCTTTTCAAATAAATCGCTTTCCACAAAGCTGACCGGCGCTTCATTTGCGCGCGCATTTGATTTTGCGGTGCGCAGAGCTTCACGGCTGAAATCGGAAGCATACACTTCCCTGTAGCCGCCAAGCTTCTTCAGTGCAATTGCAATACAGCCTGAGCCTGTGCACAGATCCAGGACTGAGATGTCCTTATCCTTTTCTTCCTGCAGCACCGTCTCCGCTAAGGTTTCCGTGTCCTGCCGGGGGATCAGCACCGAAGGATCCACATGAAAATCCATGCCCATGAATCCCGCTGTCCCGAGGATCTGCTGCAGGGGCTCTCTCGCCGCTCTGCGGGCCGTCACAAGATTGAAGGTAATACGCGCCCCGCAGTCCCCCGGGCAGTATTTGATATCTGTCGGTTCCGTGCCGCCCGTTGCACCCGGACACAGCTCCCGGTCCATTTCCGCCAGCATCCCGGCGGATGTTTTGCCGTAAGCGTAATTCAGGAGCTGCCTTGCGTCATATTCCGCATTGTCCACACCTGCGCGTTTAAGCTTCTCCGTTCCTTCCCGGAGCAGATCCCTCACCTTCATGCACAGTTCCTCTCCTGCGCCTTCTGAAGCAGTCTGCAGCCGAGCTCGTCAGGGCCATCCGGGAAATTTTCCGCCTGATAGACCTTCCAGTCAAAAACAGCATTGACTGCAGCAATGGCGACTTCGATCATACTGTCGTCCGGCTCGTAGGTCGTGAGCGCCTGCATCCACATGCCCGGACGGGACAGCGCATTGACGACCGGGTTATCACTTCTTCCCGCCAGTCTCAGAAACTCATAGCTGACGCCTGCAATGACGGGAAGCAGCACGATCCTTGACAGAAAGCGCATCAGCGGGTTCTGAACGCGGATCACCATAAAAAACAGAATGCCGATGATCATAACGATCACGATAAAGCTGGTTCCGCAGCGCTTGTGTTCCTTGGAAGAGACCGCCACGTTGTCCACGCATAAGGGCAGACCGTGCTCAATACAGTTGATGCACTTATGCTCCGCCCCATGATACATAAATGTGCGGCGGATATCCTCCGTATGGGAAACCAGTTTGATATATAAAATGAAGATTGCGACTCTTAAAACACCTTCGATCAGAGCCATCACAGTGTCGGAGGGCATAAGCTTCCGGATCAGTCCCGCTATTGCCAGCGGAAGCCACATAAAAAGCACCATGGCAAGCACCACGGAAAACACCATGGAGACAGTCATGATCACCTTGTCAAGCTTGTCACCGAAGGTTTTTTCCAGCCATTTTTCAAATCTGCCGGGTTCTGCTTCTCCTTCGTCATCCTCATAAAAGGAAGCGGAATACATCAGGGTGCTCATCCCCACGATCAGGGATTCCGCAAAGCTGAAGGTACCTCTGATAAACGGAAGGCCCGCGATTTTCCAGCGTTCGGTCAGCGGGATCCTGTCCTTTACATCCACGCAGATCTCCCCGTCGGGTTTCCTGACGCCGACCGAATATTTCCGGCCGTTCCGCATCATGATCCCTTCTATGACTGCCTGTCCTCCTATACCGCTATATTTCATAAATGTAATCTCCCGGTTGCTTCCTGTGATATAACTGTTCAGAACCTTCCCGCATGAGCAAGCTCCCAATAGGGTGCCGGTTTCCTGAAGTTTCCGACCAGTTACTCTGTTTTCATATAACGAAAACAGACCGAGCTGATCAGCCCGGTCCATCATAATTCGGAAATAAAGACTATTTCATGCCGTACTTCTTATTGAATGCCTCAACGCGTCCGCGTGCAGCAGCTGCCTTTTCCTTACCCGTATAGAAAGGATGGCACTTGGAACAAACTTCGACAGAGATCGTCGGTCTTGTTGATCCGGTAACAAATGTGTTGCCGCAATGGCAGGTCACGGTTGCCTGATAATACTTCGGCTGAACTTCTGCTCTCATGTTATTTCACCTTTCTTTCTCAAATTTGGCGATTTCCGACCGCCTATAAAGCTTGACTAGTGTATCACAGCGTTTTTAATTTTGCAAGCACTTTATACTTTTGTCTTTTTGTCTTTTTTTTGCTTCGTTTCTATACTTTTAACTTATAAGTTGCTATAATACCATCTGGTAAATAGTTTAGGCAATCCGAATTCAAGGGTCGCAGCTTTTAAGCCGCCCTTAATATTTTGTTGCGTAAAGAAAGGAAGAATTAATTATGAGAGTTGGTTTTGTCGGACTTGGTATTATGGGAAGCCCAATGTGCAAGCACATCCTGAAGGCAGGTTTTGACCTTGATGTCTTCGCACTTGAGGAGAATGTCATCGCCGATTTTGTCAAGCTGGGTGCTAAGAGAGCGACCTATGCCGAGATGGGTGCAGAGTGCGATATCTGCATGGTTATGGTTCCTACGGGCGCTATTTCCAAATCCGTCATGTTCGGACCGGATGGCTTCGCTTCCACAGCAAAGCCGGGTACGATTTTTGTAGATCTGAGCTCCGTTACCGCAACAGAGTCCCAGGAGTGCTACAAGCTGGCTGAGGAAAAGGGACTTAAGTTCCTTGACGCTCCGGTATCAGGCGGCGAGCCGAAGGCGATCGACGGCACGCTTGCTATCATGGTAGGCGGCGATCAGGATGCTTTTGATAAGGTTAAGCCTGTATTTGATGCATTCGGAAGCTCTGCTATGCTGGTAGGTCCTTCCGGAAGCGGTTCCATCACAAAGCTGGTCAACCAGATCATCGTCAACAACAATATCGCGATCGTAGGCGAGGCATTCACCTTTGCTGCAAAAGCAGGTGCTGATCCGATCAAGGTCTACGAGGCGATCAAGGGCGGACTTGCAGGAAGCGTCTGCATGGATGCTAAGCTTCCGATGATGGCTGCACGCAACTTCAAGCCGGGCGGAACCATCAAGGTCAACCACAAGGATATCACCAACGTTCTTAAGACTGCTCACGCAATCGACTGCCCGGTACCGTATACTGCTCAGCTGTTTGAGATCATGCAGTATCTGAAGGTGCACGGACATCTGATGGACGATCAGGCAAGCCTGGTTACATACTTCGAGAGCCTTGCCGACGTTACTGTCGAGTCCAAATAAGAGTAATCGGATGAATAACGCCAGGCTTCTCTCTAATGCAAGTCATTTCTGTTTTATGAAAGCCTGGCGTTTTCTTTTTTACACAGGCACCGGGATCCGGAGCAGCCTGTAAAAGATTCGTCAGATCATTCAGTAAAAACGACATGCGGGAGGAAGCGGATCACGATACCGGTCCGCCAGTTACCACCACCCCGGCATAACGGCCAGAAGGCCGGAAACTGGAGGAATCAATTATGCGTTTAAAAGCAGATGTTATCAATCAATACAAACCTATTGATGAAGAATATGTCAATAAGCTTCTGAAAGCCGAAATCGCAAAGAATCCGAAAAAGATCATTGTCCTCGACGACGATCCTACAGGCGTACAGACTGTCCATGATGTGGCTGTCTACACCCACTGGGATAAGGAAAGCATCCGCCGGGGCTTTGCCGAGGAAGGCAATCTGTTCTTTATCCTGACCAATTCAAGAGCATTTACGGAGGAAGAGACCACAAAGGCTCATAATGAGATCTCCGCAGTGATCGAGGAGGTTGCTCAGGAGACCGATACCAGATATATTATCATCAGCCGCGGCGACAGCATTCTCCGCGGACATTATCCGCTCGAGACGAAGATCCTCAAGGACAACTTCGAAAAGTTCTCCGGATACAAAGTCGACGGCGAGATCCTCTGTCCGTTCTTCAAGGAAGGCGGCAGACTGACCATTGACAATGTCCATTATGTCAAATACGGAGATGAGCTTGTCTCCGCAAATGAGACTGAGTTTGCAAAGGACCGCACCTTCGGCTACACTGCAGAATCTCTTCCGGAGTATGTCGAAGAAAAGACAAAGGGCGAATACAAGGCAAAAGACGTCGTATGCATTTCCCTCGAAGACATTCATGACATGAATTTCGATAAGATCGAGGAACAGCTCATGGGCGTGACCGGCTTCAACAAGGTCGTTGTCAATGCTGTCTCCAGAAAAGATATCAAGGTCTTCTGCGTCGCGCTCTACCGCGCTATGGCCAAGGGCAAACGCTTCATGTTCCGTACGGCGGCAGCATTTGTCAAGGTATTCGGCGACATTCCGCTCCAGCCGCTGCTGACCAGAGAACAGATGGTCCTCGACAACAGTGACAACGGCGGTGTGATCGTAGTCGGTTCCCATACCAATAAGACCACCGAGCAGGTAGCGCATCTGAAGGAGCTTGAGGATATCGAGTTTATCGAGATGGACGCGACGCTCGTCAAGGATGACGCTGCTTTCCAGGCAGAATTTGAGCGCTGCCTCGCACTCGAGGAAAAGCTCATCAGTGAAGGCAAGACGGTATGCTGCTTTACGACCAGAGCTCTGATCACGGCTGATACCGGCAACAAGGAAGATGATCTTCGCCTTTCCGTTAAGATTTCCGATGCAGTCCAGAATCTGGTCGGCAAGCTGAAGGTAAAGCCGGCATTTGTCGTAGCCAAGGGCGGCATCACCTCCAGCGATGTCGGCACCAAGGCCCTGGGCGTCATGCGTGCATGGGTGCTCGGACAGATTGCGCCCGGCATTCCGGTATGGCAGTGCGGCGACCGCAGCAAGTGGCCCGGCATCCCGTATGTGATCTTCCCGGGCAATGTCGGCGAAGCGGAAACTCTCAAAGAAGTCGCAATGGTCCTGATGGATAAAAGCGGCAAGATGCGCCTTGACAGGGAAGAAGGCGGCAAGGGCTTTTAAGCCTGAAGGTTCTTTCTGAAAGGAGCATACATGTTTACAAATTTTGATTCAATGCTGAAGAGCGCCTATCAGTCCCGTTCCGCAGTAGGTTCCTTCAACTGGTACCATTACGAGACCCTGCTCGGCATTATTGAAGCGGGCCGTGATGCCGGCTGTCCGGTCATCGCCTCCTTCGGTGCGAAGTATCTCACCAACATGGACCTGGATACGGCAGCTGCACTCACAAAGGTTCTTGCGGAAAAGACGGATCAGGCTGTATGCCTGCATCTCGACCACTGCTCCGACAAGGATGAGATCGTGCGTGCGATCCGCGCAGGCTTCGGTTCCGTCATGTATGACGGCTCCAAGCTTCCGTTTGAGGAGAACCTGAAAAACACCAGGGAGATCTGCGAAATCGCGCATGCCTGCGGCGTCAGCGTCGAAGCGGAGCTCGGCAGTCTGGCTGCCGGTGCGCAGTCCCATGAGGGTTCCGCGGATGACCGCCAGGTCTATACGGATCCCGCAATGGCGGCGCAGTTCGTTCGGGAATCCGGCGTAGATGCACTGGCAGTGTCCATCGGTACCGTCCACGGGCTTTATAAGGGCACGCCGAATATCCGCACCGATATCCTGAAGGATATCAATGCCGCCGTCGGTGCTCCTCTCGTACTCCACGGAGGCAGCGGCACTCCCGAAGAAAAGCTTCTGGCCTGCATTGACAACGGCATCGCCAAGATCAATGTCAATACGGAGATTTCCGAATATGTGATGGCGCACACAAAGGCGCTTCTTGCAGAGGAATCCCCGCATCTGTCGGTACTGGCGCTGAAGCAGAAGGACTGGGTCAGGGAAGTCGTCGGAAAATATATCCGTCTCTTTCAGAACCGGGGTTAGTATTCAGCAGGGCGCAGTGCTATAATATAGTGTTGACCGGCTGCCGGTGCGGCATACCCTCTTCCGGGCGCAGCAGCGCAGCCGTATCATGATAAGAATTACTATGAAAGTCAGCGAAAGCGAGCCACAGGCGACGCTTGAGCACTACTTTCATGTATGCGTAGTGACAGCAAAGCTGTCATGAAGTTTATTCTATATTTGAAAAGGGGTAATGAAATTATGCAGTATTTAGAAATTGAGAAAGTTATCGGCAGAGAGATCCTTGACTCCAGAGGAAATCCGACAGTTGAGGCTGAGGTTTATCTGATCGATGGTACCGTAGGACGCGGCACCGCTCCGAGCGGTGCTTCCACCGGTGAGTTTGAGGCTCTGGAGCTTCGCGACGGCGACAAGAGCAGATACCTCGGCAAGGGCGTTACCAAGGCTGTTGCAAATATCAACGGACCGATCAATGACGTTCTCGTAGGACTTGACGCTTCCGATACCTACGCCGTAGACGCAGCTATGATCAAGGCTGACGGCACGAAGGGCAAGACAAAGTTCGGTGCAAATGCGATCCTCGCTGTTTCCATCGCAGCTGCAAGAGCTGCTGCAACAGCACTTGATCTTCCGCTCTACAGATTCATCGGCGGCGTTTCCGGCAACAGACTTCCGGTTCCGATGATGAACATCATCAACGGCGGCTGCCATGCTCTTTCTTCCGGTCTTGATGTCCAGGAGTTCATGATCATGCCGGTCGGCGCTCCTTCCTGGAAGGAAGCGCTCAGATGGTGCGCAGAGGTATTCCACAATCTTGCGGCGATCCTGAAGGAAAGAGGACTTGCTACATCTGTAGGTGACGAGGGCGGCTTTGCTCCTGCACTTAAGACAGACGATGAAGCAATCGAGACCATCCTTGAGGCTGTCAAGAGAGCCGGTTATGAGCCTGGCAGAGATTTCAAGATTGCGATGGACGCTGCTGCTTCTGAGTGGAAGTCCGGCACAAAGGGCGTTTATCATCTTCCGAAGGCTGACATCACCTACACCTCAGACGAGCTGATCGCACACTGGAAGAACCTGATCGAGAAGTATCCGATCATCTCCATCGAGGACGGCCTGGACGAGGAAGACTGGGAAGGCTGGAAGAAGCTTACAGACGAGATCGGCAGCAAGGTACAGCTCGTCGGCGACGATCTGTTCGTTACCAATACCGAGCGTCTTGCAAAGGGTATCAAGCTTGGCTGCGGCAACTCCATTCTGATCAAGCTCAACCAGATCGGTTCCATCTCCGAGACTCTTGAGGCGATCAAGATGGCTCACAAGGCAGGCTACACTGCTGTTACTTCACACCGCTCCGGCGAGACCGCAGACACCACCATCGCTGACCTCGCAGTTGCTCTGAACACCTGCCAGATCAAGACCGGTGCTCCGTCCAGATCCGAGCGTGTTGCAAAGTACAACCAGCTGCTCCGTATCGAGGAAGCTCTTGGCGAGGCTGCTGTATATCCGGGCGCTGATGCATTCAACGTACAGAAATAAGTCGAATCGCTGAAACTCTGATTTTTTAAAAGCATCGGTTCTGGTATAATAACCGGGACCGGTGCTTTTTTAGTCTTCTCTGTTCAGCCGTGACACGGATCGTTGAATAGAAACAATATTCCGGTTATTTTGACGAAAGGACATCCTATTCCGTTATGAAAGAACTTGAAAACCGCTGCGACCAGGATATGCCATTCCTGCTTCAGTATGAAAATGTTGCCTGGTATGAGGACGGTGCAGTCCGGATCCTGGACCGGCGCTGCTTCCCGACAGAGACCCGCTTTGTGACCTGCCGGAGCTATCAGGAAGTGGTGCAGGCGATCGCCGATATGGTGACTCAGAGTACCGGTCCCTACACGGCCGTCGGTATGGGCATGGCGCTTGCAGCCTATGAATGCAGGGATCTTCCCGAAGCACAGCAGGAGGCATTTCTGCGGAAGGCATCTGATGAGCTGGCGCACTCCCGTCCCACCGCTGCGCACCGCTACGGCAAAGTCACGGGACACTGTCTGGACGCTGCCCTGAAGGCTCTCAAAGAAGGCCGCAGCACGGCGGAGGCCTGCTTCAACAGGACCATAGAATCCCTGAACCGCCGCTATTCGACCATGCAGATCGTCGGGGATCATCTCTGTGACCTGATCCCGGAAGGCGGAACGATCCTGACACAGTGCTACGGGGAGACGATCATCGGCACCGTAACACGCGCGGCAAAGCGGAGCGGCAAGCATTTCAGCGCAGTCTGCGCCGAGACCCGGCCGTTTTTCCAGGGCGCGCGCCTGACTGCGAGCTGTTTTTCGGATATGGGGATCGATACGACCGTCGTGAGCGACAACCTGATCGCATGGACCATGCAGAATCGCGGCATCGACCTCTTTACCTCCGCCTGCGACGTGATGACGCTGGACGGCTATGTCGCCAATAAGGTCGGAACCTTCCAGATTGCCATACTCTGCCGTCATTTCGGCCTGCCCTTCTATGTGACAGGTCTGCCGGACATTACAAAGCAGACGAAGGATGACATTACGATTGAAATGCGGGATCCCGAGCAGGTACTGTCCGCCCGCGGTATCAGAAACTGCCGGGAGGCAGTACACGGCCTCTACCCTGCCTTCGACGTAACGCCTCCGGAGCTGATCACCGGGCTCGTGACCGATAAGGGCGTATACCGCCCCGGTGAACTGGCTCATTATTTTGACGGCGGTTTCCAGGAGTATTACTAAGTCTATGAAAATGCAGAAAGAGCGAGAGCTCATAGTTGAATGCGGAAAGCTGCTGAAAAGCTCCGGGCTCTGCCCCGGTACCAGCGGCAACTTAAGCATTTGCAGCGGGGACCGCAGTATGCTGGCGATCAGCCCGTCCGGCATGGACTACGATTCCCTGACGCCGGAGGATATTGTTGTAACAGACCTGGATGCAAATGTCATTGACGGTAAGCGCAGACCCTCCAGCGAATGGGCGCTGCACACGCTCTTCTACCGCAAACGTCCGGATATCAACGCCGTGGTCCACACCCACTCCCTGTACTGCACGACCTTTGCCGTACTTCACGAGCCGATCCGTGCGGTGCATTTCGCAATTGCGGGTGCAGGTGCGCCGGAGGTCCGCTGTGCGCCTTATGCGCTGTTCGGTTCCGAAGAGCTTGCTGAAACCGCAGTCAATTTCTGCGGATCAGATAATGCGGTGCTGCTGGCCAACCATGGCATCCTTTGCTGCGGGAAGGACATTTCCAAAGCCTATTCACTCGCCGTTGATCTCGAATACTGCGCGAGACTTCAGTATCAGGCGAGTTGTATCGGCACCCCGCAGTTCATCAGCGCCGGGCAGATGCAGGACGTGCTCAGACAGTTCAGAGGTTACGGACAATAAAAAAGGCAGAAAGCACACAGAAAACGGGGTCCGTTATGGAGCCCCGTTCAGTTTCTCTTTTTTTCAGCCTTCTCTGCTTTTGCTGCCGGCGGTTCACGCCGCAGCGGCACTTATTTCCGCGCCATCAGTGCCTTGATCCCCTTCTCCAGGCCGTCCACCGACAGATCATACATATTGAAGATCTTGGCCAGCTCCAGATGCGTCTGGGACCAGTAATTCCTGGTCTGCGGCAGCGGCTCGGGATTGAGCCAGATCAGATAGGGATACTGATCCTTCAGGCTGTAGAGCCTGTCAAGGCCGGTATTCTCATCATAGGTCCGGGTACGCCAGTCATAGCGCCGCTCCGCAAGCTCGTGCGGATTCATTGCCGCGTCTCCGACAATAATGACCTTATATTCGCTGCCGTAATTATTCAGCAGCCAGTCCGTCGTCACGGAATCCTTACCGTAAAGCTCCGGTGTCATATAGAGCTTGTCATAGATACAGTTGTGGAAATAATAGGTGTGGAGTTCCTTGAAGAAATTGGATTTCGTCGCAGCCTGGAACAGCGTGTTGCACATACTGCTGTACCAGTCCATGGATCCGCCGCTGTCCATCAGGAGCAGGAGCTTCACCGCATTCTTTCTCGGATTCTTCATGCGGATCTTGAGCACGCCGGCATTATTTCCGGTATCTTCAATGGTGCCCTCGATATCCAGTACCTTCTCGGCAAAGGGATCGTCTGAAACGAAGCTTCTGAGCTTGCGGAAGGCGATCTGGTACTGCCTGTCATCCAGGACCTTGTCCGTGCGGAAATCACGGAAATTGCGTTCTGTAGCCACGGACATTGCAGTCTTGTGCATACTCTCTCCGCCGATCCGGATGCCGTTCGGATACCAGCCGCTGTTGCCGTAGCCCGTACGTCCCTGCGTGCCGACCCATTTGCTTCCGCCGTTATGCTCGCCGTCCTGCTTCTCCAGGGTTTCCTGCATGCGCCTCAGCAGATCCTCGAACTCCTGGTCGTCGAACATACCGAATTTCCCGAGAAGCTTCTCATCCGCGAAGTCCCTCTGCAGATCCTCCTTCGGATGAAGCAGCCACTGCATGACCTCATCCGGTACGGGACCTTCATACGGCACGCCTTTAAAGACTTCCACAAAGGTCTGGTCAAATTTGTCGAACTCGACCTCTGATTTGACCACGATTGCCCGCGCCAGATGGTAAAAGCCGGTAAAGCTCTGATTATGCAGGCCTTTTTCCAGCGCGTCCATCAGCGTCATCCACTCATTCAGTGAAACGTCCAGCCCATTTTTTCTTAAAGTGTAGAAAAAGTTCAGAAACATGGTGTTTCCCCTGGTCTCTTCAGATCTTCACTGCTCTGCTGAGCGTTTCCATATCCTTATCCTTCTTGAGCAGCACGCCCGCAAACGGGATCCTGGTCTCGATCAGGCTCGGATCCACGCCGCTTACGGAAAGCGCCCTGATCCAGTCGATCAGCTCAGAGGTGCTCGGCTTCTTATCAATTCCCCTGATCTGGCGGATCATGTAAAACGCCGTCATCGCCTGGTGCACCAGCTTCTCATCCAGATCCTTAAAATGAACCTTAATGATTTCCGCCATCTGCTCCTGGTCCGGGAACTCGATGTAATGGAAAATGCATCTTCTTAAGAACGCATCCGGAAGTTCCTTCTCCGCATTGGAGGTAATGATCACGATGGGTCTGTGCTTTGCGCGGATGGTCTCTCCCGTCTCGGGAATGTTGAATTCCATCTGGTCCAGCTCCCAGAGCAGATCGTTGGGGAACTCGATATCAGCCTTGTCGATCTCATCGATCAGCAGCACGACCTGGTCGTCGGCGGAAAATGCCTCTCCCAGTTTGCCGAGCTTGATATAGTGGGCAATGTCGTCAACGCCGTGTGTGCCGAACTGGCTGTCGTACAGTCTCTGCACGACATCATAAACATAAAGGCCGTCCTGTGCCTTGGTCGTGGACTTGATATTCCATATGATCAGCTTCTTGCCGAGCGCATGTGCGACAGCTTCCGCCAGCTTGGTCTTGCCTGTGCCTGGCTCGCCCTTGATCAGCAGCGGCTTTTCCAGTGCCATGGCAATGTTGACGGTGGACAGCAGGTCCTCGGATGCTACGTATTTATCATCGCCGCGGAATGCGCCGGTAGTGGATTGGGTCATAGGTGGTCTCCTTTAAATAATATTAGGTGTTTGGAAATGCTGAATTAACAGCATGAAGGCAGTCAGATATTGAACTGGTATCGTGTCCATTAGGGACTGTACATTAAGGCCTGTCCATTAAGGACTGTACATTAA
>JAFUAE010000176.1 GCA_017460845.1 Lachnospiraceae bacterium
ATGTTAGCTTTTTCTACCTGTTTTCAGACACTCTACTGCTGGCTAACTCACGACTGAAGTCAGGAGAATTCGCCAGCTATGTTTTCAATCTCATTTCAATATTTCTATTCTTGAAAAGAAACTGAATTCGCAAAAAGTTCGTGACACATCGGTTTGTTTTTAATACAATATAATATCTGAATGTAATATGCGTTTAAAATACGGTATATAATTTATAGCATGTAGTATGTTAGTCAGAGCATGCAGTATTGTGCAGCATCGGAGGATCCTATTTATGAGTTCAGAGACAGCAAAATCCGAATACAGCGGAATGGCGATCGGCGTATTTGAACTGGACAGTTATCTGGAGTGCTTCGTCGCCCTGGATGCCGCCGCCAAGGCCGCGGATGTACGTATCCAGTCCATTGAAAGAAACCGTCTTAAGAGCGGCGCCTGCGTCAAGATGCGCGGCATGGTTGCCGACGTAAATGCCGCAATGGAGGCAGCGCTGGCTATGGCTGAGAGGCGCGGCGCAAAGATCGTCTCCCGCACCGTGATCGCTTCTCCTGATGAAGGGACAGAGCTTGCGGCCCAGATGACGATCAACAAATAAAGAGAAGGAGGCAGCCTTATGTTTCAGGCACTTGGACTGGTAGAGACCCTCGGAAGCGCAAATGCGATCCTGGTCGTCGATAAACTCGTAAAAACTGCGGATGTGACCTATGAAGCCAAAAACACCAAATGCGGAGGTCACGTGACCGTATTTGTCAGCGGAGATGTGGCAGCTGTCACAGAAGCTATTGAGGCAGTCGAACAGAACCCGCCCTGTGAGGTTTTGGCTACTGCCGTGATCTCGAACCCTTCTGAAGAGGCAGAGTGTCTGTTATTGCTGAACAAAAAATAGAATGAATCTGTTATTTTTCCAGCTCGTTAATGAGCTCAGCGGGCATGAACCTGGGTCCTCTGCAGTTGACGACGCCCAGTTCCCGCATCCGTTCCCTGGTCAGTTTATCCCTGGAATATGTCTTGAGCTTTCTAAGGCGCATCAGCGTCTTCATTCCGCGCTCTGTCTGCCATGGAATATTGACATCCTCGACCTGGCATTTAAACAGCACAGCGCCGACCGGAACTCCGACATACATGTAAATGATATCCCCGATCCGGATGTTGGGATTGGACTGTGTCCACTCGTGAACATCCGTGTTTTCAAACCCTTTGATGATATCGTACATCTTCGGATTTGAGGGGATCAGCCAGTTCTTCTCCTCGCCGGCCTGCGCTTTCGGTGCGCTGCCGGAGCCGGACAGGAATCGCGTCAGTCTCTTCTCATCCACTTCCGGGAATAATTCCTTTAAATGTTCCAGTATGACCCTGAAGGATTCCTCAGGTGAGC
This sequence comes from Lachnospiraceae bacterium, assembly GCA_017460845.1. Taxonomy (GTDB): domain Bacteria; phylum Bacillota; class Clostridia; order Lachnospirales; family Lachnospiraceae; genus Avilachnospira. Next base: position 1,373 of record JAFUAE010000176.1, read on the forward strand.
GCTGATAGACTCTCGAAGTAAACTCCTCCCCCATCATTTTTTCCGGGGTGGAGTACTCTGCCACTCCCCAGCCGTATTCCTTGCCGTACCGGTCTTTCATATAGACAAAATCGGAAGTCACGACATAGCACTGGGCCTGCAGCCGGCTGATGATCGTATCGAAACCGCTGTTTTCTTTTTTGCCGTAGTGCCCCAGGCGCTTTAAGTCTCTGGAGAGTACCGGCGCATTTTCATCCAGCAGCGTATACAGCGCGTTATCTTTGTAGGGCGCCAGTTCATCGTCAAAACGCGCGTCAAAGTCATACCCGTCCCTGCGGAAATTGGCAAAATCCGGAAACCATTTCCTGCTGATATAAGCGGCTTTGTGCTCAAAGAATTTGCCGTAGGCGCAGCCGGTAGCCCTGATCACAGGTCCCTTCCACTCCCATGGACCGGGTTCCTCTGTAAACCAGATCTCGGCCGGCGTATGTTCTTCGATGGAAAATCCGGGAATTGAGTTTGAAAAAAACGGAAGGATCCCGAACTCTTCTACCGCGTTTTCAAGATCCTGCTGTGTTCTGATCGTAAAATCTCGCATTCTTTTAATCTCCGAAGCTGCCAGGTGTTTCACCGCGTTGTCTTCGTCACGTAGTTTTCGTCACGTTGCCTATATCACGTTGTTTTCGTCACGTTGCCTTCGCCACGTTGACTTTATCACATCCTTGTCAGGCGTAAACGATGACTGCCACAAATTCCAGGACCTCTTCCGTCCTGTTCGCAATGCCATGTCCCTCGCCGGTAGGGCAGATCGTCACATCACCGGGATACACGGTCCTGATCTCGCCGTTATCATTGTACTCGCCTGTCCCCTTTAAGATATAGAACAGCTCTGCATCCTTATCATGAATGTGATAGCCGATGCTGCAGCCGGGCTCCAGCGTGATCCTGGAAAACAGCCTGCCTTTGTCATTGAGTTCCGAAGGAGCTGTGATCAGATGTGTCAGCTTTACTGTGCCGTCACCGTCTCTCATGTGCTCCCTGTATTCGATTTCGCAACTATCTGCTCTGCGGATCATGGTTTTTCCTCCTCAAAAATATGCGATCACTTTAAAAGAATGAGCCGGACCAAAGCCCGGCTCAAATACGATCTTACAAGCATCAGTACACTGAGCTTTTTATACCTTACTCAGCCTTGCAAAGTGCCTCAGCAACAGCCCGGATATCAAATCCGTCCAGATCTGCAGCTGTTACGCCAAGAGAGTAAGCTGTCTTATTCTCTGCATCAAACCATGTGCAGAGCTCAGCAGTCTCATTATCGCCTGCTGCCACGCTGACCTTTGCGGGAAGCTCCCAGCCTGCCAGTTCTGTATCCTCTGTGGAATCCCACTCATAGAACATGCCTGCGATATCTGCATCCTCTGCAGCACCTGCCTGCTCTCTTGCGGTAAAGGTCATGTCCATATAGTCGAAAGTCATCTGGACAAGCGGCTCGCCGTCTGTGTTCTCCATAACGCTCCATGCAGCGTTCTCTGCGCCCTCAGGGAGTACGAAGGAAACAGGAACCAGTTTGGAAGCTTCTTCCTCTGTGGAATCCGTCCAGGGATTTGCAAGACCGATCGTCTCGACCTCACCTGCCTCAGCCTCTTCGCCCTCCGCAGCTTCAGCAGCTTCTTCACCTTCTGCAGCCTCTGCAGCTGCTTCGCCTTCTGCAGCTTCTGCTGCCTCTTCGCCTTCTGCAGCCTCTGCAGCCTCTTCCTCTGCGGGCATCAGCTCTGCAGCGACCTCTGCCAGAGGAATGTAATCAAAGCGGTTGTACTCGCCAAAGTTGGAAAGGCGCTGATTCCAGTCTTCCTCTGTGAGCTCTTCCCACTGCCACTCGCCGTCATCATTGATGCCGTATCCGGCGAGATATTTCAGAGTCTCATCTTCAGCGACCTCGACCTTAAAGGCGACCTCGGGATACAGATTTCCCTTGTTGTTTTCAAGATAGGCGAAATAGCATCCGCTGTCAGCAGCTCCGTTGGAATACTCGATGCAGACAGTATCACTCTCCGTAACGTAGATCCTGTTTCTGCCGAATCCGGAAGCGGCATGAGCGGGCTCTCTGTTGACCATTGTATAAATATCGTAAACAACGCCCTTCCAGTCACCTTCCGCGATCTCACCGATCAGCAGTTCTTCGATTCCATCACTGTTAATATCCTGATAAACATAGCCGATCTTGTTAAGAAGATCTGTCTCGCCCATGATGGTCATTGCATAGTACATCGGGCTCATTTCTTCCTCGGCGTACTGATCAGCGTCCCACTCCTCGGTAAATGCTGTCACGTATTTCGCAAGAACGTCCTGATAAAGCTCCTCGCCCTTCATTCCGGCGCCGGCAGTATAGCTGCCGCCGTCCGTGCTGACCAGTGCATTCGCGATCTCTTCGCTAGCCTCATAGAAATCCTTGTAGAACTTCTGGGTCTCTTCGTTATTGAAATCATACTGGACATCCGTCGGATGGCTGAGAACGATATCGTAAAGCTTTCCGTCGCCGCCTGTCAGCTCACCGATCTTGACGATGCCTGGAGCCATCGCATAATCATCTGGATTCTCATATGCCTCGACGCCGAAAACGTATCCGCCGCAGTTTGCCTCTTTGGAAGCCTTATCGAAAACAGTAATGGTGTTATCACTGGTCTCAGCCTCGTAGCCGCCGATAAACTGCTCGGGGATCGTGATCGAGAACAGGCCATTCTCGAGAATGCCGTCATCGACCGGCTCGGGTTCCTCTGCAGGAACCTCTTCCTCTACTGCTGCTGCCTCTTCTGCTGCAGCAGCTGCCTCGGCCTCCGGCTCAGCATCCTTCTTTTTCTTACCGCATGCTGCCAGCATGAGTACACAGATAAGCAGCAGTGCTAAAACCCGTCTGACTGTCACTTTCTTTTTCATAATGTTCTCCTTTCCTAAAACAATAATTATCTTCCTGATATCGCCGCACATGGCAGCATATAGGAATGACGCAGATGACTGCGCAGGCATGCATAGATCACACCATTTTCAGTGTTCTGCACGATGCAGGCCACACTAAAAATTGTATCGCAACAGACCTCTGAAATCAATAAATCATCGCTATATCTGCTTCTTGTAAATCATCGCTGCATCCGCTTCTTTAGATCACCGCTGTATCCGCTTTCTTTAGATCATCACTGTATCTGCTTCTTGTAAATCATCGCTGTATCCACTTCTTTAGATCAGTGCTGCATCCGCTTCCTGTAGATCTCAGCGGCCTGCCTGAGTTTCTCTCCGCAGCTGTCAAAGAACATCTTGTACCCAGGGCAAAAATAGTTAAGGCCGTCCGGATCCGGGGCTGTCATACGGCTTCGATAGCATCCGCCTCGGCACAGCATGAAATAAGGGCAGCTCTTACACTCCGCCGGATGGTTTCGGGACCTCTCCACATATCCGATCTTTCCGCGGCGCTCATAGATTGCCGGCAGCAGGTCCTCGTTGAGATTTCCGAGACAGAACTCATCCAGCACATAGAAATCGCAGGGATAAACGCTTCCGTCCGCCTCGACGACGTTCTGAATATCACAGATTCCTCTCTGTTCGCAGGATTCAGGCTCATATCCGAGCAGGATCCCGACGTAGTTCTCAAACTGCCTGATAAAAGGCGCGTCATTATTTTTAAGATCCTCAAACCAGAGATCGAACAGATCGATCAGGAACTGCCCGTAGGTCTCGGGAAGAAGGGAATACTCCTTCTGTCCGCGGGGTTCTCCCAGCGGATCCAGGCACGTGATGAACTGCATATAGTTCCATCCCCTCGCCCTGTATTCTTTATAGATCTCCTTTATATTCTCAGCTGTTCTGCGATGTACGACCGTGAGAATGTTGTATTCGACGCCGCACTCCTCAAAGAGGCGGATCGCATTCATCGCGTGCTCATAACTGTTGCCCCCGTTATTGCCGTGTCTGTAACAGTTATGGATCTCCTCTGTGCCGTCCACGGAAATTCCCAGGAGAAAATTGTTTTTCGCGAAAAACTCAGCCCACTCCCTGTTAATGCCGTAGCCGTTCGTCTGCAGCGCCAGCTGGATCCTGCAGTGATTCTGGTTGTACTGTTTAATAAAGCGGATCACATCCTCGAAAAAGGCAAGGCCACAGAGCGTAGGCTCCCCACCCTGAAAGGCCAGGGAATACATTCCCTCCGCCCTTAGGAGCGTGCGCTTGATCACATTTTTAAGCGTCCTCTGGCTCATCATCCCGTAAGAGGCGATGGTCCGCTTGGCAGCCTCGTCGCAGTAAAAACAGTAGTCACAGTGCATGTTGCAGGCGCCGGAGGCAGGCTTTATCAGTACTCCGATTGCTGGCATATTTTCTCCCATGCCGAAGCGTCAGCGAAGGCATCCCGCAGGAGAATTCGCGCAGGCGAATTCTCCTGAATCGGAATTTGAGACGCTTGCGGCTTAAATTTAGTGATGAAAAATGTGCATCGGCACATTTTTCTCACTATTCTCCCGGTATGCTAATAATTTAAAAAATCAGAAGCTATCTATCATTATACGACAGATGCTTCTGACATGAAATAATAAGCACAGTACCGATCAAACTGTGTCAGTGATATAACGCTGCCTTACGTCAGTAATTGGCAGGAACCTCTTTTATTCTGATATCAGCGACAGGCTGGATCCTGCTTTTTCCTGATGAGATCCAGGATGAACAGGTAAAGCCTCCCGGTCAGGATCAGGAAGATCAGCAGCGCGATGATCCACCAGACACAGCCCATAAACGGCAGCTCCCTTGTAAATCCGAAAGCTCCTGCAGGACTCCCCCAGTTCAGGAAAAAATACGGATAGTTCTTTCCTCTGGAGAACTCCCATCCGGCGGCATATCCGATCCCGGCATACAGCGCATAGGCAAGAGGCGGGAGTGTGACATAGAGAATACCCTTTTTCCCCATCGTGCTGTTTTTGCCTGAGACAAACATATCTGCGACCGCGGCGACCGGAACGGCCACATGCGTGAGAACATTCTGAAGATTCCAGGCGTATTTTCCCATCGTCGGCGCAAGAACAAAGCAGAACACCATTCCGGTCAGCGTGATCGCGACCGCGCCCACGAACTGGATCACATACCAGGTGTGTGAGTATTGCTGCTCACGGAGCATTTTGATGATGCCGATCAGACTGATCAGCGCCACTGCTATATTCGACTGGATCGTAAAATACATAAAGACCCTGCTGCCGCCCATAAATGCAACCCGCCCCGCCAGGGCGCTCAGGATCGTCCCGACGATTGCCGAAATGACAACAGTTATTTTAAGAATAAGTGAGATCGTCCTCGTGCCGTTCTTAGACATCTCTTCCGCCTCCTTTAGTCACTCTTTACCATGCCTTGAAACACAAAGCCGGTTTACTCAATTTTATCCCAAGAAACATTATAGTAAAAGAGTATTCCCCTGACTTGCAATTTCACTTCTTCGGACTTAGTATAGGCTTGAACAGGACAGGATCGTTCTGCTCGTATTTAGTCAAGGAGGTTTTTATTATGAAAAATAGATATATACATATTGCTGCTGCCCTGATCACAGCGATCTGCCTGTCTGCATGCGGCTCCGCACAGCCTGCAGCGAAAGCGGATACTGCCGAGGCAGCTGCTCCGGCAGAAGATGCCGCAGCGTCTGACGAAGGGACAGAGACGGAAGCTGTTGAGGCAGTGGCTGCTGAAGCTTCGGAGACAGAGACTGCTGATGCGGCAGCTGAAGCTGAGGCCGCAGAGGCCGTAGTAGAAGGCTCTGAAGCTGCCGAAGCTGACAATGCGGCTGCTGAGGAGGAGGCTGCGGCTGCCGCCGCTGAGAGTGAGGCCACAGAGGCGACAGCAAATGTTCCGAAGAGCGAGCAGTACGGCACTGCCGGAAGCAACATACCGCTTAAGGACAACCTCAAGGAAGCGGAATACCAGATCAAAGTTGCTCTGCAGTACAAGTTTGAGGAGATCTACGGAGATCAGGTCAACGATGCAAGGATCTATGTCGACAAGATGTACTCTTACGAAGATGAGCAGGCTTTGGAACCTGTCAGGGAAATGAACCTCGGTATGAATGAGGTCGCCTTCGAGGTGCATTATGAGCTGCATCCCTCAGAGGGAGCTGACATCAATCTTCTGCTGATCCCCAACGGCGAATATGACGAAGAGTCCGGCTGGATCAAGGATGTCTTCAGGCTCGGCGTCCTTCGCAAAAATGAGGATACGACCAGCGAGCAGAAATATGTGATCACGGATTTCGGCACAGGCTGGTAATCAATGATAATATGCAAACGGGCCGCCCTTTCGGACGGCCTGTTTTTATGCCTTACTTTCAAAATTCGCTGAAGCTATATTGGCGACATAATAGTGTCCTCAGCAAATCTCTCCGTTCGTCTATCCGCTCCATGATATTGACAGCGGGTTAATGCGGGAATATCCTGTCGGTGACGAGTTTTCAGAACTGGATACTGTCTTCATCTACAGAAAGGATCACCTGCAGGATGCTGCGTTCCGGTATTTTCTGGAGATGCTGGCATAAAGAATTCTCTAAAGAACAGGCAAAAGAAACTTGACCTTACAGGAAGCTTATATGACCTTACAGGAAGCTTATTCTGTGCTCGGCATAAAAGCCGGGGATACACAGATCACGATCAAAAGAAAATACCATGCACTGCTCCATCGCTACCATCCGGACACAGGCTCCGGGACTTGTTCCTCAGGAGCATCCTGGCTGAAGCGCGGCGGCTCACACAGGAATGCCCGGAGAAAATAAAGACGGTATTCCATCTCCTGGTTCAGGACTATATCCGTCCTCTGGAATGTCTGCGGAAGGTCTGCGATGAAGTGCGGAAAGAAACTCGGAATGAGGCGGAGCTCACCTTCTATATACTTGAAGGCAGAACTACTGAAAAACTCTTAGACAGGACTCCCTGCAATTTGCGCGGTGCCCGAATCTATGCCGGCGATAAACTCATATCCTTCGATGACGACAGCTATTACTATATTCTCTCGATGCTGTTGGCAAGGAAGGCTGCAATTGTGACTGCGGAGCCTTATGATAAATCTGCTGCGGAGCCTGTACAAGCAGATTTCCAGACAAGAGGTAAGAGCACTGTGAGTGCTTCGTCTATAGGCAAACGCACTGTGCTTACTTCGTCAATGGGCAAACGCACTTCGAGAGCCTCCTCCATGAAAAGCCACAGGGTCAGGCTGGCCATTCACATCACTAATGAAAAGGAAGCTGAGCGAGCGTTTTGCCGAGGAGAAATTTATCCCCTGAGCAAGTTTTTGAACTCGCTCAGGGGATAAATCCTTTTATGCAGCTTTCTTGTTTTCCTTCCAGAACTGCATTGGGGTTATGCCGTACTGTTCTTTGAACACGTTCTGAATATAACTTTGGCCAGTCTCGGCAAGCTCATGCTCCTTGTTTTTCACATAGGTAAAAAGCTGATAGAGATTCCCAGAATGAAGCGTGTTGATATCAGGCCTTCCTAACAGGAATAATCAGACTTTCGCTCATATTATCGGATGTTACGGTAACAGTAATATCCCCTTCTGTTCCCAACGTCTGCAGAACAGCCAGTGCTCTGCCCATATAAGTCTGGCAGCGGGATGAGGCAAATTCATCCTTTGTAATCGGTCTAGCGCTCCCAAGTCCCATGAGACAGCCGACGCCCTGAACAGTTACCTCGATCGTTTTATCTTCCAGCGGTTTGATGACGCCGTTTCCATCTGTAAAAGATATATTCAGATACAAGAGATCGGACGGATCCGGGCTAAGCTGATCTTTTTCCGCGTTCAGGCTGAGGCGAAGAGTGTCGGAGGCAGTATTCAGCTGATCCCGACCTGTTTCTTTACCGGCTTTGTTATAGGCAACTGCCAGCAGATTACCGGGCTGGTAGGGGACTTCAAAGCTTGCGCAATAGTTTTGAACTTTTTTCTTTCCCAAAGAACGATCGTTGAGGAAGAGCTCCACAAAGGCGCCATCGGAATAGACCTCAACGGTGGCCTTGCATCCTTCATAGCCGCTCCATGACCAGCTGTGAATCCCGTCATATTGTTTCCAGATCGACTTTCTGCAAGGAAGATCAGAGACGGATAACGGACGGACAGTCAGATAGGGCTCGCCGCGCAGGCCGGTAACGATCTGCCGGAAGTAAGCCTGCTGTGTCACATGTCCGGTGATATCGACCAGGCCGCATCCCGCCAGCAGCGCAGGATAAGGCTTGTACAGTCCGTGGCTCAAGTCGCCGTAATCCCACTCTCCGATACTCGCCTCGCCGATGTAGTCCCATCCTGTCCATACAAAGTCGCCGATCATATTGGGATACTTCTGATAGCTGGCATAATTGTCGATAATATCGTGCGGATAAGTCTCTGATGCGCAGTCTGCCCGGCTCCGCCCTTTGCGGTGATCCGAACGGGGAGCATTGACACAGTAATTATATCCGGCCACATCAACAGCGTCAAAGACAGCAGCCAGTTTTTTCTCCACAAACGAAGTTTCCGTAAGAATTCCAAAAGTCTTATCCAGAGCTTTGAGGAGCGCATTTGAATTCTTGTTCTCCAGCAAAGTGTTGGCGCCCGCGATCGTTTCAAGGGGATCAACCTCGTCAATGGAGGCGTTGGTGGTTTTCGCGCTCATAGCTGAAAGCAGATTTGCACAAATGATCGTCTTTCTCGTGTCATCCTGCTTTTTGATTTGCTCATGAAGCAGCCTTGCCATAACGGCGCCCCTTGGGGAAGCAATATCGATGATCTCATTTCCGATGGAGTACAGGATCACGGAAGGATGGTTGAAATCCTTTTTGACCATGGCATCGACTTCCTGCCCCCAGGTGTCTCTGAAATCGGCGGCGTAATCATAAGCTGTTTTTCGGGAGAACCACATGTCAAAAGCTTCATCCATGACATACATCCCGTATTCGTCGCAGGCGTCCAGCATTGCACGGGAAATGGGGTTGTGCGCACTGCGTATCGCGTTAAAACCCGCCTCCTTCAGAATGCGGATTCTGCGGCGCTCCGCCGCTTCATAAGCGGCCGCTCCAATGACGCCGTTGTCATTGTGCACACAGCCGCCGTTGAGAAAGACCCTTGTCCCGTTGATTAATAAGCCCTTTTCCGGAGACACTTCCACTGTGCGTATCCCGAAGCGGGAAGAATGCTCGTCCAAAACTCGTCCATCGCTCTGCAGCCTTGTGATCGCAGTATAAAGGCAGGGGGTCTTATCGCTCCACAGATGGGGCGCAGAAATGCTTACCGTGGTATCACGACCTGATGCGGCGGCAACAAGCTCATCTTGAAAAAAAATCTGCGTGACAACCTCAATCTCTTCCGCCCCGGCGTTTTCCACATTGACAGCAAGATGCAGCAGTGCGCTGTCATCCGTGAGCTTCTGCGTATGGATTCGAACCCCGTCAGGGGCAATATGCGTGTTTCCGCCGACAAGAAGGTTGACGCTTCGCGTGATTCCGCTGCCGGAGTACCAGCGGGAGTTCGGAGTTTGAGAATTATCGACAATCACTGTTACGGTATTGTCTTGTCCTTCGAGCAGGTAATCGCTGAGATGTATGGTGAATTCTCCGTAGCCGTAACGATGAGCGCCCGCCGGAGCTCCGTTAATCAGTACCTGGCAGTTTCTGTAGACACCTTCGAATTCCAGCAGCAGCTCCTGCCCTTTCCAGGCATCATTCATCCGGAAGGTCTTTTCATAGACATATTTCCCGCCCGGATAATATCCGGTATTGTAGCTGTTGTCACACAGTGAATCTCTTCTCTCCCGGATCATGGCATCATGAGGAAGAAACACTGCCTGCGCTTTCCCGCGCTGGCCATTCCGGAAACAGATCCAGTTGTCATTAAAGGGAATCTTTTTCATGAAGCTCTCCTCTCTTCACATAATCTTAAGCCGTTATTGCTCTTTGCCATGCGCGGCATCCCAATCGGCATTTGCCTTCTCGACATTCAACTGTGTAAGGAGCAGCAGGATAATGGAGGCCACAATCACCGTAAGCAAAGATACATGAAATGTAAGATAGATCATGACAAAGCTCGTTAAAAGAGCATATACCATGTTAGCAGCGAGGTCACCGGATCCATACCCCAACTTGTTATACCACCTAAGGTACGTCTTTTCTTTGACATTAGCGTTTGCAGCCATTTTTGTCAGCTCCTTACTTTAGTTTTTTTGGACGGCAGCCGACTTCAAATGCATTCGGCTGCCGCGGACAGAGAAAGGACAAATACGAATCTTCTTAACAAATCAAAAACGGATCGTCTCGCTGCACATGCTCTGTTCATCAGTCGCGATACAGGCGGTGTAAGCCGCATCATACTGGAAGCAGTCGGCTTTTTCATCGTACCAACCGAGTTCCTTCTTGTTGACCTGAATCAGCACTTTTTTACTCTCGCCGGGCTTCAGAAAGACCTTTTCAAAGCCCATCAAGGTACGCACCGGGCGGGTAACGGGGCTCTCCGGGAAGCTCACATAGACCTGCACAACCTGTGCGCCTTCCCGGTCGCCGGTATTCGTAACGCTTGCCGTGAAGACAGCTTTCTCATCGTCGTTGCTTTCCAGCCCCATCTCACTCATCGCGAAGCTGGTATAACTCAAGCCGAAGCCAAAAGGAAAATCAGGCTTTTTGCCGTCTTTGTCCAGCTTCTGATAGCCATGCCAGTAACCGTAGTGCTGCTGCTTGGTGTTCCAATTGACCTGGGGGTAGTCCTTCTCGTCCTGTGCGATCGCAAACGGCAGCTTCCCGCAGGGGTTGACTTTGCCGAACAGGACATCGCAGATCGCGCCACCGCCCTCCATGCCGGGATAGTAGGCAAAGAGAATCGCCTTGACCTTATCCTGCCAGTCATGGGTCATGATGACGTTGCCGCCCATGAGGATCACCGCGGTATTGGCATTGAGGGAAGCCGCCTGGTGAATCATACGGAGTTCATTGTCATGCAGCCTGAGGCTCTTTCGGTCGCCGCCCATAATATAGGCGAATTCGCCCTCGTCGCCATGGCGCATCCCCGCCGTGATGACCACCGCGTCCGCGCTGCGGATCAGCGCGGCTTTCTTATTGACTTCTCCGGTAGCCACGAAGTCGAAGCGCACATCGCCGTACTCTTCCTTCATGGCGTCCAGGATCGTCTTGATATAGGGCGGACGCACCATACTGGAACCATGGTCGCCGATGTTTTCCACCTTTGTCAGATCGCCCAGAAAGACCACCCGGGCCTGCTTTGACAGCGGCAGCAGTTCGTCTTTGTTCTTCAGCAGCGTCACAGCTTCCGATGCCACGCGCCTTGCAAGCTGCGTGTGTTCTTTGCAGGCAAGGACGGAGGCGTCCAGCTTCGGCAGCGCGTTTCTCTGCTCTTCAAAGGCGAGCGTTGTGCGGATGATGCGCAGGCAGGCCTCGTCGATCTGTCTCTCGGAAATCTTCCCTTCCGCCAGAGCCTTTTTGACCTTCTTCTCGCTGTATTGGCGGGTCACGTGCATCTCCACATCACAGCCGCCGGTGATCCCGCCGACCGTATCCGTCACGCCCATAAGGAAGTCGCTGATGACAAAGCCGTCAAAATCCCATTTGTTCTTCAGCACATGGCGCAAAAGGTATGTGTTGTGACCGCATTTTTCTCCCTGATAGAGATTGTAGGCGCTCATCACAGATCCTGCGCCTGCCTCCACGACTTTTTTGAAATGCGGCAGGTAGACCTCATGCTCCGTCCGTTTGTCCGCGGTAACGCTGACCTTAAAGCGGGAGCGCTCCATGCTGTTTAAGGCAAAGTGTTTGGCACAGGCCACAACACCCTCGGCCTGAACGCCCTCCATCAGAGCCACGGCCATCTCGCCCATGTGATAGCTGTCCTCGCTGAAGGATTCCTGGCTGCGCCCGGCGCCGGGGTTATAGGGCACGTTCATACAGTCTCCGCCGAAAAAGCTGCCGCCGTTTCCCCGGATCTCTCTGCCGATCACATGGCCGACCTCACGTTCAAGGTCCCGATCAAAAGTCGCGCCGCAGGCCATAGCGACAGGAAAACAGGTGCTGTGGCCGCTGACGACACCCCGCGGGCCGTCGCAAAACGCGAGCTCAGGTAAACCAAAACGCCGGCAGCTGCCAAAATAGTAGGGGACAATATTGTAATTGCCGCCCACAAAACTGGACGTTAATTTGCTGTC
>JAFUAE010000177.1 GCA_017460845.1 Lachnospiraceae bacterium
CTTCCGGTCATTGCCCTGATCTATATGGCCGAAGTCCTTTCCGTAATCATTCAGGTCACTTATTTCAAGGCGACACATGGAAAGCGTTTCTTTAAAATGGCGCCGATCCATCATCACTTTGAACTGCTTGGCAACTCTGAGACCAGGATCGTAGCTGCTTTCACAATAATAACGATTCTGTTATGCGGCGCCGCGCTTGTCGGTGCATCTTATTTACTATGAAAGCCAGCGAGCCGAGCCCAAGTGGGCGAAGGGGATGCGCTGCTTTCATGTATGCGTAGTGACAGCGCAGCTGTCACGAAGTTTACTATGAAAGTTAACGAGAGCAAGTCGAAGACGCAGCTCGAGTGTTACTTTCATGTATGACGCGGCGCTTAGCGAGCTAAGACCGAAGGTCTACGCGAGCTTAGCATAGCCGTTTACTATGAAAGTTAACGATCCAATCTCATAGGAGAGCGAAGCGATCCGTTATGAGATGGATGCTTTAGCTGAGCAAGTCGAAGACGCAGCTCGAGTGTTACTTTCACTATGGAATGCAGCGAGTTGTAACGAGCGCTCATTCCATGTGTGCGTTAGCTCATGTATGCGTAGTGCCAACGAAGTTGGCATGAAGTTTAAGATAAATGCGGGGAAAAACCATGAAAGAAAGTAAGGTATTTATAGCAGGGACCGGTAAGAGCGGAATTGCGGCTGCAAAAATGGTCCTTGCGATGAACGGCGAAGTGCTGCTGTATAACAGCAACGCCGATACAGACAGAAAAAGTGTTATGTCAAATTTCGGCGCTGATGATAAAGTGACCTTCCTGTGCGGTGAGCTTCATCCCGTCGACTTAAGAGGGATACAGCTGGCAGTCATGAGCCCGGGCATTCCGATGAACAGCAGCTTTATCGCATTGCTGGATCAGGCCCGCATCCCCGTGATCGGCGAGCTGGAGCTGGCATACCAGGCCTCCAAGGGAAAAATCGCGGCAATTACCGGCACAAACGGCAAGACAACAACGACAGCGCTTGTCGGAGAGATCCTGAAAGCGCACTACAAAAATGTCGTCGTCGCGGGAAACATCGGAGAACCGTTTTCCGCCGAGGCATTGAAGACAAGCGAAGAATCTGCTACAGTGGTCGAAGTAAGCTCCTTCATGCTGGAGACGATCATGGACTTCAGGCCGGATGTGAGCGCGATCCTCAATATTACGCCGGATCATCTGGACAGGCATCTGACGATGGATAACTACATCAAATGCAAAAAGGCCATTGTCATGAACCAGACGAAAGAAGATACCGTTGTGCTCAATTATTCGGATCCGATCCTCCGGGAGTTCGGTCAGAGCAGGGGGCTGAAGCCCCGTGTCGTGTGGTTCTCATCCAGGGAAAAGCCGAAGGGAGATGCACTGTATCTTAATGACGACTGCATATTCCTGCGCAGGAACGGCAAAGAGGAGATCGTGATCGATGTTCACGAGCTGAACCTGCTCGGTACGCATAACTATGAAAATGTCATGGCCGCTGTTGCAGTGGGCCTGAATATGGGCGTGCCGCTGGAGGAGATCACCGAAGTCCTGAAGACCTTCAAGGCTGTGGAGCACAGGATCGAATTTGTAAGAGAACGCTGCAAGGTCAGATACTACAATGATTCAAAAGGCACCAATCCGGATGCGGCGATCCAGGCCCTGAAAGCGATGCCGGGACCGACGATCCTGATCGGCGGAGGATATGATAAGCATTCGGAGTACGATGACTGGGTCAAGCTTTTCCCGGGCAAGGTCAAGAAGCTGATCCTGCTCGGCCAGACGAGGGATAAGATCTACGAATGCTGCAGAAAATACGGATTTGACGAAGTATCCTTTGCGGATGATATGAGCGAGGCGGTCAGGACCTGCGCGTCCTTTGCGGATGAAGGCGATTATGTTCTGCTGAGTCCTGCCTGCGCCAGCTGGGGCATGTTCAAAAATTATGAAGAACGCGGCGAGATCTTCAAGCGCTGCGTACAGGAACTGTAATCAGCATCTAGTAATACAAATCAGGGGAGAACAAGCTTGCCGTCCAATATGCGGGTAAACCAAATGCAGAGAAGAAAGGCTGCGTCCGAAAGGGTGCAGTCTTCTGAGCGTGTACCCGTGCAGAGGGCAAATGTGATGCATCAGGGAAGAAACCATGCTGCCTACCGTGCGGATAATCAGGCTGCCGTACAGGAAATGCCTGTCAGGAAAGAGCGGTATTTCTATGATTACAGCCTTTTATTCGGCGTTATCTTCCTGTTTGCGCTGGGACTCCTGATCATCTATTCCAGTTCCCAGTATATGGCGGCGCTGGAAAAACAGGGCGACTCGAGCTACTACTTTACGAGACAGCTGTTTATCGGATCCGCCGGACTTGCCGGCGCCATCATCATGTCAGTGCTGGATTACCGGTGGCTGGTCAGCTTTCTGCATGGGGTCCTGATTAAAATTGCTTACTGGGGCTCTAATGTTCTTCTGGCCATGACGCTGGTTATGGGACTCGCTTCTCACGGAAAAATGCGCTGGATCTCAATTGCGGGTATTTCCTTCCAGCCGGCGGAGGTCGCAAAGATCGGACTGATCGTATATCTCGCCAACTTCATTGCTGTTCACGGACCCGCTACCAAGCGCAGGCATAACCTTCTGCTGGCGATCGGATTCAGTGCGATCCCCACGGTCCTGATCCTGAGGCAGAATATCAGTTCGGCGGTTATCGTGGCCCTGATCGCGGCGGTAATGCTTTTTGTCGCAATTGACGATGTCAAGATATTTGCCCTCCTCGGGACGCTTGCCGCTGCAGGCATTTTCAGCCTCAAGCCCCTGATCCGGCTTTTCATTGAAAGGACGGGCTATGTGACCCGGCCTGAAAAATATTATCTGAGGAGGATCCTCGGATGGGCTGCTCCGGAGGTTTTCCCGGACGATGCCTATCAGACGCTGCAGAGTATTTATGCGATCGGATCGGGCGGCATGACCGGGCACGGACTTGGCGAAAGCATTCAGAAATTCGGAAAAATACCGGAGGTCCAGAATGATATGATTTTTGCCATTGTCTGTGAGGAATTCGGCTTTATCGGCGCAGCGACCCTGATCGTGCTGTTTATTTATATCATTTACAGGATCTATAAGATCGCTGTCAATGCGAGCGACCTGTTCGGAACGATGATCTGCACCGGCGTTATGGCGCATCTGGGCACCCAGGTCGTCCTGAACATCGCGGTCGTTTCGGGAACGATACCGAACACGGGCGTCACACTGCCGTTTATCAGCTATGGCGGATCGGCCATACTTTTTACGATGGCCGAGATCGGACTGGTGTTAAGCGTTGCGCATAAAATCAAGATTTATTACTGATTCCCCGGGAAAACAGATCAATGGCAGACAGAGACGCGGATATTTTATATATTAAGCAGAGAAAGGTGAAACAATGGACGATCATCCTCCTTTTTCTGCTTATTTTAACGGTTGCCGTGCGGATGCGCCTGACGGATGTGACGGTCTACGGAAACGATACCTACACCGCAGAGGAGGCCGAAAACCTGATTTTTTCGGATTACTGGGACAGGAATACCGTAGTCTGCCTGTTCAAAAATATAACGGGACAGAAGAAGGACCTTCCCTTCGTTGCGGATTACAAGGTCGTGATCAGGGGCCCGTTTACCTGTGAGCTTCGTTTCTATGAAAAAAAGCCGATCGGATGTATCAGGTACATGAGTAATTATATGTACTTTGACAAGGACGGTATTATGATCGAGTCGTCCCCGCGCAGGCTGGAGGGCATCCCGGTCGTCGAAGGCCTGCAGTTCGGCTATGTGATACTCGGGAAAAAACTGCCTGTGAGCAGCTCCCTTCTGCTGAACAGTATCATGAGTGTGACGCAGCAGCTTTCCCTGTTTCAGATCCCCTGCGGCAGCATCCGGTATAATGACGCCGGAAATACGGTCACGGCAATTCTTGACGAAGGGGATATCGAGGTTTATCTGGGGTCGGAAAATGACCTTGCCGCAAAGATCTCCGCTTTAAATGACATGCTGCCGGAGATAAGAGAGCAGCAGCTGAAAGGGACGCTCGACCTCAGCAATTATGATGACAAGGCCCGGGAATTCCGGAGTTATTTTAAGCTCAGGGAAGAAAACGGTACAAACGGCGGAACTTCCGTCACGGAAGCGGAATCTGATACGGAGGCGGAAAATGAAGCTGGTGGAAACTAAAAGCAGAATGAAAATCGCTGACAGCACCATGATCGATCTGATTGCATTCAGCATTACGGTTTCGCTGTTTATTGCCGCATTTGCCGCGTCCCTGTATATGCATGAATGGGGGCATGTTTTCCGGGGATGGCACCGGATCCTGATTTCTCCGGGACCGAGGACTACGGACTATTACGAGGTGGGCGGACTGGCGGCATCCTTCCTGAATGCCGGCACCTGCGGACTGATCTGCGTGCTGTTTATGGTATGCCTGAAAGGCGATTCGCGGCCGAATGCGCTTGCGGGTTATTTTCTTGTGATCGCGCACTGCTTCTACGGCCTGAATCCCCTGAATATGATGCCGTGTTTTCTTGCGCCGATCCTGTACTTGAAAAATAAGAATCTTGATATCAACGATAATCTGCATGTCTGTATGTTTGCGACCTGTTTCGGGCCGTTCATTTCGGAATTCCTTTTCAGGTATACACAGGGGGAGGCTTTTGTGCAGGGGGAGGTGCATCTGACAACTGCAGGCGTGATCCTTGCGGTGCTCTTTTCGATTGTGCTCGGCTTTGTGATCCCGGCGATCCTTCCCGGCGCCAGGGCATGGCACAAAGGCTATAATCTGTTTAACGGCGGACTTGCGTTCGGAATATTCGGCTTTTTTGTTTACAATCTGTTTTATACGACATTTGAAGTGGCGCCGCCCGAAAAACTGGTCTTCAGCAATCCGTGGTATGATTCCTTCCACCGGTCATACTCCCTGTTTGTAAATGTCTATTTCATCCTGCTATTTCTGCTTGCTTTTACGGCCGGATTCCTGCTCAACGGAAGAAGCATGCAGGGCTATAAAAAGCTGATGACCGATACCGGCCATATGAGTAATTTCGTGGAGCGCTATTCCATGCCTGTATGTCTGATCAACATCGGTATATACGGGGCAATGTTCCTGGCCTATGTCAATCTTGTAATGAGAGTTTCCGTCGGTGTCGGGTTTACAGGCCCTACGACGGGTGTGCTTTTTGCGGCGCTGACATTTTCCCTGCTCGGCCAGCATCCGAAAAATGTCTGGCCGATCCTGGCCGGATTCTGCGGGATGTATGTCATTAACATGACGATCTCAGCCCTGACGCCGCTCAATCCGCAGTGGACGATTTCCGGTCAGGCGTATATCAATGCCGCAGCTTTTGCAACGGGCATGTGCCCGATCGTGGGCAGATACGGGAAAGGCGCCGGGTTTGCCGCAGGCATGATCGATGCCGCCCTGTGCAGGGCAACTGCCAATCTTCACGGAGGACTGGTCCTGTATAACGGGGGGTTTACAGCCGGCCTGACGGTCCTGATCCTGCTTCCGATCCTGGAGCATTATGTACAGCAGCAGAGCCTGAAAAATGCTCCGGTCAGCATGGATAACTTCATTGTCGTCGAGGAAAGAAAGGGCCTGAAAAAGGCTGAAAAGAACTGAAAAACCGATATTTTAAGACTATTGTAAAATATCTGTAAGGGTTCTGTTACAGTTTCGAATTTTTGATAAAAAGGCGCTCAAAATTACTTGAAAATTGGATATAAACAACTTATATTTATAAAAAGAACTTTGAATACGGAGAAGCATAATGTTAGAGATTAAAATACCGGAAACAGAATCAGCAGCAAGGATCATCGTTGTTGGTGTCGGCGGTGCCGGAAATAATGCCGTAAACCGCATGATAGATGAGAATGTTGCGGGAGTTGAATTCATCGGAGTTAATACAGATAAACAGGCTCTTCAGTACTGCAAGGCACCGACAGCCATGCAGATCGGCGAGAAGATCACAAAGGGACTCGGTGCCGGCGCCAAGCCGGAAATCGGCCAGAAAGCCGCAGAAGAAAGCGCGGATGATCTGGAGCAGGCATTCAAGGGTGCCGATATGCTGTTCGTAACCTGTGGTATGGGCGGCGGTACCGGTACAGGTGCAGCGCCTGTGATCGCACGTATTGCAAAGGGTCTCGGTATTCTGACGATCGGCATTGTGACGAAGCCGTTCCGTTTCGAGGCAAAGCAGCGTATGCAGAATGCGATTGAAGGCATTCAGAATCTGAGAGAAAACGTAGACTCTATGATCGTGATCCCGAACGACAAGCTGCTGGAGCTGGTCGACAGACGGACCACCATGCCGGATGCGCTGAAGAAGGCGGACGAAGTTCTGCTTCAGGCAGTTACAGGCATTACAGACCTGATCAATGTACCGGCTCTGATCAACCTGGATTTCGCGGATGTTCAGACCGTCATGAAGGATAAGGGCATTGCCCATATCGGTATCGGTATCGGCAGAGGCGACGAGAAAGCACTGGAAGCTGTCAAGCAGGCAGTCTCCTCACCGCTTCTTGAGACAACGATCCAGGGCGCTTCCGACGTGATCATCAACGTAAGCGGCGATATCAGCCTGATCGAAGCAAATGAAGCTGCATCATTTGTTACTGACCTTGCAGGTGAAAATGCCAACGTTATCTTTGGTGCCGTATATGATGAGAAGGCACAGGATGTCTGCACGATCACCGTTATTGCGACCGGCATCGTGGAGAAGCCTCAGAACAAACCGGCGCCGGCTCAGGGCAGACCGGCGAATCTGTTCGGAAATAAAGGCACGGCATATCCGACCGGCGGCGTGAAGACCGGATTCAAGACAAGCGAGGAGACGGAGCCTAAAAAACCGGCGGCAGCAGAAGGACCGAAGCTGGATTTCGGATTTACGGGCAATTCCGCACAGCCGCAGCCGGCAGCACAGCCGAACCGGGATTATCAGCTCAGATCCCAGATGAATAAGGAGATGACGATCGATATTCCGGATTTCCTGAAGAACAGAAAGTAAACCGATAGTATTGTTTGCAAACGAGGGCGCTTGCAGGAATCCTGCAGGCGCCGTTTTATGTATAACAGGAGACAGCCGGCGGGAGCATTCCCGTTTTTCTGAAGATGAAGTAAGGGGGTTTTTCAGAATGAAGAAATACAACATTGCCGTATTGGGCGCAACTGGCGCCGTCGGACGTGAGATGCTGAAGGTGATCGAAGAATATCAGATCCCTGTCGGAACACTGCTTCCTCTTGCAAGTGCAAAGAGCGCAGGAACCGAGATCGATTTCATGGGAGGCAAGGTGAAAGTGCAGGAAGCTACGGAGGAGAGCTTCCAGGGTATGGATTACGTACTGGGAGCAGTCCAGAATCCGATGTCCAAAAAGTTCGCTCCGGCAATCGTAAGATCCGGCGCAGTCTACATTGACAACAGCTCGGCTTTCCGTATGGATCCGGATGTTCCGCTGGTGGTTCCGGAGATCAACGGTGAGGATGCATTTCAGAATAAGGTCATCATTGCCAATCCGAACTGTTCCACCATCATTACGCTGATGGCTGTTGCAGGAATTGCAAAGCTTTCTCCGATCAGAAGCATGGTTGCCTGCACCTACCAGGCGGTATCGGGAGCCGGTGTAAACGGCACTAGAGAGCTTGAAGACCAGATGCACGCCCTTGCAAACGGCGGGGAGATCGTGCATAAGACCTTCCCGGCGCAGATCGCTGCCAACGTGATCCCGTTCATCGGAGAGATGAAGGATAATCTGTATACCTCCGAGGAAATGAAGATGCAGAATGAAGGCAGAAGGATCCTGCACCTTCCGGAGCTGCTTGTGACCTGCACCTGCGTCAGAGTGCCTGTAATGCGTTCACATTCCATTTCCGTCACGCTGCGTACGGAAAAGAAGATCAGCATCGCCGAGGCAAACGAGGCGATCCGCGCATTTGAGGGCGTCAGACTGATCGAAGATATCGAGGGACGCTGCTATCCGACGCCGCTGGATACCACCGACCAGGATCTGGTGTATGTCGGCAGAGTCAGAGACGATCTGACAGACGACCACGGCCTCACCTTATGGTGCTGCGGCGACCAGGTCAGAAAGGGTGCGGCAAGCAATGCTGTGCAGATCATGAAGAAGCTGATTGAAAAAGCTGATTAAAAGTAAATTTCCTGCGGTTCCCCTTACAGGGGAATCGCTTTTACTCTATCATGAAAGTCAGCCAAGACCAGACGGAAGGATTATAAGATACTATTATGAAAAACCGGACGAAACTTGAACTTGTCGTATTTGTGATCGTAGCAGTCATTTTTCTGGCGAACCAGTTTACGGGGAGAAAGACAGATATACAGGAAACTCCCGGAGTGACTGCAGAGGCCCAGCTCCAGGCGCCGGAAACAGCACCGCAGCCTGCAGGGACGGATCTCGGAAATCCTGAAGAAACGGAGGAATTGAAGACGATCGCATCATCGTCTTCAGCACAGAGCGCGGCAGAGACCGCCCAGGCCGAAACGCCGGCTGAACTGTCTCCGGAAACTGAAGCTTCACAGGAAATGAAAGAAACCGGAGAGGCTGTGATCGCCGAAAACGGAACCTATACGGACCGCGACAGTGTGGCGCTCTATAT
The DNA here is from genome assembly GCA_017460845.1 of Lachnospiraceae bacterium. GTDB lineage: Bacteria > Bacillota > Clostridia > Lachnospirales > Lachnospiraceae > Avilachnospira. The sequence continues at coordinate 8,640 of JAFUAE010000177.1, forward strand.
CTCCGTTTACGGGCATCTGCCGAAAAACTTTATTACAAAAAATGAAGCCAGGGACGCCGGATGGAATTCATCCGAAGGAAATCTGCCTGAAGTCTGTCCCGGCATGAGCATCGGAGGAGACCGGTTCGGTAATTACGAGGAGGCTCTTCCGAAGAAAAAAGGCCGTAAATATTTCGAGTGTGATATAAATTATAATCCGAAAAAGGGACACAGAGGGGCAGAACGGATCGTTTACAGCAATGACGGCCTGATTTACTACACGAAGGATCACTACAGGAATTTTGAACTGCTTTACGGGGAGCCATAAAGATGAGAAAAATTTTGCTGGATTTCAGCGTGCCGGACACAAAGGAAAAAGCACACGATTATATTGCAGAGCAGATGGGGTTCCCGGATTATTACGGAAAAAATCTGGACGCGCTGTATGATATGCTGACATCGATCGGGGAGCCGACTGCGGTAGGGATTTTCCTGCCAGTAGGGGATATGATCGATCTGAATATCGATCTGATGGTTTATTTTGACAGGATCGGAGAAGTATTCCTGGATGCGGAAGCTGATAATCCGTCGCTTGCCGTGATTTTCGGGGATCTGGCAGCGAATCCCGGTTATGAGGATCGTTTTGACGATCTGTATGATGATTATATGGATGATGAAACAGCTTCGGAGGATGATCCTGATGCTCCGGGAGACAACGATATTGTCATGCTGGATATTGGTAGATAAATGAATAATCAGTGGTTTGTATATACAAAAAAGGCTGATTTTGCGGGACTCGGGCGCCGCTTCGGACTGGATCCCGTTACGGTGAGAGTCCTCAGGAACCGGGATATCCCGGAGGAGGAAATCGAATATTTTCTGCACGGAACACTCGGGCAGCTGTATGATGAATCCCTGATGCCGGATATCAGCGCGGCTGCTGACGAAATCCTCTCCATGACAGCCGGAGGCGGCAGGATACGCATTGTCGGAGACTATGATATTGACGGCGTCTGTGCGACCTGTATCCTCCTGAAAGGCCTGAGGGCGATCGGGGCGGATGCGGATTCGAGGATCCCTGACCGCATCATGGACGGATACGGTCTGAATATGAGAATGATCGAGGAAGCAAAAGCGGATGGCGTCGATCTGATCGTGACCTGTGATAACGGCATTTCCGCCGTCGATGAACTGCGGGCAGCCGAAGAATACGGGATCCGGGTCGTTGTGACGGATCATCATAACATCAGGAAGGAAGAAGACGGCACAGAGATCCTTCCGCCGGCGGCGGCCGTCGTGGATGTGAAACGCAGCTCCAGCGCCTATCCGACCGAAGAGATCTGCGGAGCGGTCACTGCCTGGAAGCTGATCCGGTACATATACAGAAGACTTGGGAGAGATGAAAACGAGTGGCTGCGTTATCTTGATTTCGCGGCTATTGCGACTGTAGGGGACATCATGCCCCTCACGGGAGAGAACAGGATCATAGTAAGAGAAGGCCTGAAGGTCCTGAACGGAGGCATGAGGCCGGACGGAAGCGGGGAAAGCGGAAGCGCGTCCCTCGGATTAAGGACACTGATCCGTGAGCTCGGGCTGAACGGGCACGGGATCGATACCTATCATATCGGATTTATGATCGGTCCCTGCATCAATGCAGGCGGCAGGCTGGAAAATGCCAACATTGCCCTCGAGCTGTTTATGACGGAGGATGAGAAGGAAGCGGAAACTCTTGCCGGCCATCTGATCAGCCTGAATGAAGAACGCAAATCCATGACGGAAAGAGGCGTGAAGCAGGCGCTGGAGCTGATCGACGCCGATTACGGCGCTGACCGGGTGCTGGTCGTCTATCTGCCGGAGCTGCATGAATCGCTGGCAGGCATTGTTGCCGGACGCATCAAGGAAAAGTGCTATAAACCCTCAATTGTGATCACGAAGGGAAAGGACGGCTTAAAGGGCAGCGGCCGGTCCATCGAGGGCTATGATATGTTTGCGGCGCTGTGCAGTGTTTCCGGGCTGCTGACAAGATTCGGCGGACATACAATGGCCGCCGGACTTAGCCTTCCTGAAGAAAATCTGGAGATGCTTCGCCGTGCTCTTAATGAGAATGCGGACCTGGATGCCGATACGCTGACCAGAAAGATCTGGATCGATGCAGCGATGCCGTTTTCATATATCAGCGAGGATCTGGTACGGGAGCTGGAGGCTCTGTCACCTTACGGACAGGGCTTTGAACGCCCTGTCTTTGCAAGAAAACAGCTGGCGGTGTCAGGGCTGAAGGTCTTCGGAAAGCAGAGAAATGTCCTTAGAATGCGGCTGCGTGATACCGACGGGTCTGTGCTGGAGGCAGTACAGTTCGGAGATGCGGATGAAATCTGCAGACAACTTTCGGAGACCGGACAGGTGGATGTGATCTACTATCCGAGGATCAATGAATTTGCGGGAAGAAAAAGCCTTCAGCTTGAGATCCGCGATTTCAGGATTTCTTGACAGACGGATTTTCAATTGATAAGATTTGATTAATAGTTTGTTTTCTGTATTTTTGGGGAGCAGTAACATGTCGATCAATACAAATGAATCCAGAGAAGATTATCTCGAGTCTATTTTAGTTATTAAAAGGGAGAAAGGTGCTGTCAGGAGCATTGATATTGCAAATCATTTCGGCTATTCAAGACCGAGCATAAGCCGTGCTGTCGGTCTGCTCAGGAAAGACGAGCTTGTGGTTGTCGATGACAGCGGATACATCGAGCTGACGCCGAAGGGGATGGAGATGGCCAAAGGCGTCTATTCCAGACACCGTACTCTGATCAGATTTTTGAATAAGCTTGGCGTCTCTCCGGAGACGGCGGAAGCGGATGCCTGCAGGATCGAGCATATTCTCAGCGAAGAGAGTATGGACAGGATCAAGGCATTTGTGAATGCAGACTGAAATTTTATTTGACATTCACAATTATTATGTTATAATATCATTTGCGTCTGATGACCGTGCACTAGTAGCTCAATTGGATAGAGCGTTCGGCTACGGACCGAAAGGTTGGGAGTTCGAGCCTTCTCTGGTGCATAACAGAATATTGATACGGCAGGAGACCGAAGCTTAGGCTTCGGTCTTTTGTTGTAATTCAGTGTTACTGATCACAGGCCGGATGCATCCATGCTGGCCGATCAATGAAGTGTAACAATTCAGCCTCTTGATTGGGGGCCGCTGTCAGCGGTCTGATTGCGAAAAACCGCGGAGTATGCTACGATAAACGGAACAAATTTCCGGATGCGTGTCGGACACCAAGGAGGACCAGGGATATGGCATATGCTGATGATGTATTTATTAAAATGTGCAAAGATATTCTGGAAAACGGCCAGGATACAAAGGGCGAAAAGGTAAGGCCGCACTGGGAGGACGGAACGGCAGCCTATACGGTAAAAAAATTCGGCGTAGTGAACAGATACGACCTGAAGAAAGAATTTCCGATCCTGACACTCAGAAGGACCGCCCTGAAATCCGCAACGGATGAGATCCTGTGGATCTGGCAGCGGAAGTCCAACAATATTCATGAGCTGAATTCGCATATCTGGGATGAATGGGCGGATGAAGAAGGCAGTATCGGCAAGGCTTACGGGTATCAGCTTTCGGTCAAGCATGAATACAGGGAAGGCATGTTCGACCAGGTCGACCGTGTGCTGTTCGATCTCAAAAATAATCCCTACAGCCGGCGTATTATGACAAATATCTACAACTTTGAGGATCTGCATGACATGCATCTGTATCCCTGTGCGTACAGCATGACCTTTAACTGCACCAGAAATGCGGAAACCGGAAAGCTGGTCCTGAATGCTGTTCTGAACCAGCGCTCCAATGATGTGCTTGCCGCAAATAACTGGAACGTGGTGCAGTATGCCGTCCTGATGCACATGATGGCACAGGTGAGTGACATGGAGGTCGGAGAACTGGTCCATATGATTGCAGATGCGCATATTTATGACCGGCATATCCCGCTTGTCAGGGAGCTGATCGGGAGGGAGCCGTATCCGGCTCCGGAATTCCATTTGAACCCGGATGTTAAAAACTTTTATGACTTTACGCCGGATGATGTATCCCTGACCGGATACCGCTTCGGAGAGCAGATCAGGAACATTCCGATTGCAATCTGAAGTCATGCGAAAGGAGAAGACTTGAAAGCGATTGTTAACGTAAACAGACACTGGGGGATCGGACGTGAAGGCGACCTGCTGACCGTGATCCCGGAGGATATGAAGTTCTTCAGGAAAGCGACGGCGGCTAAAATCGTAATCATGGGCAGGAAGACGCTGGATAGTTTTCCGGGCATGAAACCCCTTCCGGGCCGCGTAAATCTGGTTCTGACCTCTGACCCTGAAAGAATTAAGCCGGCCAGCCGGGAAGCGTCAGATGCCTTTTTTCCGGATATCGCTTCTGAAAGCAGCAGGCAGCGGCTTGATGAACTTACGCGAAGGGTACTTGATTCGCCGCAGCTGAAGGCTTCGGAGAGACCGACCGTACTGGCTTCGGCGCGCAGGATCGAAGACGTGCTGGATTTCTGCAGCAGCTATCAGGAAGATGATATTTATGTCATCGGCGGAGCTTCGATTTACAAAAAAATGCTGCCATACTGCACGTCCTGTCTGGTAACGGTCAATGATTGCGAAATCCTTCCGGATACCTGGTTTCCGAATCTGGATGCGACGGATGGATGGAAACACAGCGTTAAGGGAGAAGAAAAAGAATACGAAGGAATACATTACCGTTTTGACACCTATGTCAAAGCATAAACTTAGGCAGTATGAGACTTGACAAATTTCTTTCAGAGACCGGAAACGGTACAAGATCTGAGGTGAAAAAGCTTATTTCATCATGCGGGGTCAGTGTGAACGGCAAAATATGCAGGGATCCCTCCGCGAAAATCAGCGAAGAAACTGATGACGTGAGGATCGGCGCTGCGCCGGTCCGATATGCCAGATATGAGTACTTTATGCTGAATAAGCCCCAGGGCGTGATTTCTGCGACACGGGACGGAGGAAACGGAAAGGAGGTCTGCGCAACGGATCTGATCCGGGACAAAATCCGGAAGGATCTGTTTCCGGCGGGAAGACTTGACAAGGATACGGAAGGGCTTCTGCTGATTACAAATGACGGCGGCCTAGCGCACAGACTGCTCTCGCCGAAAAAGCACGTGGATAAGACTTATTATGTCGAACTCGACGCAGGGATGGAGCACGATGCTGCAGAACGCCTTATGGCAGGAGTGGATATCGGTGATGAAAAGCCTACATTGCCCTGCGGGATCCGGATGCTGACGGATTCCTCCTGCCTGATCACGATACGGGAAGGCAGATATCATCAGATCAAGCGGATGTTTCAGACAGAGGGCAGGACGGTTACTTACCTGAAACGGCTGACCATGGGACCGCTGAGGCTGGATGAAAAGCTTGAGCCGGGAGACTATCGCAGACTGACACCTGAAGAAATAAAAACCCTTGAAAGTTTCGACAGTGATAAAAAATAATAATATAAAATAATTAAAATATCGGATGCAATAAAAATTATGGACAATATTACAGGACAGGATTATTTAATCAGAGCAACTGCCGCAGACGGAATGATCCGTGCTTTTGCGGCTACAACAAGACAGACTGTGGAAACGGCCAGAAAAACACATGATCTTTCGCCGGTTGCTGCCGCAGCGCTGGGAAGACTTCTGACAGCAGCACAGATGATGGGCAGCGATATGAAGGGAGAGAAGGATCTGCTCACGATCAGGATCAATTGCGACGGACCGATCGGCGGATTGCTGGTGACGGCGGATGCTCACGGACATGCAAAGGGTTATGTCAATAATCCGGCGGTCATGCTTCCTCCGAACAGCAAGGGAAAGCTGGATGTCGGCGGCGCACTGGATCTCGGCGTGCTGTCGGTGATCAGGGATATCGGCCTCAAGGAGCCCTATATCGGCCAGACGATCCTGGTCACGGGCGAGATCGCGGAGGATCTGACCTATTATTTTGCAACATCCGAGCAGATCCCTTCCACTGTAGCCCTGGGTGTTCTGATGAATAAAGACAATACCGTCCGTCAGGCAGGGGGCTTTATCATACAGCTGATGCCCGGCGCCACCGATGACATTATAGACCGGCTGGAGGCAAAGATTTCCCAAATTGACAGCATTACCGCCATGCTGGATAAAAATATGTCGCCCGAAGACATTTTACAGTTTGTTTTAGGGGAATTTGGGCTTATAATAAATGACAGGACTGATTGCTCCTTCTTTTGTGACTGCACAAGGGAACGCGTAGCAAAAGCCCTGCTCAGCGTTGGCCGCGCGGATCTGGAAGAGCTGATCGGCGAAGGAAAGGACGTTGAGATGCAGTGCCACTTCTGTTCCAGAAAATATGTATTTACTCCGGATGAGATCCGCGGAATGCTGGAGCAGGCGTAAAATGCATGAGACGCGAGCGGGAGCTGATGTAAGCGCGGCTGTCGGGAAATCTATTTATCTACGGAGGGTGAGATGAAAAATTTTATTAAGGAATTCAAGGAATTCGCGGTTAAGGGAAACATGATCGACATGGCGATCGGTATCATTGTCGGCGGTACGTTCAGTACGCTTGTCAAATCTCTTGTGGACAATATTTTCATGCCGATCATCGGCCTTTTTACAGGCGGACATGACTTCACGAATATGTTTATTTCCCTGGACGGAAATCATTATGCGACTCTGGAAGAGGCAGGAGAAGCCGCACTGATCAAATACGGCCAGTTCATCACGGATATTATCTCCTTCCTTGCACTGATGTTCGTTGTCTTCCTGTTTGTGAAGGCTGTTAACAAGATGCGTGCAGCAAATGCAGAGCCGGAGGTCGAAGAGGCGCCGACAGAGAAGGAGTGCCCGTACTGCTTCTCCAAGATCAGCATCAAGGCTACAAGATGCCCGTGCTGTACTGCACAGCTTCCTGAGGAATAAACCGGGAGAAAATTTTATAAATATTTCATTTGTGCTTTTATCATCAGGCTGATACGATAAATACAGCGGAACGCTGATGTCCGGTCGGCAGCTGCTGATGAAAAGGAAAAACATCTGGAAACTGGTCTTTATGGCAGCCGGTATTGCAATATCGGCTGCTTTTTACGTTTCCGAGGGTGAAGGCAGGATATCGGCCGGAGCCGGAGAAACGCCCGTGCTGTTTGAAGAACCGGAGAAGCAGGAAACCGCAGCCTCTGACATTGTGCAGGAAAGCGCCCCTGATACGGATGCGGATGCGGCAGGCAGGGAAAAAGAGACGGAGGCGCCTCTTTCAAGGGAGGAGCTTGAGAAACTGATCCGTACGGCTGTCAGGGAGGAACTGATGGACATCTGCAGGGATGGCTATTTGGAGCAGGCTCTGGAGGAGGCAGCCGAAGCTTCACGGGCCGAAGCGGAGGCCAGGAAGGGCATGGTGGACCTGAACAGCGCAGGAAAAGAGGAGCTGATGACACTGGAGGGGATCGGCGAGAAACGGGCCGGAGAAATTATTGCCTACAGGGAACAGCACGGAGGATTCCGGAGTATCGAAGAAATCAAGCAGGTCAGCGGGATCAAGGAATCCTCCTATGCAAAGATCGCGGACAAAATATATGTCGGGGACCCGGGCTGAAGGCTCCCGGCATTCGTCCGGTCCGATAAACGCGGAGCCGAAACAATAACCTATCTTTCCTTCCTGTTCGGCTTGTGAATAATAGAATGAATATGGTATAATTATCCAAACTATCCGGGGTGCGGCGGAAGAAAAAATGCTGCCGCAATCAGGAGTCTATCGGGAGGTTTTCATGACTGATAATATTGATATAAGCGGAACCATGGAAAATGAACATCAGGACGGCATCAGGATCGCCGATGATGTGATCAGATGCATTGCGGTGCTTGCTGCAACGGATATTGAGGGCGTGGCAGGCATGGCAGGAAGCGCTACCAACGACATCATTGCCAGACTGGGCGGAAAATCGCTGGAGAAGGGCGTGAAAATGACTATGGAAGACGGAGAGGTCAGGCTGACCCTTTCCATCATTGTAAAATATGGGTGCAATATTCCTGATGTAAGCCGCAGGGTGCAGGACAGGGTCAGGACGACCATTGAGAATATGACCGGCTATACGGTCAGTGAAATCGACGTACATATTGCCGGAATCGATATTTCCGAAGAAGAGATCTGAACGGGGATGCCATGACAAAACACCAGATACGCGAAGAGATTTTTAAAATCATTTTCGGGATAGATGCCCATGGCGGTGAGGATATTGACGCCGTTGTAGAACAGTATATGCAGGATTCCTGTGATCTTACCCTGAGCGGGAGGGATTACAGGGCCATAGCGGAGAAAGCTGCGGCGATCGGAAAAAAGATACCGGAGCTTGACCGGGAGATCAATGCGAAAGCAGAGGGCTGGAAGACGAACCGTATGGGACGGGCTGAACTGAACATTCTCAGACTCGCTGTCTACGAAATTCAATACGATGATTCGGTTCCGGTCAAGGTGGCGATCAACGAGGCAGTCGAGCTCAGCAAGGAATACTGCAACGATGATGCCCCCGCATTTATCAACGGCCTGCTTGCGCATTTTGTATAACCGTATGACGGCACGGAAAGATGGCTGATTTTTATACAGTCTCACAAATCAATCACTATATCGGGAATCTGTTTGCCAGGGATTTTGTGCTGAACCGCATCACGGACAGGGGCGAGGTGTCCAACTGCAAATACCATTCCTCAGGACATGTCTATTTTACTTTGAAGGACGCCGGCGGAGCGATCAGCTGCGTTCTTTTTGCGCGTGAGCGGCAGGAACTGAACTTCCGTCTGCAGGACGGGCAGCAGGTCGATGCATCCGGGCAGATCAGCGTATATGAAAAAAGCGGGTCCTACCAGCTTTATGTCAGGCGCTGCACGCCCGCCGGCTCGGGGCAGCTTTATGAGCGCTTTCTTCAGCTGCGGAAAGACCTGGAAGAGATGGGCATGTTCGACAGCATTTATAAGAAGCCTGTTCCGCCCTACTGTCAGAAGATCGGAATCGTTACGGCACTTACGGGCGCTGCAATCAGGGATATGATCAATGTGAGCAAACGCCGCAATCCCTATGTGGAGCTTGTGCTCTGTCCGGCAAAGGTACAGGGTGAGGGTGCCGCGGAAAGCATAGTGCAGGGGATCCGAAGGCTCGACAAAATGGGGCTGGATGTGCTGATCGTCGGACGCGGCGGCGGATCCATCGAAGACCTGTGGGCCTTTAATGAAGAGATCGTGGCCAAGGCGATTTTTGAGGCGGAAACGCCCATTATATCTGCAGTCGGACATGAGACGGATTTCACGATTGCGGATTTTGTGGCGGACCTGAGAGCGCCGACGCCCTCTGCGGCTGCGGAACTGGCCAATTTTGAGTATGAAGTTTTTGCCGAGGAGCTGGATTCTCTGAAGAATTCGCTCAGGCGCACGGCGGAGCACAAGCTGATGCTTGCACGGGCGAGGCTGAATGCCGGCCAGGAAAGGCTGAAGCGCCTGTCACCGGAATCTGTACTGGAGCACAGAAAGCAGATCCTGAAGGAGGGACTGCTCCGCATGCAGCATGCACTGCAGGTGAAGTCCGAACGGGCAGACGCCAGAAATAAAACGTACCGGGACAGGCTTTCCGGGGCGATGAAGGAAAAGCAGATCCGGACAACCAAGCACCTGGAGCTGCTTGCCGCCAGGCTGGATGAAAGGTCACCGCTGAAGAAAATCAGCGGCGGTTACGGATATATAGAGGATGCCGGCGGACGCGCGGTCCTTTCCGCCGGAAGCGTAAGCAAAGGCAGCAGGATCCGGGTATATGTCAGGGATGGAAGGATCGACGGCACCGTCACATCATCGGAGAAAATGAATTATGAGCAGAAATGAGACAGCACCGGCGGGCATGACAATTGAAGAAAGCTTCGAAAAGCTGGATGAGATCCTGGCGAAAATGGAGCTTGATGAGACCGGCCTGGAAGAGTCCTTCCGCCTCTACGAAGAGGGTTTGAAGCTGGTAAAGCATGCCGGGGAGAGCATTGATAAAGTAGAAAAACAGATCAGAATTCTGAGCGAAGAGGAATAAAGATGGATTTTAAGGAATCGTTAAGGGAGAAGACTTCCCGGATCAACAGGGAGATTTCGGAATATCTTCCTCCTGAAACCGGATTTCAGAAGACAATACTGGCGGCATGCAATTATTCGGTGATCAACGGCGGAAAAAGACTCCGTCCCCTGCTTATGCAGTATGCTTACATTCTCTGCAGAAACAATGGATCGGAGGAGCTGGGACCCGAAGAGAAGACGGCGGTCGTTCCTTTTATGGCGGCGATGGAGATGATCCATTCTTCCTCACTGGTCCATGACGATCTGCCCTGCATGGATAATGACGTACTGCGGAGAGGCGTTCCGAGTACCTGGGCAAAGTTCGGCGAGGATATGGGGACGCTTGCCGGGGACGGCCTGATGCTGTATGCCTTTGAGACAGCCTGCAAATCGACTGCGGAGCCCGGAAAGGCAATGAAATGTCTGGGAGTGCTGGCGCGGAAGTCGGGACTTTTCGGCATGGTGGGCGGACAGACCGTGGACGTCGAACTGACGGGGAAACGTCCGGATAAGGAACAGCTGGAATTTATATATAAATATAAAACCGGCGCTCTGATCGAAGCTTCCCTGATGATCGGGGCTATCCTTGCGGGCGCGGACGAAGCCGTCACGAAAAAGCTTGAGGAGGCCGCAGCGTGTGTCGGGATGGCTTTCCAGATCCAGGATGATATTCTGGACGTCACAGCGACGGAAAGCGAGCTCGGCAAGCCGATCGGCTCCGACAGCTGCAAAGGTAAGGTGACATGGCTGACCTATTACGGGATGGAACAGTCCGAACGGGATGTCAGTGCCTATACGGAAAAGGCGCTTGATATTATCCGGCAGATCGGCTCCTGCAGATTCCTGGAGGAGCTTCTGATCAGCCTGATCGGCAGGAGATCCTGATGGCAAAGACAAGACTTGATGTGCTGCTGTGCGCAAAGGGCTTTGCCGAGAGCCGGGAAAAGGCAAAAACCATGATTATGAGCGGCGTCGTTTATGTAAACGGAGTCAGGGAGGATAAGCCCGGAACAGCCTTCGCCGATGAGGAAAGCCTGAAAATCGAAGTGAGGGGAAACACGCTCAGATATGTATCCAGAGGCGGACTCAAGCTGGAAAAAGCGGTCAATACCTTCGGAATCACTACGGCAGGGTGCACATGCATGGATATCGGCGCCTCCACGGGCGGTTTTACAGACTGCATGCTGCAGAACGGAGCCGCAAAGGTCTTTGCGGTAGACGTCGGGCATGGCCAGCTTGACTGGAAGCTCAGAAACGACCCCAGAGTCGTGTGTATGGAAAAAATGAATATCCGCTACATCCGGCCGGAGGATATTCAGAATGAAGCCCTGGATTTTGCATCTGTTGACGTATCCTTTATTTCCCTTGACAAGGTGCTGCCGGCCGTAAAGCCGCTCCTTAAGGATGACGCGCAGATGGTCTGCCTGATCAAGCCGCAGTTTGAGGCGGGAAGAGAGGAAGTCGGCAAAAAGGGCGTAGTCAGGGATCCGGCAGTCCATGGCAGGGTGATACGGAAAATCTGCGATCTTTGCAGGGAACTCGGCTTTTCGGTGCTCGGGCTTACCTACAGTCCGATCAGGGGACCGGAGGGCAATATCGAATACCTGATCTGGATCATAAATCATGTTAATGCGGATAACGGCATTGCTGCCGGCAGTGAAATGATTGCACAGCTTGTTGCAGAGGCTCATGAGAAATTAGAAAAATGAAGAACTTTTACATCATTATCAGCGAGTATACAACAAAAGTCAGGGCTATTTCGGCCACAAGGAACCGTCTTGCAGAAGAACTGAAAAAGCACGGCGCAAATGTGGATATTTATGAAGGCTACCTGGACAGGGACTTCCGCATCCCCGACAATGTAGACTGCGTGATCACGGTCGGCGGGGACGGAACGATGCTGAGGGCTTCCAGGGCCGGCTTCGGCATGGATGTGGCCTTTCTCGGCATCAACAAAGGTCATATGGGATACCTGACGGAGCTTTCCCAGATCGATGATTATGACGAAGTCATTGAAAGACTGATGAAGGATGATTTCAAGATCGAGGAGCGCATGATGCTCAGCGCATCCGCATACAGGGACGGCAGGCGCATTTACCGTGACCATGCGCTCAATGATGTGCTGATCGGCAAGAATGACTGCGTGCATATGATGACCTTCGAGCTCTATATCAACGATACCTTTATCAATTCCTACAGGGCGGACGGTGTTGTCGTTTCAAGCCCGACAGGGTCCACCTGCTATTCCATGTCCGCAGGCGGACCGATCGCAGAGCCGACATCCAAGCTGCTTCTGGTGACGCCGATCTGTCCGCATGCGATCAATACAAGGCCGCTGGTACTGTCGCCTCTGGATAAGGTCAAGATCATCCCGCGGCATACGACCCAGCTTGTATCCTGTGACGGTGCGGACGGGACGGATCTGGAGAGCGGAGATGAGATCATTGTGACAAAATCCAGAAGCAGCATGAAATTTATCCGTTTTAAGGAAACCTCTTTCCTGGATACGCTCCGGGACAGAATGAGATACGTCTGAATCAGGACGGGAATCATACAATACAGACAGGCAGGTTAAAATCATGAAAGTCGGAAGACAGGCGAAGATTATCGAACTTATCGGAAGATATGACATTGAGACCCAGGAGGAGCTTTGCGCAAAGCTGAACGCCGAAGGCTACGATGTCACTCAGGCCACGGTTTCCAGGGATATCCGGGCGCTGAAGCTGACGAAAGTTACGGGGAATGACGGCAGGGCAGTATACAAAACCGTTCCCGGCAACACGGATTTCTCTCAGAAATATCTGAATATTCTGAAGAACGGCTTTATTTCCATGGATATGGCGCAGAACATCCTGGTCATCAAGACAGTGACGGGCATGGCGATGGCGGTCGCAACCACGATCGACGCGATGGCATTCAAGGATGTACTGGGATGTATAGCAGGAGACGACACCATTATGGTGGCTGTCAGAACTGTGGACGCGTGCCTTGAAGTAATGAAAAAGATCAGAGATATTGTGGATGATTAAACTTCATGCCAACTTCGTTGGCATTACGTATACATGAAAGTAAAACTCGAGCTGCGTCTGCGACTTGCTCAGCTAAAGCATCCATCTCATAACGGATCGCTTCGCTCTCCTATGAGATTGGATCGTTAACTTTCATAGTAACTGTCATCGCTAAGCTCGTCTGCGCCCTTTGGGCTTGACTTGCTAAGCGAGCACGTATACATGAAAGTAACACTCGAGCTGCGTCTGCGACTTGCTCTCGTTAACTTTCATAGTAAGAATCGGTAATATATGCTTCTGGAACTGAATGTAAAAGATATAGCGCTGGTTCGGAAGGCCTCGGTCAGTTTTGACGGAGGGCTCAACATTCTGACCGGTGAAACGGGAACCGGCAAATCCGTGATCATTGATTCCGCAATGCTTGCCCTCGGGGCAAAAGCCAGGAGTGATGTGATCCGCAGAGGAGCCGAATACGCATATGCGGAGCTGGTTTTCGGCATCGAAGGAGAGCTTCGGGGAAAGCTTGAGAGTATCGGGATCTTTCCGGATGAAAACGGTCTGCTGGTTATCAGCAGAAAGATCCTGCCCGGCCGCAGCATCAGCCGAGTCAACGATGAGACGGTTACGCTGTCCAGGCTGAGAGAAATCGCGGGACTGCTCCTGGATGTCTATGGTCAGAATGAATATTATACGCTTAAAGACAGGGAGAAACACCTGTCTATTCTGGATGAGTATATGGGCGCCGGGACGGCGGGACTGAAGCAAAGCACTGCCGAGGCTTATACATTTTACAGAAAAGCAGCCGAAAAGGCGCGCGGATTTTCCATGGACGAACAGGAAAGGGCACGCCGGATCGACCTGCTGAATTTTGAATGGAACGAGATCAATGAAGCGGATCTGAAGGATGGCGAAGAGGAAGAACTTTCTCAGCGCTTCAGGAAGCTGAATCACGCGAGAGCCATTCTGGAGTATCTTAACGGCGCTCACCAGGCTCTGGAAGGCTGCGATACAGGCAGGGCCGTTTCAGAGCTGGAACGTGCGATGCATTTTGACGAAGGACTTGCTCAGATCCATGCCGAGCTGCTGGATGCACAGTCGATCCTGGATTCCGTGCTGAGCGGGATCAGCGCGTATGCGGATGAACTGGAAGTGGATGACGGCGTCCTGGCAGAGATCGAGGAAAGACTCGACCTGATCCGGCGGCTGGAATTAAAGTATGGACAGACAATTCCGGACGTTCTCCGCTACAGGGATGAAACCGCCTCAAAGCTGCAGGAAATGCAGGAATATGAGGAGCATAAAAGGCTTGCGGAAAAAGAACTTGCCGATGCCGAAGGAAGGCTCTCAGAACTGTGTGCGAAGCTGAGCCGGGCGCGCCGCGAAGGCGCCGAAAGGCTGTGTGCCGCAGTGATGGACGAGCTTCGGGATCTCGGCTTTGAGAAGCCTCAGATCACGATGCGTTTCGAAAAAAAAGCCCCTTCTGCGGACGGATATGATACGGCAGAGTTTTATGCGGCGCTGAATCCGGGAGAGGACCTGAAACCGCTCAGTGAAGTGGCCTCCGGCGGTGAGCTTTCGCGTATGATGCTCGCGGTCAAGACGATCCTTGCGGAGACGGATGAAATGCCGACGCTGATTTTTGACGAGATCGACACCGGGATCAGCGGCAGGACTGCACAGAAGGTTGCCGAAAAGCTGGATGTGATCGGCATGAAGCACCAGGTCATCTGCGTGTCGCATCTGCCGCAGATCGCGGCAATGTCGGACGTACATTTTGTGATAAGAAAGACAGAAAAAGACGGCAGAAATGTGACTGAAATCGAGCGTCTGGACGAGGCAGGATCCTGCGCGGAGCTTGCGAGACTTCTGGGCGGGGCTCAGATTACAAAAGCCGTTGCGGAAAATGCCGCGGAATTGCGCGAACTTGCAAAAGCCGGAAAGAGAAAGAGAAGAAAAACGTGAACCAACTCGCTGCACAAAACCCGATTTTATTTTCAGTGGTGATCGCCTGGGCCGGTGCCCAGATCATTAAGACACTTCTGACGCTCTGGATCGAAAAGCGCTTTGTTCCGGAAAGACTCCTGGGCTCCGGAGGAATGCCCAGTTCTCATTCCGCGACAGTCTGCGCTCTTGCCGTTTCCACGGCCTTTTTGTATTCCGTGCATTCATTTGAGTTCTCGATCAGCCTTGTGCTGGCAATCATTGTGATGCACGATGCAATGAATGTCAGGCTGGAAACCGGCAAACAGGCCAAGATCCTCAATGCCATGATCAAGGAGAATCCCTTCGAGTGGCAGGGCGATGTATTTGAACAGCATCTGAAGGAACTGGTCGGACATACGCCTACACAGGTCATCTGCGGAGCGCTCTTCGGCATAGTTGTGGCGCTGATCGTACATTATGCACTGGGATGATGCCTGCACTCCGGCAGGCTGCTGATGGAATGAGAATAAAGAAACGGTCAAAGAATCAAATCAGAAAAATGCTTATGGCGCTGCTGTGCCTTGCCGCAGCGCTTTTTCTTGTGTCCTGCCGCGGAATCGAACTGGAAAACAAGACGGAGTTCGTAGAGGAATACACGAAGCCTCAGGCAATGATCCTGATCGCGAATGAGCGGAACCGTTATGAAAATATCTATTCCGAACAGATCTGGGATATCGCGCTCGGAGAAGGGGAGACCGGCTTTGATAAGCTGACCGTGCACAATGTAAAACAGTTCATGGAGCAGATCAAGCTGCTTGGCATGCTGGCGGAGGAGCGGGGGATCACTGCGAGCAGTCAGGAAAGAGATGTGATCCGTCAGGTAACGGATGAATATATGCACGGGCTGTCCGACGCCGATCTGGCATATATCGGCTGCGACCGTTCTGACGTACAGAAGCTGTATACGGATTTCTTTATAGCAGAGAAGCTGGTCAGAAGCATTACCGGAGAGGTGGATACGGAAATCAGCGATTCCGAAGTCAAGGTGATCCGCATTCAGCAGATCGGGACCGTGGACCTGAAAAAGGCCAAGGCTATCCTGAAGCGCATCAAAATAGACGGCGAGAGCTTCAGCTCCATGGCAAGCCGTTATACGGAAACCGACACGACGGACCTGACCCTGATGCGTACGGATACGGACGACCTG
This sequence comes from Lachnospiraceae bacterium, assembly GCA_017460845.1. Classification (GTDB taxonomy): domain Bacteria; phylum Bacillota; class Clostridia; order Lachnospirales; family Lachnospiraceae; genus Avilachnospira. The sequence goes on from JAFUAE010000177.1 coordinate 24,881, forward strand.
ATCTCGAGGACCGCATTTGCGCTCGAGGAAGGGCAGACCTCCAACATTCTGGCTGTCGGTGATATGTACTACATCATCAACTGTGTGGACGGTTATGCGGAAAATGAGACGCTGGAGAGAAAAGAAAGACTGAAAAAGGCAATGAATTCAATGGCAGTCAGAGAGATCCTCGGACCATACCAGAGCGAGCATAATATTAAATTTGTCGAACGCTTCTGGAATGAAATCGAGTTCGGGGACGACGGCGGATCCACTGTAGAGAATTTCTTTGACGTCTATAACGAAATGGTCAGATAAAATATTTGGCACTCAACACTTGAAAGTGCTAACAAATGTGATATACTTGCATTTATGAATTTCAAGCAAAGGAAGTGTGAGCAATGGCACAGATCAATCAGAAGGGCAATCTGAATATCAATAGTGAAAATATGTTCCCGATCATCAAGAAATGGCTGTATCAGGATCATGATATCTTTTACAGGGAGCTGATCTCCAATGGCTGCGATGCGGTCACAAAGCTGAAAAAGCTTTCCCTGATCGGGGAGTATACGGCACCGGAAGACGAGAAATACCGCATTGACGTGACCGTAGACCCGGAAAACAGCTCCATTACATTTGAAGATAACGGTATCGGAATGACTGCCGAGGAAGTGCAGAAATATATCAATGAGATCGCTTTTTCGGGAGCTGCGGATTTTCTGGAAAAATATAAGGATAAGGCAAACGAGGACCAGATCATCGGTCACTTCGGACTGGGCTTTTATTCCTCCTTTATGGTATCGGATAAGGTAACGATCGATACCCTGTCATATCGGGAAGGCGCGGAGCCGGTACTCTGGGTTTCCGAGGACGGCACGCAGTATGAGATGACTGCGGGAAGCAGGAAGACCCACGGCACCTCCATCACCCTCTATATCAACGATGAGGAGCTGCAGTTCTGCAACGAATACAAAGCGCGTGAGGTAATCGAAAAATACTGCTCCTTCATGCCGGTCGAGATCTACCTGAAGGATGCCGCGAAGGAAAGGAAGGCCGCAGAGGAGGCAGCAAAGAAGGAAGGCACCGTGGAGGTGGCGGAGACATCCGCTGATACGGAGGGAAAAGCTGCTGAAACAAAAAAGGACGCAGCCGAAGAAAAACCGCTGAACGATATCCATCCGCTCTGGAACGAAAGTCCCTCCCAGGTTTCGGAGGACCAGTACAAGGAATTTTACCGCAAGGTATTCCGTGATTTTAAGGAGCCGCTGTTCTGGATCCACCTGAACATGGAGTATCCGTTCAACTTAAAGGGCATCCTGTACTTCCCGAAGGTAAATGCCCAGTATGAGAATATCGAAGGCAAAATCAAGCTTTACAACAATCAGGTATTTATCGCGGACAACATTAAGGAAGTCATTCCGGAATACCTGCTTCTGCTGAAGGGCGTGATCGACTGCCCGGATCTTCCGCTGAATGTATCCAGATCTGCGCTGCAGAACGACGGCTTTGTCAAAAAGATTTCCGATTATATCACCAAGAAAGTGTCAGACCGTCTGACCGGCATGTTCAAAACAGACCGGGAGAATTATGAAAAGTACTGGGATGACATCAGCCCGTTCATTAAATACGGCTGCATCAAGGATGAGAAATTCGGCAGCAAGATGAAGGATGCCATCATCTTCAAAGACCTCGACGGCAAATATCTGACTGCTCCGGAATATCTCGGCAAAACAGAAGAAGCAGCCGGAAATGCAAATGCCGGCACCGCAGCGGACGATGCGTCCAAAACGGCGGAAACCGCTGATACGGAAAAAACAGAGGCTGCAGAAAATACCGCGGCTGCTTCCGAAGAGGAAAAGCCGAAGGACAAGATCTTCTATGTGACGGATGAAAAGGAACAGGGGCAGTATATCCGCATGTTCCGGAAAGCCGGCAAAAACGCCGTGATCCTGAATTTTGCAATCGATACGCCGTTTATCAATTTCATGGAGATGAAGCATGATAATCTGAGCTTCATCCGTATCGACTCCGATATTACAGATGAATTTATGGATAAGTCGGAGAAGAGCGAGGAAGACGGCAAGACCGGCGAGAAGCTGACGGCATTCTTCCGCAAGGTACTCGGCGACGACGGTCTGGACATTAAAGTCGAGAAGCTGAAGGATGAGTCCGTGGCCTCCATGATGACCATGTCCGAGGAAGGCCGCCGTATGCAGGAAATGATGAAAATGTATGCGGCGTACGGCATGGACATGGGCGATATGGGCAAGGATGCGCAGACCCTGGTGCTGAACGCCAACAATCCGCTGGTCTGCAGGCTGAAGGAAGAGGGCGAGGAGCCTTCCGAAACCGGCAGCCTGATCGCGGAGCAGCTTTATGATATGGCGCTGCTTTCAAGAGGCGGACTGGATCAGGAACGCATGGAGAAGTTTATCAGGAGAAGTCAGGATCTGCTGATGAAGCTTTAATGATTCAGCAGCTGCCGGGAATTGGCAGATGCCATAGACCTGAGGGATTGCAATTCCAGGTCTTATGGCGCAGGATAGCCGTAGAAAAATGCGTGTTTAGCATTTTTCGAGGATAGACAAGCCGGAAGACCGCGTGAATTGCATTCCGCACGGTCTCGGCTGTCTGCCGATCCCGGCAGCTGCTTATTTCAAAGAAGAGATTTTATATTAGATTCATTAAGGAGAAATTACCGGAATGAGCAAAAAAAGCGAAGGAAATAAGCTGAAAGAAAAGCTTGGATTCAGCTTTGAGCATATTGCCGGCAGGAAGCCGGAGGATATCGAAAAGGCACAGGAATTCTGCGAAGGCTACAAGGCTTTTATGAATGCGTCCAAGACGGAAAGAGAATGCTGCGCCTATGTGCAGCAGCTTGCGGAAGCGGAAGGATATACCTGCTTCGAACCGGGAAAGACCTATAAAGCCGGCGAAAGGACATATTTCATCAACCGCGGCAAAAATATTATTCTGGTCACCTTCGGTAAGCGTCCGCTGGAGGAAGGCGTCCGCTTTAATATTGCGCATATAGACAGTCCGAGACTGGACCTTAAGCCCTTCCCGCTTTATGAGAAGGATGAGATCGCTTACCTGAAGACTCATTATTACGGCGGCATCCGCAAGTACCAGTGGGGCACGATCCCGCTTGCCATGCACGGCGTAATCATGCTGAAGGACGGCACTAAGGTAACGCTGTGCGTTGGGGAAGAAGAGGACGATCCGAAGTTTGTTGTCTCCGACCTTCTGCCGCATCTTGCCGCAAAGCAGAATAAGCGGCCGCTGAATGAAGGACTGAGAGGCGAGGAGCTGAATATCATCATCGGTAATATTCCCTATCAGGATGAAGACGTGTCCGAGAAATTCAAGCTGACTGTACTGCAGCTGTTAAACGAGCGTTTCGGGATGACAGAGCAGGATTTCACGAGGGCCGAGATCGAGATGGTCCCCGCCGTAAAAGCAGCGGATATCGGACTTGACCGCTCCCTCGTGGGTGCCTACGGGCAGGACGACAAGGTCTGCGCCTATACGGCGGTCATGGCAGCATTTGAAATCAGAAAACCCGAATACACGACCGTGACGGTCCTGACGGATAAGGAGGAGATCGGATCCGAGGGAAATACCGGCATGGCGTCCAGCGCGCTCACTGATTTCATAGAGGATCTCTGCGAGCCGGTATCTGCGAGACCAAGGGAAGTGTACAGGCATTCCGTATGCCTTTCCTCCGACGTGAACGCAGCTTACGACCCGACCTTTGCCGATGTATTTGACAAGCGGAATTCCTGCCTGCTCGGACACGGTCCGGTATTGACCAAATATACAGGTGCCAGGGGAAAATCGGGCTCAAATGACGCATCCGCGGAAACGATGGCAAGGGTGATCGCCTGCATGGAAAGGGAAGGCGTCTGCTGGCAGATCGGAGAGCTCGGCAAGGTGGATGAAGGCGGCGGCGGAACGATCGCACTGTTTATGGGCAACCGAAATGTGGACACCGTAGACCTCGGAGTTCCGGTACTGGCCATGCACGCACCGTTCGAAATTACCTCGAAGCTGGATATTTATCATACCTACAAAGCCTTCTGTGCATTTTATAAAGAGTAAGTGATCCTTGCGATGAGCAGAAAAACAAGAAATGATCTTTTGCTGATAATCATATGTCTTGCAGCTGCCGCCCTGTTCCTGCTGTTCAGGGGCGGCAGCTTTCTGCACAAAAAAGATGCGGTGATCGTGGTCACCGTAGATGACAGGGAGCAGTTCAGGGCCAGGGCTTCGGAGCTGGTGCTGCCGTATACGCTGACGGTCAGCGGATACGAAGGCGGACACAACCATTTTATCATTGACGAAGATGAAAACGGCGCAATCGGAGTACGCTGCGAAAAAGCAGACTGTCCGGATAAGATCTGTGTTCAGACCGGACGCGTCACGCTCCCCGACCAGCCGGTCGTCTGCCTGCCCCACAGGGTGACGGCAAGAATCCTGCCTGAATAAACAAAAACACTTGACATTTGGGAGGAATTCCTTTAGAATTTGCAATGTTCACGACGAAACAGCATATGGCGGAGTAGCTCAGCTGGCTAGAGCACACGGTTCATACCCGTGGTGTCGAGGGTTCAAGTCCCCCCTCCGCTACTTACAGGCCCCTGCACAGGAATGTGCAGGGGCTTTGCTGTATGCGGGCTGCTGAAAATGGATTGAAAAGGACGGCAAGGTAGTATAAAATCATCAGAATGAAGTGCTATTTTATTGTAAATCCGAATTCCCGGGGCGGGAAGGGCTTAAGGCTCTGGAACCGTGCACGCGCCTATATGACGAAGCGCGGGATCGAGTATGAGATCTTCTTTACGGATGCGCCCGGGGATGCCGCATTTATCGCGAAAACACTGACAGAGGCGGTTCAGGATGAGCCTGTCCGGGTGTTTGTGATCGGTGATGACGGAACGCTCAATGAGGTGCTGAACGGACTGAAGCATTTGTCGGAAGTGACATTGGGATTCATTTCAACGGCACCTGTGGAAGGCTGCGCCCGCAGCCTGCATTTGAGTGCCAATCCCGGAAAGCTGCTCAAAGCGGTCAGCACGGGAGGGAGTCCCGCCAGGATCGAAGCGATGGATTATGGCGTGCTGACCTGTGAAAACGGAGAGATCATCCGCAGATTTGCAGGAAGCTCCGGGATCGGATTTGATGCGGCAATAAACGGAAGAATGAACCGTTTCCTGAACGAAGGCCCCAGGTTTTTAAGATCGCGCAGAATTGCTGCCTTCAGGGAGTGCCTGAAGGAGCTTGTTACCAGCAGGCCGGTACGCGGATATGTGATCCTTGACGGAGAGCGCAGGGTGGAGTTCAATAACCTGATGTTCGTATCGGTGCATATTCATCCCTATGAGCGCAGCTTCCGCTTCGGCAGCTATGCGGATCCAAAGGACGGAATGCTGGAGATCTGTGTCGTCAACTGCCGGAACCGCCTGAGGCTGATCCCGCTTCTCTTAAGAAGCCGTTTCCGCGGGCTCGCGGACTGCAGCCGTGTGAGGCTTTTCCAGTGCAGGGAGGCCCACGTCCATTTCGACAGGCCGTGTATCGTTCATACGGACGGCGAGACGATCCGTTCGCAGACGGATCTGGAATTCAGATGCGTCAGGCAGCAGCTGAACCTGTTCAGGTAAGGGACAGTACGGCATCTTAAGGCCGGCAGGCCCGAAGGATGCAAAAAAGGATAAAGTTATGAGAATCGGACATGGATATGATGTACACAGGCTGGTGCCCGGGAGAAAGCTGATCCTCGGGGGCGTGGAGATCCCTTATGTACTCGGACTCGACGGGCATTCCGACGCGGATGTGCTCGTGCATGCCGTCATGGATGCCCTGCTTGGAGCTGCAGCCCTCGGCGATATCGGACAGCATTTTCCGGATAACGACGACAGATATCTGGGCGCGGACAGTGTCATGCTTCTGGAGGAGGTCGGAAAGATCCTGAGGACGCACGGATTTACGGTCGGAAATATTGACAGCACGGTAATCTGTCAGAAGCCCAGGCTGAAGGACTATATCCCGGGGATGCGGGAAAGGATCGCCAAAGCCCTGGACATCAGGACGGAAGCAGTCAGCGTCAAGGCAACCACGGAAGAAGGCCTGGGCTTTTCCGGAAGAGGAGAGGGGATCGCAGCGCATGCGGTATGCCTCATCGAAGAAATGATGAAATAAAACAGGAGAAATACAAATATGAAAATTTTTGATACCCTGCAAAGAAGAAAAGTGGATTTCGTACCGATCGAGCCGGGAAAAGTCGGCATTTACGTCTGCGGACCGACCGTATACAATCTGATCCACATCGGAAACGCACGTCCGATGATCGTTTTTGACACCTTCCGCCGCTATCTGGAATACAAGGGCTATGAGGTCAATTACGTTTCCAATTTTACGGATGTGGACGACAAGATCATCAAGGCGGCCAATGAAGAAGGCGTGCCGTCCATTGACATTTCCAGAAAATACATTAAGGAATGCAAGAAGGACATGAGCGACCTCAATGTCAGACCGGCGACACATCATCCGCAGGCAACGCTGGAGATCGACGGGATGATCCGGATGATCCAGAAGCTGATCGACAGCGGACACGCTTATGTGGCCGACGACGGAACGGTTTATTTCGCGGTTGCCACGGACAAGGGTTACGGCAAGCTCAGCCACAAGGACCTGAACGAAATGATGTCCGGCCTCAGGGATCTTAAGGTAAGCGGCGAGGAGCAGAAGAAGGATCCGAACGACTTTGTGCTGTGGAAGCCGAAGAAGGAAGGCGAGCCTTACTGGGAGTCCCCATGGTGCGAAGGCCGTCCGGGCTGGCATATCGAGTGCTCGGTCATGAGCCAGAAGTACATCGGCGATACCATAGACATCCATTGCGGAGGAGAGGACCTGATCTTCCCGCATCATGAAAATGAGATCGCGCAGTCGGAATGCGCGACCGGAAAGCCCTTCTGCAATTACTGGATGCACAACGGCTTCCTGAAGATCAATAACGAGAAAATGTCCAAATCCCTGGGCAACTTCTTTACAGTCAGGGACATTACCTCGCAGTATGATCCGATGGTGCTCCGCCTGTTTATTCTGAGCGCGCAGTACCGGACTCCGCTTAATTTCTCCAAGGAGCTGATGGATCAGACCAAGGCATCCTATGAAAGGATCCTGAACTGCACTGACAGGCTGAAGGATCTGATCGCTGCAAATGCTTCCGGCGGCCTGACTGAGGCGGTAAAGGAAGAGCAGGAAAAGGTAAAGGCTTTCATTGCGGAATTCGAAGCCGCGATGGATGACGATAATAATACTGCAAATGCAGAAACCGCTGTGTTTGAGATCGTCCGTCTGGCGAACTCGACGGTAAATGAAAACTCCTCAAAAGAATATGCGGAGTATCTGCTCGGTGTGATCCGGACGCTCTGCGACGGCGTACTCGGCGTAATTTCCGAGCGCCGGGAGGAAAGCCTGGATGCTGAGATCGAGGAGCTCATCGCCAAGCGTCAGGAAGCCAGAAAAGCAAGGGATTTCAAGACAGCCGATGCGATCCGTGACCAGCTGACTGCCATGGGCATCATACTTGAGGATACCAAAGAGGGCGTTAAGTGGAAGAAAGCTTGATGAATGGCGCCGCGCTCGCATATATCGGAGATGCGGTGTACGAACTGATGGTCCGGGACTATGTGCTGGGACACGGCTCCCGCCAGCCCGACAGGCTGCATAAGCATACGACGGCGCTCGTCAATGCGGCGGCCCAGTCTGAAATGATCGGGGTGCTGATGGATGAGCTGACGGAGGAAGAACTCAGTATCTATAAAAGAGGCCGCAACGCCAGCACCCTGACGAGTGCGAAGCATCAGACCGTCGGGGATTACCGCAGGGCGACCGGCCTCGAAGCGCTGTTCGGATACCTGTATCTCGGCGGACGCACGGAAAGAATGCGGGAACTGTTCAGGACAGGGCTTCGGAAGCTGGGTAAAGATCACGATTCCTCAGGATCTGATCCCGAATTCCCGGGTTGAAGGATAACGAAATAATACAATGACGGAGTAAGATATGGATCAGAACAGTGCCATGTCCAGAAGAGAAATACTGGGAACAGCTCCGGTCGGAAGACTGATGGTAAAGTTTGCAGTGCCGAGCATCATCGCAATGCTGGTCAGCGCGCTGTACAATATCGTTGACCAGGTCTTTATCGGCCAGGCTGTCGGCACGCTTGGGAATGCGGCGACAAATATCGCATTTCCGCTTGCCATGTCCTGTACGGCCATCGGCCTTCTCTTCGGGATCGGAGGCGCCTCCAATTTTAATCTGCACATGGGTCGAAGGGAGTATGACAAGGCTCCCTTCTTTGTTGGAAACGCTGCGTCGATGCTCTGTATCGGAGGCGTTCTGCTGACACTGGTCACAGAGCTGTTCCTGACGCCGATGCTGAGAGCCTTTGGTTCTCCGGAGGAGGTCCTTCCGTATGCTCTGGAATATGTCCGGATCACGGCGATCGGCTTTCCCTTCCTGATCCTGACGATCGGCGGGGGACATCTGATCCGTGCGGACGGAAGTCCCGTCATGACTATGATCTGCAGCCTTTCCGGAGCCATCATTAATACCTTTCTGGATGCGCTGTTCGTATTCGGGTTTCACTGGGGCATGGCAGGTGCTGCGGCCGCAACCGTGATCGGACAGATTTTTTCCGGTACGCTGGCTCTGCACTATATCATTCATTACAAGACTGTCCCGCTGAAAAAGGTTCATTTCATCCCGAGGCCGGAGACCGTGCTGCAGGCGGCTTCGCTCGGTACAGCCTCCTGCATTAACCAGCTGGCAATGATGGCGGTCCAGATCGTACTGAATAATTCACTGAAATATTACGGCGGCCTGTCCGTGTACGGTTCTTCGATTCCGATCGCCTGTGCGGGCATCGTGACAAAGGTCAATCAGGTCTTTTTCTCTGTCGTGATCGGGATCGGACAGGGCAGTCAGCCGATCGAGAGCTTCAACTACGGGGCACGCCGGTACGGGCGCGTCCGGAAGACATATATGCTTGCGCTGCGTGCCGCAGCTGCGGTCTCCTTCAGTTCTTTCCTGATGTTCCAGTTTTTTCCGCGGCAGCTGCTGTCTCTGTTCGGCAACGGAAGCGAGGAATACTTCCAGTTCGGCGTACGCTTTTTCAGGATCTATCTGTTCTGCACCTGGGCCAACTGCATTCAGCCCGTGACCGCGCAGTTTTTTGCTTCGATCGGAAAACCCGTAAAGGGCATGTTTATTTCACTCACCAGACAGATCCTTTTTCTGCTTCCGATCATTGTGATCCTTCCGCTGTTTATCGGCATAGACGGGATCGTTTACGCCGGTCCGGTTGCGGATCTTATGGCTGCGGTATTTGCTGCCGTGCTGGTAATGTTTGAATTCCGGGATATGTCCCGGCTGGAAAGAGAAATGAATGAATAATCAGAAAAAAGCGGTTTTATATGTCATACTGTCGGCTTTTTTCTTCTCCCTCATGAGCTTCTTTGTAAGACTTTCCGGAGATATGCCGACCTTTCAGAAGGTTTTTTTCCGCAATGCCGTTGCGGCAATGATCGCATTTCCGGTATTTCTGAAAAATCACGGTACCTTTGCCCTCGGCAGGGAACGTCTGAAGCTTCTGCTGCTCAGGGTATGCTTCGGCACGCTCGGCATCGTCTGCAATTTTTATGCGATCGACCATATGAAACTGTCCGATGCCAATATGCTCCTGAAATTATCCCCCTTCTTTGCAATCATCGCTTCGATCCATATATTAAAGGAATATCCGAAGAAATCCGACTGGCTGGTACTGCTGGTCGTTTTTTCCGGGGCGCTTCTGATCATGAAGCCTTCAATGAGCGCGCAGTTCGGTTATGCACTGATCGCGGTGGTGGCCGCCTTTGGAGCAGGGACAGCTTATACTTATGTCCGAAAGCTCGGGAAAGAAGGGGTCAGCGGTCCGACAGTCGTTCTGGCTTTTTCTCTTTTTTCCTGTCTGGTGGCGCTTCCGTACTGCATCATGAACCGCTTCCAGATGACCGGGCAGCAGCTTGCCATGCTCCTGCTTGCCGGATTCTGTGCAGCCGGCGGCCAGTTTTCCATCACGGCCGCATACCAGAAGGCTGAGGCGAAAAATATATCTGTGTTTGAGTATACACAGATCATATTTGCCGCGCTTTGGGGATTTCTGTTTCTGGACCAGATCCCGGACCGGCTCAGCATTGCCGGTTATCTGATTATCATCGGGGGATCGGTACTTAAGCAGAGACTGAATGATAATACAGGAGACGCATGATTATACTTGAGAACTAATAAAAATGCACAATTAGAAGGACTGTTTATTGACAAAGCGTATAGATATCTCTATAATTCCTATATATGAATTTCGATGCAACGGGAGCTCGGAGGAATTCGGGCTCACTATTGTTATACATTGTTTTTGGAGGTAACACATTATGAGAAAACTTTTATCTATCGTTGCAGCGGCTGCAATGGTCCTTTCCCTTGCGGCATGCGGCTCTTCAGGTACGTCACAGACAACGGCTGCAGCTGCAGGCGATGCCAAGACAGAGCAGGCAGCTCCTGCTTCTTCCACCAAGATGACCATGGGTACCGGCGGAACAGCCGGAACCTACTATGCTTTCGGCGGCGTGCTCGGCCAGTATATCAAGAATAAGTCCGGTATCGATGTAACTGTCGTTTCCACCGATGGTTCCAAGGCCAATATCCAGGGTATCGATGCAGGCGATTATCAGCTCGGCACCGTTCAGTCAGACGTTATGGCTTATGCATGGTCCGGCACCAAGTCCTTTGAGAGTGATGGTGCAGTCAACAGCTTCCGTGTCGTTGCAGGACTCTATGCAGAGACTGTACAGCTGATCACGATGGATCCGGAGATCAAATCCGCTGCAGACCTGAAGGGTAAGGCAGTTTCCATCGGCGCTCCGGGTTCCGGCGTTTACTTTAATGCAATGGATGTACTTGCGGCAGCAGGACTGACAGAGTCCGATATCAATCCCCAGTACCTCAGCTTCGCAGACAGCACCGAGGGCCTGAAGGACGGAAAGATCGATGCGGCATTTATCGTTGCAGGCGCTCCGACACCGGCAATTACAGAGCTGATGACAACAAATGATGCATATCTTGTACCGATCGACGGCGAGATCGCCGGCAAGATGATGGCAAGCTGCCCGTATTACACAGAGCTTGCGATCCCGGCAGGCACTTATCCGAAGCAGGATGCAGATGTGACAACAGTCACCGTCAAGGCTACCCTGATCGTAAATGCTGATGCATCCGAGGATGATGTTTATGCACTGACCGCAGCAATCTTTGACAATGTCAGCGATATCACTGCAGAGCATGCGAAGGGCGCTGAGCTCAGCATTGAAAATGCTACTGCAGGTATGACGGCTCCGTTCCACGCAGGTGCTGCAAAGTACTTCCAGGAAAAGGGCGTCAAGGTAGAGGTTCAGTAACTGAGCAGTGCGCGGCTCATGTTCAGGCAGTGACAGCGCAGCTGTCACGAAGTTTAGTTGAATAACAGCTCCGGCTCCCGTCCGGAACCGGAGCTGATTTAGTGAAAAGGATTCCTTATGATCTTTCAGGATAATGACAACATGAAGGAAAAGGATTTGACGGCGGCAGCTTCCACTGCCGCTGTTTCCGCGGAAGAGATACAGAGCAGTGTAGATGATGTCATGAAAAAATTCGACAGGGAGTCGAATGTGCGTCTCTGGGAGGGAACTCCCAAAATGATCGTAAATGCGCTGCTGGTCGCTTTTTCCTGTTTCTGCATCTATGTAACGCTGTGGGGCACCTTTCTGGAGGAGGTCAGACTGACTTCCTTCATGGCGTGCATTGTATTTCTCGGATATCTGATCTTCCCGGTGAAAAAGGGCACGCAGAAGGTCAATCATATACCGTGGTACGATCTGATCCTGATGGCCATCGGTACGGCGGCGTTCCTGTATTTCACCTTTAATGCCGTCAGCATTATTCAGCAGGGCAGTAAATTTGCGACTTACCAGATCATGATCGGCGTTGTCGGCATTCTTTCTCTTGCAGAAGTATGCCGGAGATCCGTAGGTATTCCGATCCTGATCGTGGCGGGCGCTTTTGTGATCTATGCACTGACGAAGGGCCTTTCCAATCCGACCTTTATGGGCAGGCTGAATTATGCGATCCGTCTGCTTTTCTACTCCAAGGAGGGCGTCCTTTCCACACCGGTCAACACCTGCTCCAAGTTTATCGTTATCTTTATTATTTTCGGTGCTTTCCTGGAGAGGACCGGCATTTCGGACTTCTTTATTGACTGTGCAAATGCTCTTGTCGGTGCATTTGCGGGAGGCCCGGCAAAGGTAGCGGTCGTTTCCTCCGCGCTTCTCGGCATGGTCTCGGGCTCTTCCGTGGCCAATACCGTCGGCTCCGGGTCCGTGACGATCCCGCTGATGAAGAAGACCGGATATAACGGCGAGTTTGCCGGCGCCGTAGAGGCGGCGGCTTCCACGGGCGGACAGATCATGCCGCCGATCATGGGCGCAGCGGCCTTCCTGATGGCGGATATCGTAGGCATTCCCTACAGCGATATCATTGTCCGTGCCATTCTGCCGGCAATCCTGTATTTTACGGGTATTTTCATTGCGGTGCATCTGGAGGCGAAGAAAAACGATCTGAAGGGTATTCCGAAGGATGAGCTTCCGAAAATGGGAAAGCTCATCAAGAATATTTACCTGCTGATCCCGCTTGTGATCCTGATCTGGCTGGTCAGCACCAACACCAAAACCATCCAGACGGCAGCGGCGATTTCCATCGTAGCAGTAATTGTGGTAAGTATGTTCAATAAGGAACACCGCATGACGCCCGCAACGATCGCAGAGGCTCTGGCAGCCGGCGGAAAGGGATCCATTTCGGTCGCCGCAGCCTGCGGCATTGCAGGCATCATCAGCGGTGTCATTACGATGACCGGCCTTGCAAATATCCTGATCAACGGCATCGTAGCCCTTGCGGCAAACCGTCTGATCATTGCACTCTTCCTGACGATGATCTGCTGTATTGTCCTGGGCATGGGCGTTCCGACCACGGCGAACTACTGTATTATGGCGGCGACCTGCGCACCGATCCTGATCCGCATGGGCGTTCCGACGATCGCGGCGCATTTCTTTGTATTCTACTTCGGCATTGTGGCGGATATTACTCCGCCGGTCGCGCTTGCTGCGTATGCAGGCGCAGCCATAGCCAAGGCCAATCCGATGAAGACGGCGCTCAATGCGACCAGGCTTGCGATCGCAGCCTTCGTGGTCCCGTATATTCTGGCCATGAATCCGGTCATGGTGCTTGTGGACGTGCAGGGACCCCTGCAGCTCGCAGGTATTGTCGTGACCTCCGTTGTGGGTATCTGCGGTCTGGCTTCCGGTCTTTCCGGATATATGCTCTCGCATCTGAACCCGCTGCAGAGGATCCTTGCGATCGCAGCAGGACTGATGCTGCTGCTGCCGACAACTGTGACGGATATCGTGGGTATTGCACTGTTTGCGGTTACCGCTGCATGGCAGATCATGGCAAAGAAAATGAGGATCTGATTCACTTTTATAGTCAAGTCTTATGATCGGGCGCCTAAAGGCGCTCGATTTTTAATTGGGATAATGCTATGCTAAAGGCAGCTGTTAAATTTGATTGAGGCAAAAGCATATTCAAGAAAGGAGTGACCGTTATGCTGTATAAATATCAGGATTATCAGGAAAGCTGCGAAGTAATACGCGATATCATCGGTGATTTTCAGCCGGAAACCGCCCTGATCCTCGGCTCAGGCCTCGGATTTCTTGCGGACGAAGTGGAGGCGCCGGTTTACGTGCCATACAATTATGTGCCGCATTTCAAGGGATCTACGGCGCCGGGACATAAGGGAAGATTCGTTTTCGGAAAATTCTGCGGAAAAAACGTAGTATTCATGCAGGGAAGACTTCACTGCTATGAAGGTTACGAAATGGAAGAAGTGGCATTCCCGATCCGGGTCATGAAGCTGCTTGGCGCAGAAAAGCTGGTGCTGACCAATGCGGCCGGCTGTGTCAACCGGGAATGGAATCCCGGAGACATCATGCTGATCTCAGACCATATCCGTCTGTTCGGTTTCAGTCCGCTGACCGGTCCGAACATTCCGGAGTTCGGTACCAGATTTAATGACCAGTCGGAGGTCTATGATGCGGGATACCGCAGGATCGCCGCGGAAGAAGCGGAAAAGCTCGGCATCACGCTTCGCGAGGGCGTATACATGTTCTTCCCGGGGCCTTCCTATGAGACCCCTGCAGAAGTCCGTGCGGCAAGGGTGCTCGGCGCGGATGCGGTGGGCATGAGTACGATCCCGGAGGCGATCTTTGCAAGCCACGCAGGCATGAAGATCCTCGGCTTCTCGCTTCTTTCCAATATGGCAGCAGGCGTTCAGAATAAGAAGCTGAGCGAGGAGGAAGTCCTGGAGGCCGCTCAGGCTTCATCCGAACATTTTTCGGCACTGGTCCGTGCCTGCATTCCCAAAATGTGATTATCAGGAGTATCCAAAGTGACAGAAAAGCTATATTACAGCTCTCCGTATATGCGGGAGTTTGAAGGAACCGTTTTAAGCTGCCGGCAGGAGAAGAAAAGCTGGCTTGTGGAGCTTGACAGGACTGCCTTTTATCCGGAGGGAGGCGGACAGCCTGCCGATTTCGGAACGCTCGGAGAAGCATATGTTTCGGACGTACATGAAAAGGAAGGGCGGATCCTGCATACCTGCAGCAGTCCGCTGGAACCCGGCGCCAGGGTCACCGGCAGGATCGACTGGGAACGAAGATTTGACCATATGCAGCAGCATTCCGGCGAGCACATTGTCAGCGGCATGATCTGCAGCAGATTCCGCTGCGACAATGTAGGCTTCCATCTGGGAAAGGATCTGGTCACCATCGATTACAATGCCGAGATCGTTCTGGAGGATCTGAAAGAGATCGAGGACGCCGCCAACCGTTATATCTGGGAGGACCATGAATTCCAGCTGCTTCTGCCGGATGCGGAGGAGCTGAAAAAGCTGGACTACAGAAGCAAGAAGGAACTGAGCGGAGAGGTCCGTATTGCCTGCTTCCCCGGCGCGGATATGTGCGCATGCTGCGGCACGCATGTATCACGGAGCGGGGAGGTCGGCCTGGTAAAGTTCGTGTCCTGCCAGAAGTTTACAAAGGGAAGCAGGATAGAGCTTCTCTGCGGAAAAAGGGCACTGGATTTCCTGAGCATGAATTTCGAACAGAACTCCCTGATCGGCAGATCAATGGCGGCCAGCCTGGATAAAACCGCGGCGGTCCATGAGAAGCAGAAGGAGGAGCTGATCGCGGCCAAGCTGAGACTTGCGGAACTCGAAAAACTGCATTGCGAGGCTGTTGCAAAGCAGTATGCCGGGGCCGGCGATGTACTTCATTTTGAGGATGGGCTCGGATCAGATTCGGTCCGCAGGCTGAGTGTCCTGATCGCGGGCTATTCCGGCGGACTTGCGGCAGTCTTCAGCGGAGCGGGCAGTGAATATAAGTATGCATTGACAGGTCCGCAGGATATGCAGATAAAGGAATTTTTCCCTGTCCTGAATGCCGCGCTCAATGGAAAAGGCGGCGGAAGGGATAATTTTGCCCAGGGCTCGGTAAAAGCCTCAAAAAAGGAAATCGAAGCATTCATGAAGCTTCAGGGTATCAGACAGCATGATTAAAGAAACCGTACAACAGAATACCGGCGGGCCGGAGGAAATCATCAGGACCCGCGGGACCATCTCGGGCGTGACATTTCCCGCACTCGACCGGACCGGTTTTATAGATCACGGCTTCCTGCTCCGTACAGGCGGCGTCAGCACGGGCTGCTTCGAAAGTCTGAATCTCTCCTTTACAAGAGGGGACAGACAGGAGGACGTGGAGGAAAACTTCCGCAGGGCCGCGGCTTATTTCGGCACGGTGCCGGAGAGGATCGTGTCGGCATACCAGACACATACCCATGAGGTAATGAGAGTCGGCTCCGCCCAGGCCGGAAAGGGGGTCACGAGGGAACGGATCTACCCGGATGTCGACGGGCTCCTTACCAATGAACCCGGGCTGCTTCTTGCGACCTCGCATGCCGACTGTACGCCGGTCTTTCTGGCAGATCCCGTGCACAGGGCGATCGCCATGGTGCATTCCGGATGGAGGGGCACTGCCGGAAGGATAGGAGAAAACGCTGTAAATGCCATGCGCCGGGAGTTCGGCACGGAAGCCTCGGATCTGGTCGCCGCGATCGGTCCCTGCATCTGCGGGAACTGTTATGAGGTAGGACCGGAGGTCGCGGTGCAGTTTATTGAAATGTTCGGCGAGGAAACGGTCTATCGTGATGTCACCGGCGTCGGCCCGATGCTGAGACCCAAAACAAACGGCAAATATCTGCTGGACCAGAAGGCCCTGAATGTCAGGATCCTGACAGACGCGGGCGTGCCCAGAGAGCAGATCTCGGTATCCGCCTTCTGCACCTTTGAGCGTCCCGATCTGTTTTTCTCCCATCGGAAAATGGGGGAAAAGCGCGGTAATCTGCGGGCATTTCTGATGATCAGGCCGGAAGGGGACGAAGCAGAGGCATGAGGCGGGATTACGCTGAAAATGTCAGTCGTGCCGGGCTCTGTGCCGAAAGCGCGCGGAGCCGTGAAAAGGCGGAGGACCGTTTTTATCTGGCTGCCGGGCTTGTGCTGTTATGCGCCGAGCTCTGGAAGCAGTATGTGCTGACCTTCCGGATCGGGGAAGGCGCCTATCAGTGGTGGTATTTCCCGTTCCAGCTCTGTTCCGTGCCGGTTTATCTGTGCCTGCTGATCCCGTTCTGCGGGAAAAACCGGGGGCTGCGCCGGGCTATGGTCACCTTTCTGGCGGATTTCTCCGTACTGTCCGGTTTGATCGCATTTCTCGACACGAGCGGCATGCACTACGGATATGCCCCGCTGACCGTGATGTCCTATCTGTGGCATATCGGTATTGCCGCAATCGGGATCCGTTCCGGACTTAAGCAGGAAGGCCTGACGCTGCGCTGCTTTGTGCCGGCCGCAGGCATTTATCTCGGATGCTGCCTGATCGCGGAGCTGATCAATCTAAATCTGGACAGGTTCGGCGTCATCAATATGTTTTATATTAATCCGCATTACGAAATGAATCAGATCGTATTTGCCTCCATGAGGCAGTTCCTTCCGAATCAGGCAGTGATCGCGGTATATATCATAATGACCGTACTTGGAGCGTTTCTGATCCATCTTCTCTGGATGGGCATCAGGCGCCTCAGGTACGGATCGGAGGAAAATCGGGGATGAGTAGAATCGGAGTACTCGGTGCCGGCAGCTGGGGCATGGCTCTTGCAAAAATGCTGGCTGAAACGGGGAATGAAACCGCGGTCTGGACCCACAGCCCGGAAAAACTGGATGCATACCGCAGCACACGAAGGCATCCGAATCTGGACTGTGAACTGCCGGAATCCCTTATCTATGAAAAGGATCTTGGAAGGATCTGTACCGGGAAAGACATTCTGGTGACTGCCGTGCCTTCGGTGCATATCCGCACGGTTATGCATGAGGCGGCGCCGGATATACCTGACGGACAGATCATTGTCAATGTATCAAAAGGCATCGAGAGCAGTACGCTTATGACGATGACCGATATCATCGGGGATGAAATGAAGCGCTGCGGCAAAGCAGCGCGTACGGTGGCCTTAAGCGGCCCGACCCACGCGGAGGAGGTCGTGGCGGGACTGCCGAGTACGATCGTTTCTTCTTCCGCGGATATGTCTGCGGCGGAATATGTGCAGGATGTATTCATGAATCCTTCCATGCGGGTCTATACCAATGAGGATCTGCTCGGAATCGAGCTTTGCGGAGCGATGAAGAACATCATTGCCATTGCAGCCGGGATCTGTATCGGGATCGGTTACGGCGATAATTCAAAGGCGGCGCTGATTACCCGGGGACTGGCGGAGATCACCAGACTGGGCCTGGCGATGGGCTGCAGGCGGGAGACATTTGCAGGGCTCGCAGGCATGGGAGACCTGATCGTGACCGCGACCAGCAGACATTCCAGGAACAACCGAGCAGGCTATTACATCGGTCAGGGATTAAGTGCCGAGGAAGCCAGAAAAAAGGTCGGAATGGTCGTGGAAGGGATCAATGCACTGCCGGCGATCCTGGCTCTGGCGGAGAAATACGGGATCGAGCTGCCGATCTGCGAGGCGGTGGATGCGATAATCAGCCGCGGTGCGGATACGAAGGAAACCGTGAACGGACTGATGATGCGCGGCAAGAAAAATGAACGGTTCTGATACGGACCCGGGATCTGGGAGGGCGCCGGATATGAAAGCGCAATACTACAGCCTGGCGCTTCTCGCACATGTGGATGCCGGAAAGACAACGCTTTCCGAAAGCATTCTGCTGAACACGGGAAGGATCAGGCAGGCGGGCCGTGTGGATCACGGCACCAGCTATCTGGATACGGAATCTGAAGAGCGTGAGCGGGGAATTACCATCTTCTCCAAACAGGCTCTTTTTGACATTGGCGAAAAACATTTTACTCTTATTGACACGCCCGGACATGTGGATTTTTCCGCTGAGATGGAACGTGTGCTTTCGGTTCTGGACGCGGCGGTACTGATCATCAGCGCGCCGGACGGCATTCACGGGCATGACCTGACACTCTGGAAGCTGCTGGAAACCTACAGGATCCCGGTATTCCTGTTCATCAACAAGATGGACCAGCCGGGGGCAGAGGCGGGCAGGGTCCTTGCGGAGCTGGAAGCACGCTTCGGGGCCGGTTTTGTGGATTTTACGGGATTCGGGGATCCGGAGGGACGGCAGCGGATACTGGAAGAAGCTGCCATGCTGGATGAAGATGTCCTGGAGAACTACCTGGAAACCGGGGAAATCGGAAACGGAAGTCTGTCGCAGATGCTTTCGGAAAGAAAGCTGTTTCCGTGCCTCTTCGGCTCAGCCCTGAAAAACGAGGGCGTGGACAGCCTCCTGGAGGTAACGGGGGCGCTGGTTCCGGAACGGGAAATGCCGGAGGAATTCGGGGCGAGGGTCTTTAAAATCACGAGAGACGGCAAGGGAAAGCGTCTTACGCATATCCGGATCACGGGAGGCGTGCTGCGTCCCAGGGATGTGATCCGCGTCAACCGGCGCGGCACGGAAGGGCCGGTGATGGAAAAGGTCAGCCGGATCGTGCTCTTCTCGGGGCAGAAGGCGGAGCAGCCGGAAATGGCTGCAGCCGGCATGGTCGTGGCTGTGGAGGGGCTGGAATCCGCCGGCGCGGGAGATACCCTGGGGGCGGAGACATTTTTCGGGGAGACTCTGATGGTGCCTCTGTTCGAAGCGGGCGTCCTGCCGGAGGACGGTACGGATATCCACAGGCTGTACCTGCAGATGAAGGAACTCGAGGAGGAGATCCCCGAGATCAGCGTCCGTTACCGGGAGAATGCAGGGGAGATCTCACTCAGACTGATGGGTGAGGTACAGACGGATATTATCCGCGCCCTTGTACGGGAGCGGTACGGCATCGGGATCCGTTTTACGCAGGCTTCCATTGTTTATAAGGAGACGGTTGCCGCTCCGGTGATCGGTGCGGGACATTTTGAACCGCTGCGCCATTATGCGGAGGTACACCTGCTGATCGAGCCTGCGGAAAGGGGCAGCGGGATCGAACTCGGCAGCACCATGAGCGAGGATGTGCTGCCGGGTCATTTCCAGAGGCTGATCCTGACCAATCTCGGAGAGAAAAAACATCTGGGCGTACTGACCGGCAGTGAACTGACGGATGTGCGCATCACCCTGATCAATGCGAAGGCTCATGAAAAGCATACGGAAGGCGGAGATTTCCGGGAGGCTGTATACCGCGCGGTCAGGAACGGCCTGATGAAAAGCGCCGCAAGAGGGCAGGCCGTTCTGCTGGAACCGTATTACAGCTTTGTACTGTGTGTCCCGGAAGGCTCGGTGGGCAGGGCTATGACGGATCTCGGAAGGATCGCGGAAAGCTTCAGCGGTCCTGATATGCAGGGCGGAGAAGTATACTTTGAGGGGCGCGGCGCCGTTTCAATGCTGCAGGGCTACGCTGCAGAGGTCCTGGCATATACCGGAGGCTTCGGCAGCTTCCAGGTGTCTTTCGGCGGATACGGGCCGTGCCTGAATCAGGAAGAGGCAGTGGCTGACCTGGCTTATGATCCGGAGCTGGACCTGGAGAATCAGTCGGGCTCTGTATTCTGTGCCCACGGAGCAGGCTACTATATTCCCTGGAATGAGGCGGACCCCTATTTTCATCTGGACCTCAGATCAGAAGAAGCATGGCTGGCGGGACGGCAGAACGGAAAAGACAGCGATCCTGCGGAAGGCAAAAGGACCGGTGATCATCGTCCGGAAAATGACAATTATCTCGACTATAAAAAGAAATCTGACGAAGCAACTGTAAATAATTCTAATATAAACGATAAAAACAGGAAAAATAAGGATGGCAGGGGACAGGATCTGCTCGGCGCAGGGCTCCGGGCAGACCGGGAGCTGGAGGAAATCTTTCTCCGCAGCCTGGGTGCCAATCGCGGAAAAAATACCTCCGCCGAAAGCGGATGGCAGGCTAAGCGCGGCAGGACGGCAGTGGACCGGACTGAGAAGCCGGCAGGAGACAGTACGAAGCCGGGAAGCCTCAAGGAGCCGAAAAAGCAGTATCTGCTGGTGGACGGCTATAATATTATTTTTGCATGGGAGGAGCTGCGGGAACTTGCTGCGGTCAATATTGATGCCGCACGCGCGGCGCTGCAGGATATACTGGCCAATTACCAGGGCTTCCGCGGCATGACCCTGATCCTTGTGTTCGACGCCTATAAGGTCAGGGGCGGCAGGGGCTCCGTTGAGAAATACCACAACATTTATGTGGTCTACACGATGGAGGCTCAGACGGCGGACGCCTATATCGAAAAGACCGTACACGAGCTTGCCCGCAGGGAACGCGTTACAGTGGCGACATCGGACGGACTGGAGCAGACGATCGTTTTCGGCGAGGGCGCAGTGCGGATGTCCGCAGCGGAGCTGTATGAGGAGGTCAGAGCTGCAAATGCTGATATCGTCAGGGATTTTCTCGGGAAAAAGATCCGTCTGGAGAACCGCCTGAACTTATCGTGATTTTGTTTTCTTCCTCTGTAAAAGGCCTGCCGCTTATGGTAAAATAAAAAGGAGTCCGGGCAGCCGGACCGACATCAAATACGAGGTGACAACCTATGGATAAATTTAAAAGAGTCATGCTGAAGCTTTCAGGCGAAGCTCTGGCAGGAGATAAACATACGGGATTTGACCTGGCTACGGTCGAGTCCGTGGCGCAGGAAGTGAAGCAGGCCTGGGAGGAAGGCGTGGAGATCGCAGTCGTGATCGGCGGCGGGAACTTCTGGAGGGGCCGCACCGGCAATGAGATCGACCGTGTAAAATCAGACCAGATCGGCATGCTGGCGACAGTGATGAATGCCATCTATGTCTCGGAGGTCTTCCGGTCGGCTGGTATGAAGACGGCGGTCTTCAGTGCATTCGAGATCCCGGGGATGGTGCCGGTTTTTGATAAGGACGAAGCCATGAAAGCCCTGGCGGACAAGAAAATCACCTTTTTTGCAGGGGGGACCGGCCATCCGTATTTCAGTACCGACAGCGGCACTGTGCTGAGAGCCATAGAGATCGAAGCGGACATTATTCTGATGGCGAAGGCTGTTGACGGTATTTATGACGCTGATCCGAAGACGCACCCGGATGCGAAGCGTTTTGATAAGATATCGCTCAGCGAGCTCGTGGAAAGGCAGCTGAATGCAATCGACCAGACGGCTTCCGTGCTGTGCAAGGAGAATAAAATGCCGCTTGGCGTATTCTCCCTCAATCAGCCCGGTAATATTGCGGACGCATTAAACGGCAGGATCGACGGAACGATCGTGACTGCGGAATAAGATATGATAAATATGTACAAAGGAGAAACTCATCATGATGGAAGAACTTAAGATCTACGAAGAAAAGATGCAGAAGACGATCGATAATCTGCAGGAGAATTTCCAGAGTATCAGAGCCGGACGTGCAAATCCGCATGTGCTTGACAAGATCAAAGTCAACTATTACGGTACCATGACACCTCTCCAGCAGGTAGGCAATATCTCTGTTCCGGAAGCGCGTATCATTCTGATCCAGCCTTGGGAAAGAAATATGATCAAGGAAATCGAGAAAGCGATCAACATGTCCGATATCGGCATCAATCCGACCAATGACGGACAGTCGATCCGCCTTGTTTTCCCGGAGCTCAACGAGGAAAGACGTAAGGACCTCGCAAAGCAGATCAAGAAATACGGTGAGGAAGCCAAGGTTTCGATCAGAAACATCCGCCGCGATGCAAACGACAAAACCAAAAAGCTTGAAAAAGACGGCGAGTATACGGAAGACGATCTGAAACAGGCTGATAAAGAAATCCAGAAATTCACAGACGACGCCATCAAAGAAGTCGACAAAATGGTCGAAGTCAAAACCAAAGACATCATGACCGTGTGATGTAACCCGACAATACGATCCAAGACAGAACGGAGGACAGCTTCAGCTTGCTGAAAGCTGTCCGCAGAGATGGATTGGATACGGCCGTCGGGCAGACGGCCGTATCAGTTTCAGTTTCCGGAGGAAACTGAAACTTGATCGTGATATTTATCACAAACCCGAGGAAACAATATGAGTGAACTGCAGATCCCGGCATCCGTCGCCATCATCATGGACGGCAACGGCCGCTGGGCAAAAAAACGCGGCCTTCCCCGCACCTTCGGACATAAGGAAGGCTGCAAGGCTATCGAGGCGCTGATTCCGGAAGCCGGAAAGCTGGGGATCCGTTATCTGACGGTCTATGCTTTCTCGACGGAAAACTGGAAGCGTTCCGAAGAGGAGGTCAGCGGCCTGATGGACCTTTTCAGATATTATGCTTCCAGACTTCTGAAGAGTGCAAAGGAACATAATGTCCGCATCCGTATGATCGGCGACCGCAGACGGTTCCCGCAGGACATCATTGATGCGATCAATATGCTGGAACAGGAGACCCGTGAAAATACCGGTCTCACTTTTGTGATGGCGGCAAATTACGGCGGGCGCGACGAACTCCGAAGGGCTGCGATGCGTTATGCGAAGGCGCTGCAGGAGGGAACGGTTCCGCCTGAAGCATTTGCAGGGAAAAATGCAAAGGTACCGGAGGGAGAACTTACGGAGGAAGGCTTTGCAGCCTATCTTGATACGGCAGGCATCCCGGACCCGGATCTGGTCATCCGCACCTCCGGAGAGCTGAGACTCAGCAATTTTCTGGTATGGCAGGCGGCTTATTCCGAAATCGTGATTACGGACACACTCTGGCCGGATTTTAATATTGAGGAACTCAAAAAATGCATTGAGGAATTCAATCACAGAAACCGCAGATTCGGAGGCGTCTGATGTTTCTTAAGAGGCTCGGAAGCGGAATCATACTGCTGGCGGCGGCAATCGTCCTGTTTTATACGGGCGGGACGCCGCTTCTTCTGGTGTGCGCAGTTCTCTCGCTGATCGGGCAGCATGAATTTTACAGGGCTATCGGGATCGATCATAAAGCCCTGTCTGCCATCGGATATCTGATGACGGCGGTTTATTATATGCTGGTCATGTTTGAAGGCATGGCCTATATGACAGCCATGATCGTCTGCTCCCTGCTCGTGCTGATGACAGCCTATGTCGTGACCTTTCCCGAGTATAAGACGGAGGAGGTTACGGGGGCGTTCTTCGGCGTCTGCTATGTTTCTGTCCTGATGAGCTTCATTTATCTGACGAGAGCGCATTCGGACGGCGTCTATTTTGTATGGCTGATCCTGATGAGCGCGTGGGGCAGCGATACTCTCGCTTACTGTACGGGCATGCTGATCGGAAAGCACAGAATGGTTCCGAAGCTGAGCCCGAAAAAGACCTGGGAAGGTGCGGCAGGGGGCATCCTCGGCGCGGGAGCGCTCGGCTTTCTTTACGGATTTGTATTCCGCGGAAAAATGATCGATACACAGATGCCGCAGCTTGTCTGCGCGCTGGCCTGCATTGCGGGAGCTGTGATTTCGATGATCGGGGATCTGGCTGCGTCGGCGATCAAACGCAATCATGACATCAAGGATTACGGGACGCTGATCCCGGGACACGGGGGAGTCCTGGACCGTTTCGATTCCATGCTTTTCGCCGCCCCCGCGATTTACTACGCAATTATTCTGGCACAGAGGTTTATTCGATGAATCTTTCCATTCTGGGCAGCACCGGCTCTATCGGGACACAGACCCTGGAGCTGGCGCGCTGCTTTCCGGATATACACATTACGGCCCTTGCGGCAATGAGCAGCACAGAAAGTATGTACAGGCAGATCCAGGAGTTTGACCCGGAGATCTGCTGTATTTATGATGAACAGAAAGCCGGCGAGCTTAAGCTGAGGCTGAAGGCGGAGGGATACCGGACCGAGGTCGTCTGCGGGATGGACGGCCTGATTGCCTGTGCGGTACATCCGCATGCCGACACGGTTCTGATCAGTGTCGTCGGCATGATCGGGATCCTTCCCACGATAGAAGCCATCAAGGCAGGGAAAAATATCGCACAGGCCAACAAGGAGCCGATCGTCTGCGCGGGGCATCTGATCATGCCTCTGGCCAGACAGTACGGTGTCCGGTTTACTCCCGTCGATTCCGAACACAGCGCGATATACCAGTGCCTGAGAGGCGAGGAGGCCAACCGCATCGACAAGATCTGGCTGACTGCCTCTGGAGGCCCGTTCCGCGGCAGGACGAGGGAGGAACTGAAGAATATTACCCCGCAGGATGCCCTGAAGCATCCGAGCTGGAATATGGGCGCCAAGATCACGATCGATTCCTCAACGCTGGTCAATAAGGGACTGGAGGTAATCGAGGCGCATTATCTGTTCGATGTTCCTGCGGATGATATCATCGTGGCGGTGCAGCCGGGGTCCATCGTGCACAGTATGGTACAGTTTGAGGACGGCGCGATCAAAGCGCAGCTCGGCTCCCCGGACATGAAGGTGCCGATCGCCTATGCGCTGCACTGTGAGCACCGCCTTAATTATGAGGGCAAAAAGAATCTGAGCTTTGAAGACCTTCAGGACATCCGCTTCATGAAGCCGGATCTGGAGACCTTTAAGGGCCTGAAACTCGGCATTGAGGCCTGCAGGGAGGAAGGTACCCTGACGACGGTCTATAATGCTGCAAATGAAGAATGTGTCGCGGCTTTTCTGGCCGGAAAGATCGGTTATCTGGATATTGCGGACGGCATCGAGGAAGCCATGAGGGCACACCGCCGGATCACTTCCCCGGATACGAAACAGATCTTCGAGGCCGAAAAAGAGGCGAGGGCATTTATCAGGGAGAGATATAAGCTGAATTCATGATTAGTCTGATTATTTCAATCATAGCGCTGGGGCTCATTATCATGATCCATGAAATGGGCCATTTCCTTGCGGCAAAGGCCTGCGGTGTCGGCGTGATCGAGTTCTCCATCGGTATGGGACCGAGGCTTCTTACCAAAGTCAGCGGAGACACCAGATATTCTCTGAGACTGCTTCCCTTCGGAGGCTCCTGCATGATGCTGGGAGAGGAAATGGATGAGACCTCGGATGACAATGACAATGCCGGCGCCCGCAGGGCTGCGGAGCTGACAAACGGAACCTCGGAGCAGAGCACCGTGGAATATGCCGGGGACAGGATCTTAGTTGACGGGAGATCCTTCGGAAAAGAGGAACAGTTTGTCAGCAAGAAGGCCTGGCAGCGTTTCCTGATCATTTCCGCAGGTCCGGTCTTCAATTTTATTCTGGCCTTCCTGCTGTCCCTGGTCATTACCGGACTGTATGGATTTGACAAGCCGGTGATCACAAATGTGGTGGAAAAAATGCCTGCGGCAGAGGCTGGTATCGAGGCGGATGACGAGATCACTGCGCTTATGACCGGCGGAGCCCGTATGCGCGTGGAATGCGCAAGGGATATCAGTGTCTTTATGACCGTGCATCAGGACGCACTGGAACGGGGAGACAGCTTTACGATTTATTACAGGGATGCCTCGGATAGTATGCAGAGCAAGGCGGCAGAGCTGACGCCCAGATATGATGCGGAAAGCAAGAGCAATAAGCTCGGGTTCGGCTACAGCTTTGCATACAGGCCGGCCGACGGGATCGCGGATGTGATCCGCTGCAGCTTCTGCAATGTCAAATACTGCATCCGTTCGGTGATCCAGTCCCTGCGCATGCTCGCGGGAGGAAAGGTCAGCAGGGAAGATGTTATGGGTCCGGTCCGCATGGTTGCGGTTATGGATGAGACCGTGGATGAAGCCTCTGGCTACGGGGCGGCTTCTATGATCATAACGCTGTTTGATCTGATGATCCTGATCTCGGGATCACTCGGGGCAATGAATCTGCTGCCGCTTCCGGCGCTGGACGGCGGCCGTCTGGTCTTTATTCTGATCGAGCTTGTGACCGGGCACGGAGTCCCGAAGGAGCTCGAGGCAAAGATACATATGGCAGGCATGCTTCTGCTGCTTGTCCTGATGTGCTTTATTCTGACGAATGATATTACGATGCTGATCTTTAAATAAGCACGCAGCCGGCTGTACCGGCAGAAGCCATAGACCTGCGGGATCGCAATTCCAGGTCTTATGGCGCTTAGATAGCCGTAGAAAAATGCGTGCTTAGCATTTTTCGAGGATAGACAAGCCGGAAGACCGCGTGAATTGCTTTCCGCATGGTCTCGGCTCTCTGCCGGTACGGCCGGCTGCTTAACTTACGATTCAAACCTGGTATAGAATATGAGAATGCATACACATGAAGTCAATATCGGCGGCGTGCTGATCGGGGCGGAGCATCCGATCGCAGTCCAGTCGATGTGCAATACGCCGACGGCAGACGTTGATGCGACCGTCGCCCAGATCCTGCGGC
>JAFUAE010000178.1 GCA_017460845.1 Lachnospiraceae bacterium
AGTAAGCCGGCGCCGATTACAAGAATCGATCCTATCACGTAAAACAGTGTCGTTCCGATGCCGCCGGTCGTCGGAAGTGCCGCACCGGTCTTGTTCTGTAAAAATGTTGATGCATCTGTATCCGTTGACGCCGTTGTCTTCTTGACTACAGTTCCTGCATTTGTCATTGTAAATGTACTGCTTCCGACGGCAGAATTGTCAGATTTCTTTTTGATTTCGATCGTGTAGCTTTTAAGCAGATCTGTAATATTTGTATCATAGGTCGGTGTGATCGTGACCGTATATACCGTAGGATCCAGCACATAGCCGGCCGGCGCAGCAGTCTCTGTCAGTTCATATGTTCCTGCATCCAGTCCCGTAAAGTTGATACGGCCGTCTGCTGTGGATGATGCAGTCTTCTCTACACCCGTCAAAGCCCCGGTGCCGGTCAGTTTGAATGTCGCGCCGCTTAACGGACTGACCTTGGTCCCGTGATAGTCCACGCGTTCACTTTCCACCGTGATCGGATTGCCGTCCTTATCGATACCTGTCTTGATCAGCTCCGTTGTCTTTGTGCTCTCACCAGTACTTCCGAGCAGAGAGCCGTCAATGGAGAACGTATAATGTCTGGTTACAACTTCCTGGCTGCTTGTCTGTGACGGAGAATTTGAAAAGGTAAGCTTTGCCGTATTGTCCATCGGATTTACATTCTTGGGCGCCGTGCTTGTCACCTTGGCATTATAGGTAATTTCGACTGCCGGTGTGGCTCCGTTCAGCCCGGTCAAATAAGCCTTTTGAAAATCTACTGAGAATTTATTATTCCCGTTTTTGGTAATCGTGACAACATTTTCGACTGTCACAGTTGTTGTTGCATCTCCGTACTTTACTGTCACATCCCCGTCAAGCTCCAGGCCTTCGGAAAGCGTATCTTCGATCGTGAACTGCGGATTGGTAAATGCAGACCCATAAGCCGGAATCGTTGCTGAGATCTTAAACGGAATACTGTCTCCGGGTTTTACATCCTTATAACTGTCTGTTGTGCTATTAACCTCTTTCTCCAGTTCCACGACTGATTTCTTCACAACTGTTGAGCCGGCATAAGCAGTGCTGAAATCCACGGAATTCCCGCCCTCATAATAATCGGCGGAGACAAAAGCCGGATTATACATCGTAGCCTTATTATTTTCTCCCGCAGTTGCCTTGAGGTAATAGAGTCCCGGTACAACCTCTGCGGTATACTTTCCGGAACCTTCGGTCATACTTCCGTCAGCAGACGCGTCTGCCAGTTTTGCCGCGATCTTTGCTGCTTCAGCCTCTGTGATTCCGTCCTTTAACGCTGACAGTACCTCTGCATCAGTCGCAGCAAGAAAAGCATCTCCCGATCCTGTAAGCATCTTTCCTTTTCCGGTTAATGCCCAGTCTCCTGCGGCAGCACTCCATTCCACAAGCTTGTAATAAGAGACTGTATCTCCTGAAGTGACATTTGTTGCTTCGATGGTGCTGTCCGGTGTCTGTTTAAAATCCCCTGTCGCGGCAAGGCCTGTCATGCTCATAGCAAGCGTCATCGCCGCAGCTGCCGTAAGTGCGATGAGTTTCCTCATTTTCTTCATTTGTATGATTCTCCTTAATCTTTTTTCTGGCGAAGAAGTCCTTCGCGTGGTTTACCTTTGTATCATTGTCCGGGCAGAGTCAGAGGTTCTATTGCAACCTCCTTTCCAGCTCTCTCTTCAGCTCATACGCCCCGACAAATGCTGCCGCTATCAGCAGCATCGCTCCGAAAAGATACCAGTTGACGGCTGTGCCTCCGGGTCCTCCCGTGGTAGGAAGCATCGCTCCCTGATTGTTCGGAACATTATACATACCGGCATAGTCGCCGTCCGTTACCTTCTGTACGGTCAGCGGTCCGCTGAACGCGGTTACGCTGCCGTTTTCGACGGTAATCGTCCATGCAGCCGCCGGAAGCTGATAACCATCCGGTGCCTTTATTTCCCGCAGCTCATAGCTTCCCTCCGGGATGCCTTTGAGCTGCAAGGCCCCATCCGTGCCTGTGGTCAGTCCGGCCGCCTCGCTGACCCAGACAGGATCAGAGCCGGAAAGACTGTAATATTTTCCTTGATTTGCTCCGGCCGAGGTCTGCTTCAGTGTGAATTCAGCGCCGGAAAGTCTGTGCGCGAGATCTCCGTTATCCGTTTTCACAATGGAAATGTCTACGTTCTTCGGTTTATTGGTGATTTCCAGCTCGGCCGGATCGCTGCTTTTCGCCACCGTGACCTCGCTGCCCGCCTCGTAAGAGGATTTCAGCCTGATCGTACCGTTCGTTCTCTCAAAGCCCCTTTGCCGGATCGTCGGCTCCATATAGAGCTTCTTCTGATCCTCTGTCAGTGTTTCACTCACGGAAGCGGTCGCGCCTGCCGGCAGTCCGCTGATCACCAGCGTGCCGTCCTTCTTCAGACTGAGTGCGGCAGGATCGGTCATCGTGCCTTCTGTAAATGTCACCTTCAGAGGGCTTCCGTTCAGCGCAGCGTCATATTCTCCGCTCAGTCCGGCTCCGTTCCTATCCTGGAGTGTTACTGCGATGGCAAATTCCGAAGCCGTATCGTTATTTAAGGTCCGTTTTGTGACCTTCAGGCTTCCTTTTGCCTCATTAACGATTTCGACCGTTTCCCTGTCCGCCGCAAGACTCACGGCACCGGTGTCCGCAGTTGTCGGAGATGTAACCTTTCCGTCCTGATCGATCGTAACTGCGACATCTTCAATCTTGATGTATCCATCCGGAACGCTTGTCTCTGTCAATGTATAAGTCACATTTGTATTTCCTGCGGGGATTCCTGCTGCCTGAAAGCTTCCGTCTGCTCCGGATGTCAATACCGTTGCATCTGCCTGAGTATCCGTCCAGCTTACGGCACCTCCGGCATTCCGGTAATATTTGCCGGCTTCAGGACCATCCTCTGCCTTCAGCACAAAGCCTGCCCCGGCCAGTGCTGCCTCATTAAAACCGTCATATCCGTATTTTTTGAAATTCAGGTCTGTAACTTTTTCATTGATGATTTCAGGAAGCAGGCTCTCGGTGCTGTCTTTATAAAGCGCCTCTTCATTTGCTCCCTGCCCCTGCAATACCGTGCTGCTGTCTGTGTAGCAGAGCCTGTATTCATATACCCGTTCCGTATCCGCCAGGTACCTGTATTCAGTACCGGACGCCGTCTGGGGAGGGCTGAGTTCCTTCAGGTAATAGGTTCCGTACGGCAGATTTCCGAAATCAGCATATCCGTTTTCATCAACATTTCCTGTGCTGATCCGCTTCTCCTCTGTACACGCTTCATCGGTATACAGTCCGAACTGCGCGCCGTTTATAATGACGCTTCCATCCGTTTTGATCAGCCCGCCGTTCTGATCCTTTTTTGCGATCTTAAGCTCATAGAGCAGACCCCGGATCACAGGAGACGGAAAGTCTTGCGTTGCAGTTGAAGACCCGTTACCTGTTGTGACCTTGTAAGTCAGCGCGGCGGAAGCATTGGTACTGACCTGGGTTTCCGGATTGGAAACCGGCGTCCCGTCAGACTGAATCAGGCCGTTGCTGACTGTAGGATCGTATTTGATCCGATAGACCAGCTCGGCAATATTCGGATACCAGCCGTCGCTCGTATAGCCCATCGTTGACGCAACCATATGCCAGGTAATCGTTTTTCCGGCGTTGCTTATGACTGCACTGTTGCCTGTTGTTGAAGATGAGTTCACGGGTTTATGGGAAAGGATCTCTGTCGCTGTGACGCCCGGTCCCATCTGATCAACGACCGTTCCGATTTCTACGTTCGTGATTTCTGTCAGGATCTTTGCCAATACCTCATCCGTAATATTGATATTGATAACGTAATTGCTTCCGCTCGTTTTTGCCGCATCACCGACCGTCATCCATCCGTTCCCGATCTTCATGACCAGATGCCCGTTGGAGAAGCTGCCGCTCGAGGCATAGCGATGGATGATATAGGTTTTTCCGCCGGCTGTTATACGGAGCGTCCAGTAGTATCTGGAATTTTTATCCCCTGTATTTACGATATGAAACGACCGCATATTTCCGTCGTCCCCGTTGCTGTTCCAGGCGTTGTCCGCTTTTTCGGCATCCCCGGACGGCCAGTATTCGCCATACTCTTTGATGGGGTTCGACGGGGTATATACAAACCCGGCCCCTTCAAAATATTCCTGTATGATGCTTTCCCGGTTGATGTCCACGCTCAGATACATCAGGAATTCATTTTCGGTGTCTGTCGGGATCACATTCTTCTGGACGCGGACCCTTTTGTTGGAGGCCACGGTCTTATTGGAAACATCATTGTTTTCATACTGTCCGCTGACGATCTGCCACTGATTGGCTGCTCCGACAGCGTTTTGAACCGTGCTTTCAGACAGAATACTGTTTTCCTGATAATTATAGGAATAGCTTCCTGTCTCGCCAGGAGACGTTTTGGGTGCGGCGACCGTGATCACCGAAAAATTAGGGATATAAAAAGTCAGGCTGTAACCCTCGGCTTTGATTTTGCCATGCTTTGCGGAAGCTCCGCCTGTGTTCCGGGACACGCCCCTGTTTTCAATGGCTGCTCCTTTTTTTCCGTAATGACCGATCAGGAGACTGCCGTCCTCCGGCCATCCTGCCGGCGCGGAATCATACGTCAGTACGATCTCAAGATCGGCGTTCTGATCTTCAAATGCGACTTCATTTCCATTTTTATCTGCCAGCCAGATGTGATACATTTTCAGGAAATCAAAGGAGGTCTCTTCCGTATCCGCCTTCAGCTGTTCCTGATAAGCCGCATAATCCTCACTTGCCCCGGGCAGTTCTTCCACCTTCAGCGTATAAGACTTCAGCAGCTTTTTTGCGCTTCCGGTATTCCTGACTCTGACACTGAATCCATCGACAGCTGTCCTGTTTTCCAGCTCCTCTGCTTCGGCATCGTTCCCCGTCTCCGCACCTGTCACTCTCACCTGATAGGTGACAGTACCGGTATCATTCAATTTATTTTTCTTATCTCCATACGAATACGTCAGTGTAATATTCGTGATTCCTTCCGATACACCCTGGATCGTGACGCTCTTTGTGCCGTCTCCGCCGGTAATTTGCACGATCCCGTCATCCCTGGACGACCATCTGAAATCAGCCTGAATTCGTCCCTCCAGATTTTCATCTGCAACAGTGATCTGGTTCTGGTCACCGGTTTTGATCGTAATCGTATTTTCTCCGGAACCCGCTGCTGTCAGCAGCATATATTTGGAAAAGGTCGCCGCCTCAAAGGCTGTTTTGGCCATCCCCGACTCCGCTTCCACGATTTCGCTGCCGTCCAGGATCTCAATGATCTCGCCGGAATGCTGTCCCGTCTGTTCCTGATCCGGCATCAGAGCTGCTGCAGCGGGGTCCATCCTTCCCTGCCTGACCAGCTTTTCCGTTTCGGCAAAATGCAGCACTCTCACCTGCGAACCTGCGGGCACGTTGTCATTGACAGGCGTAAACCCGACACGGATGCATACCGGTGATTCCGGTTCGACCTCGACCCCGTCCGCCTCCAGATGAATATCCAGTAAGGCCTGCACGGTGGTATCCTGTCCTTCAAAAAGTTTCAGGGCCGATTCCTCTCTTGCCGTATAATCTTCCGGGTTGTTTTCCGGCGTGATTTTCTCCACGATCAGCTCCGCATTTTCCGGAATACCGGCGTCCGCATAATATTCCGCGGTCACAGTCATTTCACCGTCTTCCCAGATCTTTTGCACCGGGATCTCCGTCCGGCCGAAACCGAAGCTGCTCAGCTCATCTGTCAGGAAAAGGACTGTCGGATGATTCTGTCCGTCTGTTCCCGGCTCTGTCTCCGTCATCAGCCAGGCCGTGCTGTCAGGCAGGAAAACCGATCCTTCCGGTAATTCCTGCATTTCGGGAGAGTCTTCTTCCGGACCGCCGGCATACTGGATGCTCAGGATTTCTCCTTCCGTGCCTTCCGCATCCTCCTCCAGAAAGGTCACAGTGATCGCCACCTGCTCCTCAGGCACCAGCTTTTCTCCGTCTGCCCACAGGCCGATTTCCAGGAGCTCACACATTGCGGCATGCGCTTCCCCGGACAGTTCCCGAAGCTCTTCCTCACGCAGCCCGAAAAGCTCAGGGTCTGTCTCCTTATCCAGCCGTTCCACCTTCAGTCTCGCATTGGACGGGATCCCCGCTTCTTCGCTATACTCTGCTTTAACGCTGACGGTGCCATCCTGCCAGGTCTTTTTCCGAAGTCTCGTCTCCCCTTCAGCAAGAAGATCCTCCTTGTTGATATGGAAGCCGCCGGAACCGTTTCCTTCCTCCATATTGGAGGGCGTTGCCGTATGCGTGCGCAGGTATTCCGTCAGATCGCTGTCTGCTTCATTCACAGTTTCATGCAGGATGTCCGGCATGATCACTGGAATTTTTTCCTCAGTCATATCTGACGGGGTCGCAGCCGGATATGCACCGTCTGACAAACGATGCATCCTGCCCGCTTCAAGTTCCTGAGGCGCATCCATTTTCTCGACTGTCAGGGTCATGCCCGGGTAAATGAGGGTATAAAATGTACAGACAGCAACCACCAGCGACAGCACGGCAATGGAAATCTTTCCTGCCATCCGTCTGAAAAACGGTCTCTGTAAACGGTCTTTGCCGATTTGATTCTTCTTTGTTTTCTGGCTGATATTTCTCAATGATTTTCCTTCTGGCTTCCTGCCCAGCCCTTATAGCTGTTAGAGTCGACTAACATTTGTTTCAAATATTAAGCCGTTCTCACGGCTTTTCTCAAAATTTTATATCCCGTGTTCAGCACCGCCGGAATCCGGGCGCTTTCCGGGTGAAATGATCCGCTTCCCTGAAACTCCGGTCCCGGATGCTTCAGATGATTCCGAAACGGCCAAGCGGCCAGATCCTCAGAAACAGTTTTCCGATGACCTGCTCTTCCGCCACGCAGCCGACGGCCGTATGACGCGAATCGACCGAGACTGCCCTGTTGTCTCCCTTCACAAAGATCCTTCCCTCCGGCACCTGATAGGGATATTCAATGTCCGTCTCTCCGACTGCCTTTTCCGTCAGATACGGCTCATCGATCAGTTCTCCGTTGACATAGACATTGCCGTCCACATCCAGATTGACCTCATCGCCTGCCTTTGCAATCACATGCTTGATCAGAATGCGGTTGTTATAGCTAAACGCGATCACATCCCCTGTCTGGAAATCCGCATAGCGCATTGCCATAACGACTTCCCTGTTTCGAAGAGTTGATGACATGGAGCTTCCGTAGATACGCAGCACCGGAACCCACAGCATTGCCATCAATACCGCGATTGCCGCTACAACGATCAGGGTGCCTGCCGTGCTTCGCAGAGTCCTCCGAAACCGGATCCGGGACAGCTGTTCCTCCAGCTCCCCGATTGTCTTCTTCAGTTCTTCGGTGGTTTCCGTGCTGCTTTCAATGATGCCGCTGCCGTCAGACCGTTCCTCCATATGACCTTCCTTATAGGCTATGATGTTAGACAATGCTAACATATTACTCAAAAAAATGGCTCTGTTCCTTATCGCAAAGCCGATTTACGCATGAATTCTACTATTCTGTTTATTTTGTGTCAATCCGATAAAGCTGCTGCAAAGGTCAAACTTTTTTAACAATATCCGATGTTCGTTCAGGTTTTTTGAACAAAAAAAACGCCGGGCGGTTCCTTTCGGAAGGAAACCGCTCCGGCGTTCTGCCCGGCACTCTGCTCACGGTGATACGGGTCCTTTCCTGACAGGACCCTGAATCCCGGATCATCCGGAGCGATGAATCCTTATCTGTTCAGGACTGCACCGCACCCGTAAAAATCCGATTCTGAGTTACTCCTTATCAAAATAAATAATGGCAGCATAAACCGCATCCTCATCGGAACGGTTCTCCATGCTGTGGCTGTGCCCTGTGCCTGTGAGCGTCACATCGCCGGGCAGTACTTCGGATTCCACGCCGTCATCACAGAAGATTGCCTTGCCCTTCAGCATATAGAAGGCTTCGGTCTCTCCCTGATGCTCATGATAGCCGAGCTTGCAGCCCGGATGCAGATGCACGACATTGAACAGTCTTGCAGCACCGGTAAACTCGTCTCCCTCCATCAGCTTATCCGCATAGAAATGGCCGATTCCGCCGAAGGGCTCATGCAGCTCCGCTTTGTTCAGTGTCCCGGCACGCTTGATCGTCCTGAGCTTTGTCACCTCCGGATCCTTAGTGAAGTCATAGAGCACGACCGCCAGCATGACCAGATTTTTATCTGTGTTGTTGTAGAGGCTGTGGCCGCATCCGTTCGGTGTAAATGCCACATCGCCCTCGTGCAGCTCGGTCTCTTCACCATTGTCATTGTAAATGCCGCTGCCCTCCAGGATATAGTAAGCCTCGCTGTCTCCTTCATGAACATGGTAGCCGATCTCGCACATCGGCGGGATCACGAAACGGTTGAAAACGCGGCCTGCGCCCCTAAGCTGCGGGATCTCGATCAGGATCCCCGCAAATACGCTGTTCCTGCCGCCTCTTAAATGCTCTTTTTCTTCATACCTGATATCTTTTTTCCTGATGATCATACTCCAACCTCCATCTGCGCCTGCTGCATCTCTCCTGCCAGCGCGATTTTTGAAAACAGGCCGGAACCAAATGTTCCGGCCTGACAATTGGCTATTATGTGCAAAAGCCCTTCGTGAGCTTAAACTCCCGCAGCCGGAAGCTGCGCTTTTGTTTAGAGCTTGAAATCCTCCATGTATCCGTCCTTGTCGAACTCATAGGTGAACGGTCCGGAAATGATTTCCACATCATCTCTGCCCTGGATATCCGGAAGGATCGCCTCGGAAACCTCCATCTCGCTTAAGGTAAGGGTATCGCGGATACGAGCCACTCTCGGATTCAGGAAATCTGCTCTCGCGCAGGTGCGGATCGCCAGTCTGAGTGCCAGGAAATCGTTGTTCTGGTAGACCGGGATCTTGCCGCCGTGCACGCAGGTATTGGTAGTCAGGTTGATCCAGGTGCTCGCCCAGTCGCAGCTGTCGAGGCAGCGCTTGGTGGTAATATCTGCAAGGCCGAGTCCGCATGCATTGTGATGGCTCTGCTCCGTAAGTCCTCTGATGAAGAGCTTCTTGCAGTGGAAATCATCCTCGAAGCCCGGCATAAAGCCACGGCCGGTAACATTGGGGTCTGCACCCTCTCCGCTGATGTTCTTGCCGACACGGTCGATCACAAGGACGTCAATGTTGTCGAACTTCATGCGGGGCAGTCTTCTCTTGGCGATCTGAAGCATTTCATGGTCGCCCTCACAGATATCGTCATGTGCAAATGCACGGATCTCGGAAATATCGTCATAAGCATTCTGCACAACAGCGATACCCATCACAACAGGCATCCTGGAGAGGAATTCCTTCGCTACCATCGGAACTCTCTCGCCGAAGGTATCGAATCCCTGCTGATGGAACCAGGAGCAGCCGTAATGCTTTGCAAGGCCGATTGCCATCATCTTGCACATACCGGACTCTACATAGCCCTTGAAGTCCGTGTGCGGCTTTACCTTGTTGTAAAGGATGATGCCGTCTGCCTCTGCAGCATACTTATCGCAGTAGACCGGGGTATGGACCTTGTCCGGGATCTCTCCGATCTTGACAACTTCCATGCTGGCCTTGATCGGAACGCCCATTGCCTCTTCCGTCACGCCGTAGCCGTTAATGATTTCCAGGTTGCCCTCGACGGTGCCGCCGCCATGGCTGCCCATTGCCGGCACGATAAACGGCTCCGCTCCCCACTTCTTGAGCGTATCGCAGATCGTTCTGACCATCAGTGCATTGTCCGGAATGCCGCGGCTGCCGACTGTAATGGCAATCGACTTGCCTTTGATCCACTCCCTGTCGATCTTGACATTTTCCATTTCATTGATCAGATGCGACTTGATATCTTCGATTTTATCATTTTCATAGGTCTGTCTGATCCTGTACATTTTCGGCATCGGAACGTCTTCGATGCCCTGCACCGGGAATGAAATCTCCGGGAAATCAATAAACGTCATAACTTAAGCCCCTCTTTCTGAAAATTAGATTTTCATAAATCCTGTCATGTGCTTCGTGCACACCACCTATTATAAAATATGTTTGTACATATCTCAATGCAAAATGATTCTTCGTGCCCGAATACCCTGAATATGGATCAGATCAGTGACTTCGGAACGAAAATGTTCTCCCCGCTGATCGATGCCAGGTCCGAAGTTCCGCACATTTTCATCGTATCCGCAAGCTCTGCGCCGAGCTTCTGCGCAATCAGCTGCACGCCTTCCGCGCCGCCGCCGTACATGCCTGTCACGAACGGACGCGCAATGATGACCGCATCAGCTCCCATTGCCAGGGCCTTAAAGATGTCTGTACCGCTGCGAATGCCGCCGTCCACGAGGATCATCATCCTTCCCGCGACAGCATCAACGATATCTCCAAGAACCTCGGCAGTAGCCGGACACTGATCGAGTACGCGGCCGCCGTGATTGGAGACGACAATGCCTGCTGCGCCCGCTTCAAGCGCCTTCAGGGCGCCCTTGACCGTCATGATGCCCTTGACGATAAACGGCTTGCCCGCTGCCTTCACGACTTCCTTCAGCTCGGCCACCGTTTTGGAACCGGCAGGCGGAGTCAGGTTCTGCAGGAAAGGAAGCCCGGCCGCATCAATGTCCATTGCGACAGCGACCGAATCGGAATCCCTGACCAGTGCGAATTTTTCCTTCAGGGTATTGATATCCCAGGGCTTTACGGTCGGCACGCCGGCACCGCCGTTTCTTTTGACTGCCCCGCAGGCCTCCTGCATAATGACGGAATTCACGCCGTCTCCGGTCATTGCAAGGATCCCGGCCTCCGCACAGGCAGATACGATGATATCATTATACTCCGACTCCTCGTAGCGCTCTCCGTAGTGCAGCTTGATCGCACCGACAGGGCCTGCCAGGATCGGATATTTCATCCTGTAGCCGAAGAAGTCAAAGGATGTATCCGGTTTCTTGTTTTCCGTAATGGTATCCATGTTCAGGCGGATACTTTTCCACGCCTGGAAATTGCGTATCGCAGTATCTCCTTCCCCTTTTGCGCCCGGTCCCGGGATCGTATTTCCGCATGCCCTGCCGTTGCATACCGGACAGGCCCTGCAGTACGGACCGATGTTTTTTCTGGCATTTTCCAATAATTCCTGATAAGTCATAGTGCCTCCTATCTTCTTTACAGCTTTCCCTGCTGCTTTAATGCCCATGTTTTTAACACTGCCGTCTGTGTTTTGGAATCCCTGATTTCACCGTTCAGGATCCGGGTGACAAACTCCTCAAGCGGGATCTTTTCCACATTCAGGAATTCATCCTCATCCAGCTTCCGCTCCCCGAAATGCAGCCCTCTGGCAATATACATATGGATCACTTCCGTTGAATAGGCACAGGTCGGAATCAGCGCCCCGATCGGGATCCAGGTATCGGCGGTAATTCCCGTTTCCTCCAGCAGTTCCCTGGCTGCTGCGCCTGCCGGATCCTCCTCCGGCGTATCCAGCTTGCCCGCCGGCAGCTCCGTGATCACACAGTGAAACGGATACCTGAACTGTCTCTCGGCGATCACCTTTCCGTCGTCCGTGAGCGGAACAATGCAGACCGCCCCGTTATGTCTGATATATTCTCTTGCGGATTCATGACCGTTCGGCAGCCTGACCCTGTCCTTATAGACCTTCAGCAGCTTCCCGTCATAAATCATTTCGGAGCTCAGCGTCTTTTCCGCAAGCTCCCTTGATTCTTCATTTTCAGATATTCCCATCTTATGCTCCTAAACAAACGAGCATACAAAACGGTACTGTCTGTACCGTCCGTATGCTCTCAAAATCATGATAAGGTACTGTCCTGCAGACAGATCGGCGCATGCTCCGTTGTGCCGAAGCCGTCCGGGTTCAGGCTCTGCCAGTGATAAGAATCACGGCACATCTCATAAATGCCGAGCTCCGCCTTCCAGCCAAGCTCCTTTTCCGCCTTTTCAGGGTCACAGTAACAGCAGGCAATGTCTCCGGGTCTCCTCGGATCGATCACCTTCTTTAACTCTTTGCCGCAGGCCTTCTCATAGGCGGCGATCACTTCCAACACCGAATATCCGTGTCCCGTTCCCAGGTTATAGATATGCAGTCCGGGATCCTTCTCGAGCTTGCGGATCGCAGCCACATGTCCCTTTGCAAGGTCCACCACATGGATATAGTCTCTCACGCCCGTGCCGTCCGGCGTATCATAGTCATTGCCGAAGACATGGATCGCTTCCCGTTTGCCGATCGCCACCTGGGCGATATACGGCACCAGATTGTTCGGGATCCCGTTGGGATCCTCTCCGATCAGCCCTGACGGATGTGCTCCGATCGGATTGAAATATCTGAGCAGCACCACGCCCATGGACGGGTCTGCCTTCTGCAGATCCATCAGGATCTCCTCGATCATGCTCTTCGTGCGGCCGTAAGGATTGGTGATTTCTCCCTTCGGGCAGCTTTCCGTGATCGGCATCTCCGCCGGGTCTCCGTACACCGTCGCCGATGAGGAGAATATAATATTCCTGCAGCCGTGCTTTCTCATCACGTCACAGCAGAGCATCAGGCTGTTCAGGTTGTTATAATAATACTCCAGCGGCTTTGCCACAGATTCCCCGACTGCCTTATAGCCCGCGCACATGATCACCGCCTCGGGCTTTTCGATCCCGAAGATCCTGCCGATCTCCTTCTCGTTAAGGAAATCCGCCCGGTAAAAAGGCACAGTCTTTCCTGTTATCTCCTTTACCCTCTCGAGGGATTTCTCCGAGGAGTTGTACAGATTATCGATGACGAAGGGCTCATAGCCTTCATTGATCAGTTCCACACATATATGAGATCCGATATATCCTGTTCCGCCGGCAACCAGTATTTTTTTCATACCCGTTTTCCTGTCTGAATATTTCTTAAATACTTATTTCATTTACAGGGCTCCCCATACGGGCAGCCCTGATATTTGTCTTAATCTTTCTTAAAAGCCGAAACCGCCGTGATCAGTCTGACCGCATCCTCAAGCGGCGTAACATCAAGCTCTGCTGCCCTTCCGTTATCCACGAGCTCTGCGACCTTCGGATCGATCGGGAGCTTTGCCAGCACCTTGACCCCTAAAGCATAAGCGACTTCATCAATATGGCTCTCGCCGAAAATGTTGTAGCGCTTTCCGTTATCCGGGCACTCGAAGTAAGACATGTTCTCCACGATGCCAAGCACCGGGATATCCATCTGCTTCGCCATATTGACCGCCTTGGAAACGATCATGGCCACCAGATCCTGCGGGCTTGTCACCATGATGATGCCCTCTACCGGAAGCGACTGGAATACCGTCAGCGGAACATCTCCGGTTCCCGGAGGCATATCCACGAACATATAATCGATATCATCCCAGAATACCTCTGAATAGAACTGCTTGACCGCAGATGCGATCAGCGCGCCTCTCCAGACGATCGGATCCTCTTCATGCTCGAGCAGAAGATTTCCGGAAATGATCCTGACGCCGTTGCTGCTTACAGGCGGCACCAGCAGTGCGTTTTCGTCATCATCCTCCGCGCCGGTAACCATCAGCTCTTCTCTCTTTACGCCGAAGGACTTCGGAATGGACGGGCCCGTCAGATCCGCGTCAAGGATCGCGGTACGGAATCCTTTTGCTGCAAATGCTGAAGCCAGCATGGATGTGACCAGGGATTTGCCTACGCCTCCCTTTCCGCTCATAACAGCGTAAACATGCTTCACGCTGCTGCCGGGTGCAAGATGCGCTCTGAAATCCTCGGCGCCCTGTCTTGAACTGCAGTCTGCAGAGCAGGAGCTGCAATCAGATGAACATTCACTCATGATAGTTAACTCTCCTTTCGCCTTTCCCGTAAGAAAGGTGTATATCTTATCCGGCGGGATGTTCCGCCTGATCCTCTCTTTGCCGTGCGGCTGCTTTTGAAAACCTGCAGCCGCAGTAATTCTGTCTGTATAAATGATATTCGCGCGACAGTTCGATGCTGCGCTTATATCCTTCACGTTTCTTAAAATCCGAAACCAGATAGCCCAGTCCGTATTGAGCGGCGATCTGTTCGGCTATGGTATTGAGGGCCTCCGCATCCTTCAGCGGACTGAGCGTCAGAGTCGTTGCAAAATAATCATAGGCACTCCGCTCCTGTGCGCCGCAGTCTCCGTCCGGCGATGCATCCAAGCACTCCGCATTCTGACTGCGCATATATTCCGCGGTCTTCCGGAGTCTGAGCTCATAGCACCAGCGGCAGCGTGTCCCTCGCTCGGGATCCGTCTCATGGCCCTTTGCGATTTCTTCAAATGCCTCCGGATCATAGTTTGCGATCACGGCCCGGATCGGAGTGCGTGCCGGAAGTACGCCGCTTCCGTCCTCATCCTGCTGTTCGGGCGATCCGCCGTCTTTTGCGCCAGCCGGATTTTCCGGCAGCGACGCGTTCATCTCCCGGATCAGTCTCTGCAGCTCTTCCGCACGCTTTTCATACTCCTCCCGGCTGTCCATGTTGGGATTATAGAAATACATGGTCAGGTCGAAATATCTGCTGAGATATTCCATGACATAAGAAGAGCAGGGCGCACAGCAGCTGTGTACGAGAAGCCTCGGCCGCGTGCCCTCTGCCGTTATTTCCTCAATGATCTTATCCAGTTCTTTCTGGTAATTGCGTTTCTGCATATATCTCTGCCGTCCGGCTTCAGGGGCCGCAGTGACCGGCCCATAAACCTCAGCTTATATCCCTGTTACAGGAAGTCCCTGATCCTCTTGGATCTGACCGGATTGCGCAGCTTTCTGAGCGCCTTCGCCTCGATCTGGCGGATACGCTCTCTGGTGACATTAAATTCCTTTCCGACCTCCTCGAGGGTGCGCGGATGGCCGTCATCGAGACCGAATCTCAGCACGATAACCTGCCGTTCTCTTTCCTTCAGGTCCCCGAGCAGGGTGTCAAGGTGTTCCCTGAGCATGACAGATTCCACATTCTGCTCCGGGGTCACAACATTGGAGTCCGCAACGAAATCGCCGAGATTCGAATCGTCCTCTTCACCGATCGGCGTCTCAAGAGATGCCGGCTCGCGGGCGATCTGAAGGATCTCCTCCACCTTCTCCTCTGACATATTCAATGCCTTGGCAAGCTCAGAGGTCTTGGGCTCATAGCCCAGATCCAGCGTCAGCTTTCTCTGCATTTTCGCGATCTTATTGATCGTCTCCACCATATGTACCGGCACACGGATCGTTCTGGCGCCGTCTGCGAGCGCTCTGGTCACGGACTGTCGGATCCACCAGGTCGCATAGGTGGAAAGCTTGTAGCCTTTGGTATAATCGAATTTCTGAACGCCCTTCATCAGGCCGAGGTTGCCCTCCTGCACCAGATCAAGGAAGTTCATACCGCGTCCCGTATATCTTTTTGCAATGCTGACGACGAGTCTCAGATTGGCCTCGATCAGGCGGTCCTTGGCCTTTTC
Source organism: Lachnospiraceae bacterium (assembly GCA_017460845.1). Taxonomy (GTDB): domain Bacteria; phylum Bacillota; class Clostridia; order Lachnospirales; family Lachnospiraceae; genus Avilachnospira. The sequence goes on from JAFUAE010000178.1 coordinate 15,492, forward strand.
GTCTCCCTCCGCCTTTCTCTTGGCAAGCTCCAGCTCCTCCTCGGCGGAAAGTAGCGGCACTGTGCCGATTTCCTTGAGATACATGCGGATCGGGTCATCCGTTCCCACGCCGTCCAGCAGATCGATCGCATCGAGGTCGATATTCTCCTCAATGTCCTTTTCGTTGAACTTATCGTCATCAAAATCATCGTCGAGATTGCCGATAAGGGCATCGTCGGTGCTGTCGATCTTGTCGAGGTCCAGATTGGCAAAGTCATCATCCGGACTCGGCTCTTCCGGGTCGGTTTCCGTGTTGATGATGTCTATCCCCTTTGCTTCAAACATCGCATAGAGATCGTCCATCTGATCCGGATTGAGCTCCTCTTCCTTAAAGGCATCCGCGATCGCGCTGTAGGAAATGGAATTTCCTCCGGCTTCCGCTTTCTCCACAAGCTTGTTGACTTTTTCTAAAATCTTCTCTTTTTCCAAGATACTACCTGCCCTTCATACAAACATAGATGGGATTTAATCATGACTGCTCCGGGAAATGTCTGCTGCGAAAGCATTTAAATGTTTCCCGGCGCCCTTTTTATCCGTGCAGCCAGATCGATATGGCGCTGATCACAAAGAGTGCAAAGAGCACAAGCCCGATGACCAGATACATAATGCCGGCTGCCTTTTTCCTGGAATTCCGCTGATATGTCGCAAACATAAACCATGAATTAAAAAGACTCAGCACAGATGCCAGGAAAAAAATGATCGGAAACAGGATCATGTACCTGGCAGGACGCAATATCGCAAAGCATGCCATAATCATCACCAGCGAGCCGATGATGATGTGGGCCATGTCAATGATCGTTCCGAGTTTTCTCGGTGAATAGCTGCCTTTGGTTGACATAATCTCTCTTTCCTGATTATAGGTGAATTAACTGTATATTCTATCACTATTTCTGTGATATGTCCATTCTTCGCTGCCGTGCCGCCTCGAATCCGATGACGGAGGCCGCAACCGCCGCATTCAGGGACTCGGTCCGCCCGCACATGGGGATCAGGATCCTGCTGTCCGCCCTGTCCGCCAGGCCCTCACTCAGGCCATGTGCTTCATTGCCGATCATGACAGCGGATGCTTTCCTGTAATCGACGGATGCATAATCCACGGCACCGTCCAGATGCGCTGCATACAGCGAGACCTTTTTGCCGTCCGTGTATTCTCCCTGTGCCAGGTTTTCCGCGGTCTTTTCCAGATCCTCTACGCAGAGGAAGGGGACGCGCAGCAGGGCGCCCATGGTGGAGCGCACCACCTTCGGGGAATAGACATCGACGGTCTCACGGTTCATGATCACGCCCGTGATGCCCGCAGCCTCGGCCGTTCTCAGGATCGTACCCAGATTTCCGGGATCCTGTATCGTTTCCAGGATGAGCAGCAGCGGTTCTCCGGCGTGCTCGAGGATCGTACGGATCCCCCTGATCTTTTTCTGTCTGGCAGTCACCAGGATGCCCTGCGGCGTCACGGTATCGGACATCTGCTTCATTTCCGATTCCTGGACGATCGTATAAGGCAGCTGCCTCAGCAGCTTCTCGCATTCCGCATGCTTCGGGGAGCTCAAAAACTCCTTCGTGACATATACGCTGTCTACATCCTGCGGGTCCAGCTCTCCTGCCATTTTGGGGCCGTCGATCACATAGAGCCCTGACTCCTTCCTGAGCCGCGGCTTTTTCTGCAATTCCAGAATAAATTTCTTAATTCGGCCTTCCAAAAATCAGTTCTCCATAAATTTCAGAATCTCAGTCTCTTTGATCCAGAGCGAACCGCCCGCATCGGACGGCATCTTAAGCCCTCCTCTCGGACTCAGGTCCACGGAGAACACCTTGGGTCCGTCCACGCTGCAGCTTCTCTTGAACTGTGATGCAAAGAAACGGGAATACATGGTGCCGAGCCATTTCAGGATCGTCTTCCGGTCGTACTCCCCGCGGAATGCCTGCTCCGCAAGGAATGCGATCCTCTGGGGATGATATCCGTATTTCAGCATATGGTACAGGAAGAAATCGTGAAGCTCGTACGGTCCGATGATATCCTCCGTTTTCTGTTCGATCGCGCCCTTTTCATCCGTCGGCAGAAGCTCCGGGGATACCGGCGTGCCAAGCACTTCCTTCAGTGCTTTCGAAAGCGCCTCATTTGATGTGCTTTCCGCATAATTGCCGATGATCTGGCGGATCACAGTCATCGGCACGTCAGCATTTACAGCGTACATGGACATCTGGTCGCCGTTATAGGTGCACCAGCCGAGCGCAGCCTCCGAGAAATCCCCGGTACCGACCACAAGGCCGCCTTCCATGTTTGCGATGTCCATCAGGATCTGCGTGCGCTCCCTCGCCTGCGCGTTCTCATAGGCGTGGTCGTGTACGTTCACATCATGTCCGATGTCCTTAAAATGCTGCAGGATGCTTTCTTTAATATTGATTTCCCGAAGCTCGACCTTCGTTGCCTCCGCGAGCGCATGCAGGTTGTCGCGCGTCTGCTCCGAGGTGCCGAATGCCGGCATGGACAGGCAGAGCACATACTCGGGTCCGAATCCGATCAGCTCCGCGGCGCGCAGGCTGACCAGCAGCGCCAGAGTTGAATCAAGCCCGCCTGAAAGTCCGAGCAGGATCCTTTTTGAATTGGTGTGCTCCAGTCTCTTCGCAAGGCCAAGCGCCTGTATCTCCAGGATCTCCCTGCACATGGCCTTTTCGGAAGAAGCCGGCACAAACGGATTCTTTTCGATCTTGCGGTCAAGCTCGTCCGGCTCGTCGTCGTAAAACTCGAAGCCCACAAATACATAGTCTTCTTCGAGCTCCTGCTCGTCAGAGAGCAGGAATGCGGGATCGTTTCTTCTGACAGCGGCCAGCTTCTCAAAATCAATATCATTGATCAGAAGCCCTTCCTCACTGCCGGTATAGGAATCCGCGCCGAGGATCTCCCCGTTTTCCGCGATCAGGCGGAGTCCGTCAAAGACCATATCCGTGGTGGATTCCCCGCCCGAAGCGCCCGCGCTGACATAAGCGCACTTTAAACGGGCGGACTGCTCGGAGATTTCCTTCTGCAGCCTGCCGAAGGAGCCCGCTTCCACGGCCTGGGCGCAGGGATTGATTATGATCGCGGCGCCTGCCGATACAAGCTCCGCGGACGGGTTCCGGATCAGTCTCCGCTCTCCTCCCATCTCCACGGCAAAGCTTAAGCCCTCATAGCCGCTGCATTCAAAGACCAGATTGACGCCGAAGGGCGCTTCGATGGTCTCCTCGATCTCTTCATCGGCTTCCTCATCTTCTTCAAAGGGAACTTCAAATTCCTCTACGCCTGCAGCTGCAGCATCCTCATCTTCCCCGCCGAAAAGCTCCGGGTCAGCCGGAAGGTCTTCGTCAGTCTCCCAGATGGATTCGCCGTAGAAAAGTCCCGTGTCGATCAGCTCCGGCACGGCCTGGCCGTCTTCAAAGATCCCGGCCTGATTCAGTTCATTCAGGATATGCACGGATGATTTCGGAACCATGCCGAGGATCGAGCCGTCCTTGACTGCTGCCGTGACATCATAGAGCTTGCCGTCCTTCATCCAGGGAAGCCCTACAAAGACCAGCATATCCATGCCGACACTGGCATCGATGATATCCTGCAGTCCGTCGTTTGCCGCCTCCAGAAGCCTCTGCTGGCGGAACAGGTCTCCGCAGGAAGCTCCGGTAATGCAAAGCTCCGGAAAGACCAGGACCCTGACGCCCATTTCACAGGCGTCATTCATCATATCGATAATGCGGTCCGTATTAAATTCGACATCTGCAACCCTGATCTCCGGGGATGCGGTCCCTATTTTGATAAAACCCTGAAACATAAAAATCCTCCTTTTCCTCTGACATGTTGTTTTCTCCTCTTATCGTGACCCCATTGTCAGAAAGCGGATCTTTGCGAATGCTCTGCGGAGCTGTTATATAAAGTCTCCCACTTATTAAGACTGTTATTTTTCAGAAAAAGGTTCAGCCCTGCTGACTTTTTCTCATCGCCGCACGTTTTCTGAGCAGCGGATCCAGGATCTTCTTGCGGATCCTGAGTGATTTCGGCGTTACCTCAAGCAGCTCGTCCGTATCGATGAAGTCCATGCACTGCTCCAGCGACATGATGCGCGGAGGCGTCAGGTGCAGGGCCTCGTCGGAACCCGATGCACGGGTATTGGTCAGTTTCTTCGTTTTGCAGACGTTGATCTCGACATCCTCAGTCTTCGGGGACTGTCCGACGACCATGCCGTTATATACCTTCTCGCCCGGACCGATGAAAAGTGTTCCTCTCTCCTGCGCATTGAACAGGCCGTAGGTAATAGCCTCGCCTGCCTCGCAGGAAATGATGGATCCGGTCGGACGGTAGCTTAAGTCTCCCTTATACGGGCCATATCCGTCAAATGCTGTGGTCATCACGCCGGTGCCCTTGGTGTCGGTGAGGAATTCGTTTCTGTAACCGATCAGTCCTCTCGACGGGATCGAAAACTGCAGTCTCGTATTTTCGCTGCCGACAGGCGCCATGCCTACGAGCTCGCCCTTTCTCTGGGTCAGCTTCTGGATCACGGTGCCGCTGTATTCCTCAGGCACGTCAATATAAGCGATCTCCATCGGCTCCAGAGGCTTTCCGTTCTCATCGGTCTTATAGAGGACCTCGGCCTTGGATACGGCAAATTCATATCCCTCACGCCTCATGTTCTCGATCAGGACGGACAGGTGCAGCTCGCCTCTTCCGGATACCTTGAAGCAGTCCGCGCTTGCGGTCTCCTCGACTCTCAGGGAAACGTCCGTATTCAGCTCGCGGAACAGGCGGTCGCGGATATGTCTGGAGGTCACATATTTTCCTTCCGTGCCTGCCAGCGGGGAATCGTTGACATTGAAATACATCGCGATCGTCGGCTCGGAAATCTTCTGGAACGGGATCGGCTCAACCTTTTCGGGCGCGCAGACCGTATCTCCGATGTGG
>JAFUAE010000179.1 GCA_017460845.1 Lachnospiraceae bacterium
AGCTTTGAAACCTCCGGTCCCGGGCTTTCCGCCTTGATCAGGTTCATCTGGGAGCCATCGCCGAAATGAACGATCGCGCTCATGAATACCAGAATTCCCATGCCGCCGATCCAGTGTGTAAAACTGCGCCAGACCAGCACGCCCTTCGGAAGCGCCTCCACATCCTTCAGGATACTGGATCCGGTCGTCGTAAATCCGGACACCGTCTCAAAGAAAGCATCAAACGGATTGGGAACCGAGCCGCAGATCATAAACGGGAGCATTCCTACCAGGGACAGCACGATCCAGGTCAGTCCGGTAGAGACAAAGCCTTCCTTGGATTTCAGCTTCTGTGCCTTTTTCCCTGTATGTACCAGGATGAAGCCTGCAGCAATTCCGATGGCCATCGGGATCAGAAACGGAACCGGGCTTTCGTGATAATACAGTGTAAACGCCAGCGGCAGTATCATGAGCGCCGCTTCCAGAGACAGTGCACTTCCTATAATTTTTCCAATAACGATCAGATCCATGCCTTATCCCTGCTTCTGCTTCGCCACAATGCCCTCCAGAGAGGTGATTCCCTTATTTGTTGTGACAATTATGACAGAGTCATTCTCCTTGATCATATTTTTTCCGGACGGGACTATAAATTCCCCGCCTCGGATCAGTCCCGCAACGATCAGATCCTTCTTCAGATTCAGCTCCATAAACGGGACATTCAGATATTTGAACTCAGATGTAGCCTTGTATTCCGCGATTTCGATCCGGTTGTCCAGATAGCGGAACAGTGTGGCGACATTTCCGCCGGCACCTGCATTTTTTGCCCTGACATACTGGGAAATGATATCCGCGCACATCATTTTCGGAAAGACGACCGAATCAAGTGCAAGCGTCTGGATCAGGTCGCTCATATCCGTCCTGGTCACCTTTGTAATAATTTTCGCCTTGCTCGCATTCTTGGCATAGGTGGCAATGACAATGTTCTCTTCGTCTATGCCGGTCAGCGGAACAAATGCATCCGCCATGGAAAGGCCGTGCTTCATAATGAATTTACGGTCCGTGCCATCGCCCTTGATGACCTCGCAATCTTCGAAGCGCTCGGAAAAATCAATACACTTCTTTTCATCTCTGTCGATCAGGCGGACATTCCTTCCCCTGGAAAGCAGCTTTTCAGTCAGATAATAGGCGATGGTACCGCCGCCGACGATCATAATGTTTTCGGCCGGCATATTGGGAATGCCCTCAGCCTTGATAAATGCCCTGATATCGCTTCTGGTCGCGACCATGGTAATGTCGTCTCCCTCGCAGACCGTAAAATCACCACGGGGGATAATGACCTCATCCCCGCGCACCGCTGCGCAGACCAGCGCCTTGATATCCGGCGTCTCCTGACGGATCCGCTGGAGATTCTTCCCAACCATCTTATAATCTTTGGTAACGTGCATCGTGGAGATGACAACATTCGTGCCTTCAAACATATCGATCCTGCTGAGGGCCGGGAACTGCAGAATATTATAAATCTCAGACGCCGCAAGGAATTCCGGGTTAATGATCCTTGAAAGTCCGAGCTTTGCCTTGAAGAAATTAGCCTGCCTGAAATAGATCGGATCACGCACGCGGGCAATGGTCTCGCATTTTGAAAACTGTTTGGCGATCATGCATGAAAGCAGATTGATCTCATCCGAGGTGCTGACGGCAATGAAAATGTCAGCATTTTCCACGCCTGCTTCCTTCAGCAGGTCCAGATTGGTCCCGTTTCCGAGGATCGTCATGACATCCAGCTCTTCGGAAATGCTGTCGAGCGATCTCTGGGAATTGTCAATAATCGAGACATTATGACCGTCATTCACAAGGGTTTTTGCAAGTTCGCTGCCGACTTTTCCGCAGCCTACGATTACAGCATTCATTCTGTACCTCCGAATATTTTTACTATTATAGCATTTACCTCAAAAGATGTATAGAAGCACAAAAAAAGTACGGAAACTCTCGCTTCCGTACTTTCTGATATTATTGAATGCCGATTATCTCTTGGAGAACTGCGGAGCCTTACGTGCCTTCTTGAGACCGTATTTCTTACGCTCCTTCATACGTGAATCTCTGGTAAGGAATCCTTCCTTCTTCAGAGCTGCTCTGTTCTCATCATCTTCCTGAAGCAGTGCACGGGAAATGCCGTGTCTGATCGCACCTGCCTGGCCGGAAAGTCCGCCGCCGTGAACATTTGCCATTACATCAAACTTGCCGTCTGCGCCGATTGCTGCAAAAGGCTGGCGAACGATAACCTTCAGTGTCTCAAGTCCGAAGTACTCGTCAATGTCCTTGCCGTTGACAACGATCTTGCCGGTGCCGGGAGTTACATAAACTCTGGCGATAGATTTCTTTCTGCGTCCTGTGCCGTAATATTTTGTAGCTGCCATGATACTTCCTCCCACCGATTAAAATGTAAGTTCTTCCGGCTGCTGAGCCTGATGCTTGTGATCCGGTCCGCAGTATACGAATAACTTCTTGTACATCTCGTTGCCGAGTGCTCCCTTCGGAAGCATTCCCTTGACTGCATGCTCAATTACATGCTCCGGATGCTTCTCAAGCATCTGCTCGAGTGTCAGTGTCCTGGTTCCGCCGATGTACTTGGAATGGCTGAAGTATGTCTTCTGGCTCATCTTCTTTCCGCTGACCCTGAACTTCTCAGCGTTTACGATGATTACATAATCGCCTGTGTCAAGGAACGGGGTGTAGGTCGGTTTGTTCTTTCCTCTTAAAACCTTAGCCACTTCTGAAGCAAGGCGTCCAAGAGTCTTATCTGTTGCATCAACAACATACCATTTTCTTTCGATGGCAGCCGGTGTAGCCACATAACTTTTCATGGTTACCCTCCTATTTTCTATTTAATTTGATAGGTTAATGCTTCTACCGGGGCTAATGGTTTCTGCATTAAAACGAGTGCCGTCTTCGGGACAGATGTTTCATTATACGTTTGAAGTGTCTGAATGTCAACCGGTTTTTCATCCTGCTTACCTGTATGTTTCGATCCGCCGGGAGGCTCCGGTGACTGAC
>JAFUAE010000180.1 GCA_017460845.1 Lachnospiraceae bacterium
TAACAATGTGATCCGCCTCCTGAACTACAGCGGGGGAACGACAGCAACTGCAGTGACAGTTGCGATGGGACTGAACCATCCGACAGGACTGGCAGCTTCCGGAGACGGCGGGTTGTACATAGCGGATACACTGAACAGCTGCATCCGGAAAATGGATGCGGCAGGCAATATTACCACGGTCCTGACGCAGCTCCTTGAGCCGACGGGTCTCGCATATGCTGGCGGAAGCCTGTATATCTGCGAAACGGGGGCAGGCAGGGTCCTGAAATATACAGACGGGATCGCAACTGTGATAGCCAGAGATCTGGATTCCCCGCAGGGAGTCGCGGTCGCGGATGACGGGACCGTCTATGTGTCAGATACCGGGAGCCACAGAGTCATAAGGCTGGAAGGGCAGTCCCGGACGATTCTGCTTCAGGGAGATCCGGCCGTCCTTGGAGAGCGCCCGGTATCACCGTGCGGACTTCTGATCAGCGGGGAAAAGCTGCTGATCTGTGACAATTTCCTTCAGCAGATGATCGTTATCGATCGCTGAGAAAGGAGGGCGCTATGAGAGAATTTACAAAGAATCGGCTTTTCGGAAAAGCGGTCTGCGCTGCAGCTGCCTGCATCATGCTGCTGCTTTTCGCGGGATCTGCATTTGCAGCGGGATATACCGCTTCCGAGATGAGGCTTGCTTCCACACAGGGAAATGTTAAAGTCACGAGCCGGAACGGACGCAGCATGACGATCGTGAAGGATCTGAAGCTGATGAACGGAAATGAGGTCGGCACGGAAGCTGCGAGTTACGCCTGGATCAGCATGGACAGGGAAAAGCTTGCCAAGATGGATGCCATGAGCAATGTCAGCGTATCCTCCAACGGCAGGAATCTGCTGCTGCTCCTCAATAAAGGAAATCTGTATTTCAATGTCAGCTCGCCGCTGAAAGGAGATGAGACCCTGAAGATCCGCACCTCCACCATGGTGACGGGTATTCGCGGGACGATCGGCATCATCAGAAAGCCGGATCCATGGCATGAACAGGTGGCTGTCCTTGAGGGACAGGTTGAATGCGAGGTCACGGATCCTGTGAGCGGACAGACAAAGGAAATCAAAATACCGGCGGGCTATATTGCTGATTTCTATGTATATGAACAGCCGAAAAACGGAGATAAGTGTGATATCTTCATGAGAAAGCTGACGGAAGCGGATATCGACGGTTTTGCCGCGATGGAATTGCGTACGGATGCGGATGCAGCATCGCGTGCAGGGAAGTCAGGACTGGATATCGGCAGTATTACTGACGGTGCACCGGCAAAACTACTGGCGGATGAATCCGCGATGGCGGCAAGGCTTGCCGCACAGCCCGGAAAGCTTACACCGGAGACCGGAGGACATGTGCATCCCGTATTTCCGAACCAGACAGCAGAGCCGCTGCCGGTGCCGGAGTACAAGGGGATTTATGTAATGCCGTTTGCAAGAGGCGGAAGAAGCTCAAGTTCGGGTTCGAGCTCTGCCGAGCCGCCGGCAGCTTCCGCGAACTGTAATCACGAATGGGTATCCGAAAGCTATACCGCGCCGACCTGTACGACGGCCGGATATTCTTTAATGCGCTGCATAAAATGCGGAATCACTTCGGAAGGCGACATTCCGGCGCTCGGTCATGACTGGGTGGAAGCATACCCGGGATCGCACGGCTATTATATGGGTGTTGTCCGTGTGGAATATAAGTGCAACAGATGCGGAGAGACGAAGATAGAGTCCTTCGATCCGGATACCTACAGCGGTCATGTATGGTCCGGAAATACCTGTACGGTCTGCGGATATACAAAACCGTAAACTGCATAAACCCAATATGTTGATGCGAAATGCATATACGTGAAATACTAAAAAGGAAAAACGCGGTCATGGCGGCAGCCGGCATTTTTGCAGCTGCCGCTTTTGTGCTGTGCACCTGGCTGCCGATCCTGCAGAATGCGGACAGCTATCTTTCGGATCTGCTGTATCAGAGACTGGCGGATACCGGGGATGAAATCATTCTGGTTCAGATCGATGAAGCCGCAATCGACCTGTTGGGGCCGTATTCAGGCTGGGACCGCAATGTGATCGCAACCGCGGTGGAGATCCTGAATGAGGATCCGGAGACGGCGCCTGCGGTCATAGGACTGGACATTCTGTATACGGGCGCTTCTGATCCGGATGCGGATGCCCATCTTGCGGAGGCCTGCGCTAATGGAAATGTTGTCGCCGCCTCGGCTGCGGAGTTCGGATCTGCGGTCGAGAACGGAAGCCTGAACCCTTTTGCCGTGCTGCAGTATGAGGAGCCCTATGACCAGCTGAAGCAATCAGCAGATACCGGCCATATCAACGCCATGCTGGATGGAGACGGTATTCTGCGCCACGCGCTTTTTGAATTTGTTGTTCCGGACGGAAGGAATATCCGTTCGATGCCGTGGCGGATCGCGGAGAAATATGCAGAGTACAGGGCAAATGCCGGAACGGAAATCTTGTCTCTGGGAGAGCCTCCGGCAGACAGCCGCGGGTTCTGGTATCTTCCTTATGCAGGGCGGCCGGGTGCGTTCAGTGTCCCGGTATCACTGGCCGATATTTTTACGGGAACATTTCCGGAAGACTTTTTCGCCGGCAGGATCGTGTTGATCGGTCCGTATACGGTCGGACTTCAGGACAGTTATTTTACAGCTGCCGATCATGCGGAGGCAATGTACGGGATCGAAGTCCAGGCCAATCAGATCCGGGCGATCCTGAATGGGAATTATAAAAAAGAGCTGCACGGCGGCCCGCAGAAACTGCTGCTCTTCCTGCTGCTTCTGCCGTCATTTTTCTGCTTCTATACCATGCGCTTCAGGCGAAGTACACTGATCTGGGCAGCTTTAAGCGCCGGCTGGATCCTGCTTTGCCTTTTTATGTACAGATCCGGATATGTGCTTCATCTGATCTGGATCCCTCTGTTCGTGACGATCCTTTATATCAGCTGCGTGGCTTATAATTATCTGCGTGCAGCAGCGGAAAGGAGAAGGATCGAGAATACATTTTCCAGATATGTGGATCCGGAAATTATATCAGATCTGATGAAGGAAGACTCGGAATCGCTGGGACTCGGGGGACGCCTGATGAGGGTGGCAGTCCTGTTTGTGGATATCCGCGGATTTACATCGATGTCCGAGCTGTTATCTCCTGAGGAAGTTGTGGAGATCCTGAACCGTTATCTTACACTGACTTCAGAATGCATTTTCCGCAATCACGGAACGCTGGATAAATTTGTGGGAGATTGCACGATGGCGTTCTGGGGCGCGCCGATTCCGCAGGAGGATTACTGCATGAAGGCAGTCCGCTGTGCCTTTGACATGGTTGAGGGTTCCCGGGCTTTATCACAGGAACTGCTCGAACGTTTCGGCAGGACTGTTTCATTCGGGATCGGTGTGAATGTCGGGGATGCGGTCATAGGAAATATCGGATCCCCGAAGCGTATGGACTATACAGCGATCGGGGATACGGTCAATACGGCCTCACGCCTGGAATCCAACGCGCCGGCGGGTACGATTTACATTTCACGTGCCGTGGCGGACGAACTGAAGGGCAGGATCCGCTGCACTTCTCTGGGGGATACGATTAAACTGAAGGGCAAGAAGGATGGATTTGAGGTTCTGAAGCTGGAAGAGATCCTGTAAATGCCCGAATAACTCTGTACTGGAAATAAGCTGCATGAATTCCATTATAATTCCTAATAAATTCCAAATATATTGAACGACAGATACGAAAATGGTATATTAATGGTGTGAATAGAAAGAACAGAAGAGATTGTTTTCCATTTTACAACAGATTAATCAATAGGAGGTGCGGGATGAAGCTGGAAGAAATGCGGGAGCGGAAGGCGGAGCTTGGACTTACCAATGAGATGATCGCGGAAAAGTCCGGCGTGCCGCTTGGCACAGTTCAGAAGGTGTTAAGCGGTATTACAAAGCATCCGAGAAGAAAGACTCTGGAGGCACTGGCTGCAGTACTTGAAATAAAAGAACAACTTCCGTATGCAGTCGGGCCGGACGGATTCATCACAGAGCGTCCGGATTACTGGGATCCGGAGAAGAAAGCCTTTTTTTTAAGGGAAGCCGCAGCGGAATATGGCAGAAAGCGGGTATATACCATAGAGGATATCCGGGCTCTTCCGGAGGGGGTACATGCGGAGCTGATCGACGGCAGGCTTTATATCAAGGCGACACCGAACAGGGAGCATCAAAAAATCGCCGGCGGTATGCATCTGGAGGTTGCTGCATTTATCCGGAAGCAGAAAAAAAAGTGTGAGGTCTTTATTCCGCCTTACGCCGTTTATCTGAATCAGGATGATAAAACATATCTGGAGCCTGATCTGACCGTTGTCTGTGATTCGGAAAAGGATACCTTTGACGGATGTTTCGGGGCTCCGGACTGGGTTGTGGAAGTGGTTTCACCATCCTCAAAGAAGATGGATTACAGTATCAAGTTTTTCCGGTACCGTCAGGCAGGGGTAAAGCTCTACTGGATCATAGATCCGATCAAGAAAGTGGTGATGACCTGCTGGTTTGCGGATCCTGAGGGAGAATCGATCGAGATCCATTCCTTTGACGAAAAGATTCCGTGCGCACTTTGCCCGGAGTTGGTGATCTGTCCGGAAGAGCTGCTGTGACCTGGCTCCTGGCTGAAACATTCCGGCGGGCCTCCGACTGAATAAAATCCTCTGCAGGTAAGTGAATACGGCAAGCTGATCGCAGACTGATTACAGCAATCTTTTTTGTGCCTTGACTTCAGGCCCGGACTTGCTTAAAATGTATATCGCTGACCATTGTCGGCATCATGATAATCAGCAGACGTATCGAAGCGGTCATAACGGGGCTGACTCGAAATCAGTTTGTGGGCAACCACACGTGGGTTCGAATCCCACCGTCTGCGTGATACAAAAAAACGCGGAAATGAGCCAAAATCGCAAGAATAAGGCTGAACCGCGTTTTTTCTTTTTATTAAAATTTGGATGATTTTATCAAAAAATATAATATTTTCACTTTAACTGTAGTCAACTGTAGGATATGCTGCTATTTTTTAGTAATAGTATAAACGACCGTATAAATAAGCTCTCCAATAATGCTTATATTCTAGCTGTAGACGTATTGTTTTGGTATAGTTAGGGTAAAACTGAAAAGTTACCACGTTTTGATTATCTGTATTTTTCATTTACTTAGGGCAATGGCAGACATCAGTATGGAGAAACCGAAAGCAGAAGACTTGTTGGACATCGCAAAATCATACTATGACGAACGTAAAAAGCTTGTCTATTCAATCAAAGGAAACACATTCCTGAGTGGTGGGGAAATATACGACATGGAACACGACATGAGAGGAAGGATCGACTGTTCCACTTATATCCATCTTATTCTTCAAGGAATTCCGTATGAAAAAAGTCCGTATGTCACTGGGAATACTGAAGATTTTTTTCTGTCGGACTGCCCGTGGGCGCAGAAAAATATTGCAGAGCTGCTGTTTAATAATGAACCGATTCGAAAGGCTCATCAGCTGGCAAAGCATTACTCTGATCAAGGTATGGCGCGATTGGATGAGGATTGGAAACCGGGAGATATTTTGTTTTTTCAGGTTAAGCCTGATAAACTTGATTTCTATTTGTCCTTCAACATTTTCAGAGGTATTTATCACATCGGAATCGTTTCGGATAACAAAGATGAGATGTATGAGTCCAGCGGGAACCAAACTGTAGGAATTGAAAATAATTACATCAGGCCTGGAATACAGATATCTCCCATTAATTCGAGATCCACACCATTATTCTATGTCCGGCTGTCAGAATAAGGGAAAAAACATATAACTGTTTAATTGTTAATGAGCCAAAGCATGATCTGTATATAAATGAAAAAAGAAATATAAGCGGAAGGATGGTTATATAAGATGAATTCAAAGATAGTTAAAGCATTTACTTGCGCCGTTCTGCTGTCTGCGGTAGTCTTTGCCGCCCTTCTTTTGTGCGGGTTTGAAGGAAAAGACAGGCTCTCGGACTGGGAAGAAAAGCAGTTTTATATACAGCCTGTTTCCGGCTGGATCTTTCAGAGGATCAAGGGAAAATCCTACAGGGACGACTGTACGCTTCCGGCTGAGGAACTCAAGCTTCTGCATGTACTGCACCGGGATATTGACGGCAAAGTCCATGCAGGGGAGATGATCGTCAATGTTCATATTGCAGAGGATGTGCTGGAGATCCTGAAGGAGCTGTACATAGCTGGTTATCCGATCGAGAGGATGCGGCTTGTTGACGAATACGGCGCAGATGACGAGACCTCGATGCGGGACAATAACTCATCCTCTTTCAATTTCCGCTTTATATCCCATACCACAAGGATATCAAAGCATGGACTCGGATTGGCAGTCGATATCAATACGCTGTATAATCCATATGTAAAGACTGTGGACGGACAGCTGATCATCGAGCCGGCGACGGCGGTTCCGTATACAGACAGATCCGCCAGCTTCCGGTATAAGATCGAGAAAGACGATCTTTGCTACACCCTGTTCCGTGCTCATGGATTTGAATGGGGCGGAGAGTGGAGCGACAGAAAGGATTACCAGCATTTCGAGATCCCGGAATCGAAGATCAAAGAGTGGTATCCTGATTATTGAGACAATGATCAGCCGGGGCAACCGGGAACGGGTTCTGAGGGCATGACCCATACGAAGTGCCCGAA
>JAFUAE010000181.1 GCA_017460845.1 Lachnospiraceae bacterium
CTCTTGACGGGGATATGTTTATGGTGGCGGAGCCTGCATTTTCCCTGGAAATGAAAGACTACAACTATCTGCATCCATTTGAGGTGGAAAATGCGGAAAGCCTGCTGCGTTTCCCGTATGACCCGGATGGATACTGGTATCCGGTGCGTGTCTGCAATATGGTGCTGGCATACAATCCGCAGATGGAAAAGGAATGGGAAGCAAAGGGCGTTAAGATCCCGAAGACCTTTAAGGATTTTGCATATGATCCGTCCCTGAAGGGCTTCATTTCCATGGGCGACCCGCTGACCAGCGGCACCGCTTATGCATCGGCGGCATCCCTGCTGGATACTTACGGCGAGGAATATTTTGATAAGCTCGGAGAGAACCGCGTTATGCGCGAATCCGGTTCTACTGCGATCGCCAAGCTGCAGAGCGGAGAGTGCGCAGCAATCATGATCCTCGAGGAGTCCATCCTCAAGTATATCCATGATGAGAAGGAGAAGGGAAATGACGTCTCCAATATCCAGGTGATCTATCCTGAGGACGGCGTGATCCTGATCCCGTCTACCGTGATGATCGTGGCGGATGAGTATTCTAAAAATGTCAATTCCGAGGCGGCTGAGGCTGTTGCGAAGTGGCTGCTGACGGAGGAGGCGCAGAAGCTGATCATGCAGGGCTATATGCATTCCGTACTTGCCGATGAAAAGGAGTTCCCGGAAGGCTCCAGGGATACGGACGAGCTGGTCGGAATGGATATGGGCGTTGACTGGGAAAAGGCTTACAAACAGAGGGAAGAAATCAACAATCTCTGGACGACAAAGGTGACTCAGTAAGCTTCGTGACAGCTGCGCTGTCATTACGCATGCAATAGAGGGGAGACTTGAGGGTTTCCCCTTTTTGAATTAGTTTCACAATGATTCAGCCGGTCATGCGGGTACGGAACAGGGAGAGGAACCGGTTCTGAATGACCTGACATCAGGGCTGGCTGAATAACGTTTTTTCGGACGGGGCCGGATCGGATGAAAAATGACAATCAACAGCAGGCGGAGAGCCGGAAGGAAAGGACTGCCGCCTCACTTACAAAACTGATACTGGTCATCCTGTTTCTGCTGGGAACAGTGCTGGTTATCATGGGCTTCAGAGGTCTCAGGATATTTGAAGCCTCCGGTTTTAATTCGGAAAATGCCTATCAGGCGATCCATCAGCTTTCGGGAGATGTTGAAGACGCCTGGAAGGACAGACTGGAGCCGCGGCTTAAGCTGCTTTCCCAGGAAGATCGGAGCGGGCTCGACTCGCTTGCGCGGGACATGCTTATATCCGAGTGGGAGGACCGCTCGGAGGGCGCCGGAGCAGAAGCGCAGCAGATCCTGGAGGGGCATGGCGCTGATGCGGATGCATTGACCTGGAAGCTGCTTTATACGACCTATCTGATCGGCGGGCCCAAAATCAGCTCTGCCGCGAAAAAGGAACTGCTTGCGGGGCAGAAGGCATCGGAAGCATTTGACCTTGAGCTCTTATCCTGCATTACGGATGAGAATGCGGCACTGCCGGCAAAGGCAAAGAAAGCGGCAGGAAAGCTGGAGGGCGCTAAGCGGCAGGCAGCGCTGATGCAGGCCTTTTTTGTCGCGAACGGTTCAACGGACCCCGTGATCTCGGAGCACGCAAATCAGCTTCTCAAGAGTGTCAGGAACCGCGGACAGCAGCTCAAGGCATTCCGGATGATCGCAGAAGGCGGGATCTCCCGGATCATGCTGTTATTTGCGGGCAGGGCGCGCACCGTGATGCTGGCAGGCGTTCTGCTGATGATCGATGTCCTGATCCTTGCCGGACTGATGGCTGCGGGAAAGCGCTGGGCCTTTGACTTCAAATGGATCGTGATCCTGCTCCTGACGGATTTTCTGCTTTTCTTCCAGCTGATGCCGCTGATTTACATCGGCATCAAAGCACTGTTCCCCGACGGGAGCTTCAGTCTGGATACGGTCCGGAGACTTTATACCTATCCGCTGAATCTGGAAGCGCTGAAAAACACAATGGTCTCAGCATTTGCAGCGATGATCCTGGGCACGGCGATCGCGTTCCCGCTGGCTTTTCTGGTCGGCAGGACCAATTTGTACGGAAGGAAATTCTTCCGCTCCCTGTTCGTGATCACCTATATGGTGCCGCCTTATGTGGGTGCAATGGCCTGGCTCCGTCTGATGAATCCGAATGTAGGCACTGTCAATCAGTGGATCAGGGCGCTGTTCCATTTAAGCAGCGCGCCGGGACCGCTCAATGTATATACGCTGCCCGGCATGATCTGGGTGCTGACCACCTTTTATTATCCCTATGCATTTATTACCATCAGCAGGGCCATGGAAAAAATGGATCCCTCACTGGAGGATGCCAGCAGGATCTCCGGCGCATCGCCGCTGAAGACCGTGTTTACGATTACTCTGCCGCTGATGATGCCTTCCCTGATCGCGGGCGCACTGCTGGTATTTATCAGCGCTGCAAGCTGTTACGGCATCCCTTCGATCATCGGTATCCCTGGAAATGTCAATACCATTACGACCCGCATCACGGAGTACGTTTCTCTCGGGCAGCAGGGAATCAATGACGCCACAGGGCTGTCTCTGTTCCTGCTCGTCGTGGCGGTCGTGATTCTGTTCCTGTCGGATGTTGTACTCGCAAAGCGGCAGTATATCACTGTTTCGGGAAAATCCGTCAGTCCTCAGATCGTACACCTGCGCTCCTGGAGGATCCCGCTGACAGTACTGGTATCTCTGTTTGCGGCAGTTGTGATCCTGCTTCCCTTCCTGACGATCCTGACGACTTCCTTCAAGATCGATATCGGGAAGAGCGTTCTGGCGCCGGGCAATTTCACGCTCTCCAACTGGACCACTGTTTTTGCGAGAAATGAAACCATGAGCTGTCTTAAGAACTCCCTGCTCTTTGCGTCGGCTGCCGCAACGGCGGGGCTTGTGATCGCCTGCGTGATGAGTTATCTCCTGCAGCGCACAAGCGTCCGCGGCAGAAACATTCCCAGCTTCCTGATCACGCTGGGCTCCGGAACTCCGTCTGTGGTCATCGCGCTCGGGCTGATCATGACGATGCGCGGCAGTTTCGGCGTCAATATTTACGGGACCGTCTACATCATGATCATTGCATATATGATCAAATATATGATGATGGGCATGCGGACTGTCGTTTCGGCCATGAGCCAGGTGCATGTATCGCTGGAGGAATGCAGCCAGATTGCCGGCGCAGGGTGGTTCAGGACTATGACAAAAATTACGGGACCGCTGATTTTCCCGTCGATCGCGGCGGGATGGTTCCTGATTTTCATTCCGAGTTTTTATGAGCTGTCAATGACAACGCTGCTCTACTCCAGTACGACTAAGACGATCGGATTCCAGCTGTATGAGTACTGGACCTTTACCAGTCAGCCGATGAGCTGCGCGATGGCTTTCGGCATTCTGCTGATCGTCGTGCTGCTTAATTTCGTGCTCGGGCGCCTGACAAGGGGCAGCTTCAGCATCTGATCACACGGGACCGGCATTCGCAGAAAGGATTTCAAGATGGCAACCGTTACGTTAAAGAATGTCACAAAAATATACGACGGGAATCATGTTGTGCTTAAGGATTTCAACAACACCTTTGAGGACGGGGAATTCGTGACCCTGCTGGGACCCTCCGGCTGCGGCAAGACGACCCTGCTCCGCATCATCGCGGGCTTTATTAAGCCGACCTCGGGCGAGGTCTGGATCGATGGCCGTATGGTGTCCGGTCACAAGACCTTTGTACCGCCCGAAAAGCGCAATATCGGCATGGTGTTCCAGAGCTATGCAGTCTGGCCGCATATGAATGTTTTTGAAAATGCGGCTTATCCGCTGACGATAAAAAAACTTCCGAAGGAAGAAATCAGCAGGAAGGTCGCGGAGGTACTGGAGATTACGCATTTAAGCCAGTACGCGGAGCGTCTGCCGGGCGAGCTTTCAGGCGGGCAGCAGCAGAGAGTCGCTTTGGCCAGGGCTCTGGTCGCGGCACCGAAGCTCCTCCTTCTGGATGAACCGCTGTCCAATCTGGATGCAAAGCTCAGGGAGTCCATGCGCTTTGAAATCAAGGAGATCCAGAAACGGCTCGGGATCACCGTCGTCTATGTCACGCATGACCAGGCGGAAGCCATGGCGATGAGCGACCGTATTTTCCTGATCAACAGCGGAATCGTGCAGCAGTGCGATACGCCCGAAAATATCTATAATCATCCGGTCAACCAGTTTGTTGCGGATTTCCTCGGAAAGGTCGATTTTTTTAAGGGGGAAGTCAGAGACGGAAGGATCGTATTTCCCGGCATGGGAGGGCAGTCTGTTGCCTATGACGGCCCGCGCACGGGAAAGGTCGAAGTGGCGGTGCGGCCGGAAAATATGTATTTTGACGAGCAGGGAGAACTCGAAGGGATCCTGGAGCAGCAATACTATCTCGGGGATACGGATGACTGCCGCGTCAGGGTCGGGGATACCCTTGTCAGGGTTATTACCGGAGGATATCAATACGGCAGGCTGAAGAACGGCCAGCCGGTACGGATCTCGGTGCGGAGCTTTATGACCTTTGAGGACGACGGGATGCTTGAAAATAAGCTGCAGATCAGGACCTGATCATTCGGACACGAAGTGGGGAGAGGATCCGGGCTGAGTCGTCCCGATTATAATATGTACCGGTCAATAGCCCGGATCAATGATCATGTACTGCGCGCCGCTTGAGGTCTTCAGTGCGGCGTAAATATCGGAAAGGCTGACTCTCGCGCGGTTGAAGAGACCGCTCGGATCGGACAGGAATACGGAATCCGTCGCATAGTCATATTCCCAGAGATTGACGTAGTGGCCGTTGGTATACCACCAGAGCTTATCGTCATTCTGCTTTGCGACCAGCACGATAACAGCGGCAGCCTGGTAGATATCTTTCTGAAACTGGCTGTAATCCGCCGGCTTGGTTTTGAGCACCGCGGTATATCCGTACCGCCTGCACATTTTCCGAAGCTGCTCCCAGCTCACGGCGCCGTGTCCGGAATCCGGATTGTAGTCTGTATATTCGCGGGTCTCGTAATAGATGACGTCGGGCGGGATATCCTGGGCGCGATAGGTGCTGAAAATGCTGGAAAGGCAGCAGATCCCGCAGCCCCAGTAGTAGAATTCCCTGCCGGAGGCCATGATTTTGCCCCAGTCGCCGGACCAGCGGAAATCTCCTTCAAAATTGATCTCATGCGGGATCTGGAGATAGGAGTAGATCTGTTTTTCCCTGGGCGTTTCGACATAGCCGGTTTTGTTGGGCGGGTCGTCATCCACAGGAGGTGCGGGGACGACCTTTACGGGATGTACGGGCGTTGCGGTGATGTCCGGCTCAGACTCATTTTGAGAAGCGCCGGCACCGCCGGAAGCGGATTCCGAACCTGAACCGGAAGCATTTGCCCCGGCCTGTGCGGACGATTCTGCGGCGGTTCCTGAAGGATCAGGGTCTGCCTGCAGTCCGGCATATTTGTGTATGATCATCCCGAAGAGGATCGCAGCGCAAAGAAGCGCCGCTGCCAAGGCGCCGTAAAGCAGATGCTTTCTGTTTGCTTTTCTTTTTCGCGATCTCTTCATAAGACTTTTCCCGGCATCCGGCAGGCTGAACACTAACTATAACGTATCATAGGTTACAATTCACAGGATCGCCACCCATCATTCGAAAAATTTTGCTATTGTAACTATCATAGCATATTTTGGGAAACAATTGAGATACTTTACTATTTATGCAGGGATATGATATATTATGTGATACTGCTGCCGCCGGGGATGATTTTAAGATCTCCCTGAAGCAGTACAGGCACAGTACAGACACTCGAAAGCAGATAAAAATAATATAAATCCATCAGAAATGAGGTTATTATGATCAACGAAAATATCAGCATTGTCGAACAGAAGGACCCCAAGATAGCGCGTGTACTCTCCCTGGAGCTGAGACGCCAGCAGAATAATCTGGAACTGATTGCTTCGGAAAACCTGGTCAGCCCCGAAGTTATGGCAACCATGGGCAGCGTTCTTACAAATAAGTATGCGGAAGGCTATCCCGGACGCCGCCATTACGGCGGATGCGAATATGTGGATATTGCGGAGCGTATCTGCATAGACCGCGCGAAGGAGATCTTTTCCGCGAAGTTTGCCAACGTGCAGGCACACAGCGGCTCCCAGGCCAATTTTGCTGTTTATCTTGCGCTCTGCAAGCCCGGAGATACCGTTCTCGGCATGGACCTTTCTACGGGAGGCCATCTGACGCACGGCAGCAAGGCAAGCTTCTCGGGCAAAATTTATAATACCGTATTCTATGGCGTAAATCCCGAGACCGGTCTGATCGATTATGATGAGGTCAGGGCAAAGGCGCTCGAGTATAAGCCGAAGATGATCATTGCCGGCGCATCCGCATATCCGAGGATCATCGATTTCAAGAAGTTCGCTGAAATCGCCCATGAGGCCGGCTCCTATCTGATGGTCGATATGGCGCACATCGCGGGACTTGTTGCTGCAGGCGAGCATCCGAACCCGGTTCCGTATGCCGACGTTGTTACGACGACCACGCACAAGACCATGCGCGGACCGAGGGGCGGCATCATTCTGACCAACAACGAAGAAATTGCCAAGAAGATCGACAGGGCAGTCTTCCCCGGCGCTCAGGGCGGACCGCTGATGCATATCATTGCGGCAAAGGCTGTTGCGCTCGGCGAGGCGCTGCGCCCCGAGTTTAAGGATTATCAGGCGCAGATCGTAAAGAATGCAAAGGTACTGGCAGACACCCTGACGGCCGGCGGGATCGATCTCGTCAGCGGCGGCACAGACAATCACCTGATGCTGCTTGACCTTCGCAAGCTGAACATGACGGGACAGGAACTCGAGGACAGACTCGACCGTGTCCATATTACCGTCAACAAGAATTCCATTCCGGGAGACACCCGTCCGCCGATGGAGACCTCCGGCATCCGTATCGGAACACCGGCAGTCACCACAAGAGGCTTCAAGGAAGAGGAAATGAAGATTGTCGGCGACCTCATTCTGAAGGCGATCTTTGACTTTGATGTTACCAGAGGCGAGATCCTTTCGACGGTCGATGAGCTCTGCGTCAAATATCCGCTTTACTGATCAGGCATCCGTAAAGAACCAAGGAGGAACTTTCGTGACAAATACAGATCAGAATAAAACGGCGGGAGCTGCCGGTCAGTTCTCTGAAGTCAATCCCTACAGAGTTGCGGTGATCGGCGTGCTTTCGGCCATTGCCGTGATCCTGATGTATCTGGAGATACCGGTGCCGTTTATGCCGCCGTTTATCAAATTTGATTTTTCCGATCTGCCGCCGCTTCTGGGTGCCTATGCGCTCGGGCCTGCGGCAGGTGTGATCATCTGCCTGATCAAGAATCTGGTGCATCTTATGGTATCCAACAGTATGTTTGTCGGAGAGTTGTCAAACTTTCTGCTGGGCACGGTATTTGTACTGACCGCAGGCCTGATTTACAGGCATCACAAGACGAAAAGGACCGCCCTGATCGGCGGTATTGCCGGAGCGGTCGCCATGGGTGTTTTCAGCATTTTCTCCAATTATGTGATCGTCTATCCGGTCTATTATCAGGTGGCAATGCCGGAGGCCGTGATCCTGGAGGCTTATCAGGCGATCCTGCCGATGATGGATTCGATCCTGGAGTGCCTGATCTGCATGAATATGCCCTTTACCATTCTGAAGGGGCTGATCTGCGTAGGCATTTCCATGTTTATCTACCATCCGCTTTCTCCGATCCTGAAGGGGAAAAGGATGCATTAAGAGGGCAGGGACCCGGACAAAATAAAAGACATCAAAATCTACTTCATGACAGTTCAGTCTGTTATTGAAAATAGAAAAGAACTATGAATGCCGGCTGCGGCAGACATAGTTCTTTTTTTGAAATGTTTCAGGCTCTGCGGTCCTGGCGGATGGAGGGCGGGCGTGCGCCGGACCCAGCCGGCTGCGGGAAGAACCCGGAGGATATTCCGGAGGATCAGAAGGACGCCTTATATCCGCTGTTGAAATCAACGTCCAGCTTGCCGAAGTAGGATTCGAAATCCATGTGCAGGTAGTCCGCCATGTCCTTCATTTCGATGACTGTTTTGACATCGACCGGCACACCTTCTTTTTTGGAACGCTCGATGGCCATCGCAGCTTTCTCACCGTGTGTGAAGATGCGGTCATGACCTTCAGCCTTCGGCGAATCACGAAGCTCCTGCAGGAAGGTTGAGAAGTGATCCTCGATCGCCTTCGGATCGCCGAAGACTGCCGGATCAATTGCAATAAAGCCGTGGCAAAGACCGTTGATGCGGGTGTTATTGGATGTCTTGCCCTGGGAGAGGATGGAACAGAAGATCTCGCAGAGCATGCCGTAGCCGTAACCCTTGTGGCTGCCGGTCTTTTCTTCGCTTCCGCCAAGCGGAAGAATGCCTCCGCCTGCTCTCTGGTTGATATTGGTCAGGATCTCGAGCGCGTCCGTTGTCGGAACGCCGTCTTTGTTGACTGTCCAGCCTTCCGGAAGCGGTTTTTCCGCCTTGTTGTACATTTCGACCTTGCCGCGTGTTACGACTGTCGTGGAGGCGTCGAAGAAGAAGGGATAAGGCTCGGCAGGCATGCTGATCGCAATCGGGTTGCTGCCCAGCATCGCCTTTTTTCCGAAGGTCGGGACCATGATGGCCTCGGAGTTCGTAAAGGACAGGCCGATCAGGCCCTGGTCGCAGGCCATTTTTGCGTAATAGCCGGCAATGCCGTAATGGTTGGAATTACGGGTGGAAACGATCGCCATACCGGATTTCTTTGCCTTTTCGATTGCAATTTCCATGGAATAATGACCGATCACCTGGCCCATGCCGTTGTGACCGTCCACGACGGCGGATACCGGCGTTTCAAAGACGATTTCCGGTCTCTGGTCGATCAGGATCTTTCCGTTCTGAATGCTTTTGTGGTATCTCTGCAGACGCTGAACGCCGTGAGATTCGATACCGTAGATATCCGCCATCAGCAGATTGGCCGTGATGACGGCGCTGTCTTCGGGGCTGAAGCCGAAATTGCAGAACGCATCGGTACAAAACTTTCGTAATACTTCTGTGTCGAAATTGATATGAGCCATCGCTTGCCTCCTGAAAAATTGCGGGATCCTGAGCCGGGGGCGGATCCTCTGTTTTGCTGTAAACCTGTTACCTGAAACGGAAGGCATCCCTGAAACAGATGCGCTGTTCGTTTTTATCAAAATCCCAGCTGTGTGTCGATCCGCCGTGGCAGAACTGTCTGACCTCACAGCTGCGGCAGGTTTCATTTAACTCTGACAGGTCACGGCGGAAAATTTCGAAACGCTGTTCCCAGACATCCCTGAAGCGGTCTTTGAGGATATTTCCCTGGATCGTTTCGGGACGCTTTTCAATATCCAGACATGCGCCGATGTCGCCGTTTACCATAATGCTGGCAGCATATATGCCGGCATTGCAGATGAAGTAATGCTCCCGGACCTCCCTCTCGTAATCCAGCCCGAGAAAATGGCTGCAGCCGTAGGTGACGGGCATATCTTCATAACGCTTTTCACGGATAAAATCGAAGAGATATTTCCAGTCATCCTGATCCAGCAGGATCTCAGGATGCAGAAGGGCGCGTCCGATGGGTTCTACGCCGATCACGCGCCAGGAATCGATATCGATATCCCGGAAGATCTCATAGAGGGCATCCAGCTCGTGCATGTTCTGATGATTGATCACAGTTGTGGCCTGGACATGCTCGAAGCCGCCTTCTTCAAGCAGATTGCTGATGCCGCGCATTGCCCCGTCATAAGCGCCGGGCGTCCGACGGAACGCGTCGTGTGTTTCCCGCAGGCCGTCAATGCTGACGGAAATCGTCTTCATACCGGTCTCGCGGAGCCTGCGCGCCTCTTCTTTGCCGATCAGGACCGCATTGCTCGTCATTCCCCAGTTGTAATTCAGACTGTGGGCGTATTCCATGATATCGAAGAAATCCCGGCGCATCAGCGGCTCACCGCCCGTGATGCAGAGCTGGAAGCTGCGCACGTCAAAATCCGAAGCGATCTCGTCCAGGATCTGTCTGTACTGTTTGAGACTGAGCTCCGGAGAAGGCAGGTCCCCGCAGCTGGATCCGCAATGGATACAGCGTTCGTTACAGCGGAGCGTCAGCTCCAGAAACAGGAATTTCAGGATCGGATGGAGCTTCAGTCCTTCACGGTAGTCTGATAACTGCTGCAAATGCTTCAGTTTGAGTTTATCAAGCTTGTTTTTCATGTCAGTCTTTTCTGTCAAGCATTGCCGGGGGTCCGTACATCAGCTGTACGACGTTATTCTCCGGGTCGTAGGCTGACGAAGGCTCCACGGGCTGAGGCTCAAACCATTCCGGCGGTCCGTAAACAACTTCGGGTACTTCATTCCGGGGATCGAATGCGGACGGGTCCTCCGGTTCCTCTGTGGCGTCAGGATCCCAGTAGGAGGGCGGCCCGTAAACATCTTCAGGGACGTTTTCCGAAGGATCGAACTCTTCTGTCGGGGATGGGCCGGCCGATTCAGGCACGGCTGTTGTTTCCGGAGTTTCCTCTGTCACGGGAACTTCGTCCGTTTCCGGTTCCTCTGTGGCATCGGGATCCCAGTAGGAAGGCGGTCCGTAAACATCTTCAGGAACATTTTCCGAAGGATCGTACGCGCTTGTGTCCTGAGGAACGGAGCTTTCCGGCTCCTCTTCCGTCTGCGGGACAGCTGTCGGGGCCATCGTATTGGGAGGAGGACCATAGACTGTTTCGGGAACATTGCGGTTGGCATAAAAGCCCAAAGCGGCAGCCGCAGCAGCTGCGGCCGCTCCGGCAGTACCGAACCAGATCAGTTTTTTATTACTTTTTTTCATGGCATTTTCCTGTCTTTTGTATCTGCATAAACTGATTGAAAGGAAAAGGTTTCTATGTTTATTTTATTGTAACACAGTGCCTGAAAGCTCACAATTTGATTCTGCCATGGGTGAGCCAGGATGTTATCCCTGGAGTTTTTTGTCCGGCCGGCCGGATGGGCAGGCAGAATGGAAATGCCGGAAGGCATTTACTGCGGAAGTGTGCGCACCAGGCCCTCGTCCAGCTGATCATACTGTTCGCTTAAAGCAGGATCGAAGGCCAGCAGCTCGTCGCGAAAGGCATCGCAGTAGAGCCTGAGTTTTTTCCCGCACTCCGCGTAAAGTGCAGCCCCCCTCGACATCGACCAGATATCTTCGCAGAGTTTTGCGCGTTTCTTCTCCTCGTCCATTTTGATGAGTCCGAAAAACCTGCTTCCGTATCCCGGTTTATCCATGGATTTGATATGACAGAGGGCAATATTGCGGAACTCCCAGTAAAGCGCCTTTTTTTCAGCTTCGCTTAAGAGCTCCGGCTGATCGAGATGAAACTGGGAGACCGTTTTCCGGGTGTCACGGCCGATCGATGTGAACATGGCGTCCTTCTGGTGATACAGGCTGAGTTCATAGCGGCACCGCATCAGAAAGGCATCCTGCCCGGTCATGGTTTCGGGGTATCTTTCCGAGAACAGCTGACTGCGGAATGCATTGGCACCGTCATCTTCTGTTTTTTCCATAAGCTCCTTCAGGCATTCTCTGCGTTTTGCAGCGTCGGTTTCTTTGTAATAGTTTTCCCAGGCGGGATCAAGCGCATAGCTCATGATGATCAGCATCCTTCCTTAACATTTTCACGCCGGAAAAGCGTTCGAATAAAGTTATTTTACCACAGGGAGAAAGAAAATGTCGAAAGATGAAAGATTTCTGTTTGCTATTTTCAGAATTTGTGGTATTCTATATGTCGCAGACGGGTTCGTAGCTCAGCTGGGATGAGCGTTCGCTTGACGTGCGAGAGGTCGTGGGTTCGAGCCCCGCCGGACCCAGTCGGAAGAAAATCCTTATTTGCAGCAGATTGCTGCGGATAGGGATTTTTTTATGTGCCGCAGATAGTACTCAGCCGACCACGGGTATGATAAAATAAAGAGAATATTGCAGCAAGGGAGAATTTTGATGTCTGTTACAGTCAGGGAATTGCTTGAACGGTTCGGATGTATGCGGGAGGATAGTATTTATGCCGGCAGCACCCCGGAGATGCTGGATTTCAAGCTTTTTTCAAAGGATTTTTACGAACTGGATACCAGCGGCCGGAAAGCGGTTCTGAGATTTAAAAACTCCGTTGATATTCTGGATTTTGATCAGTTAAAGAACTGCCTGCCGGAGCTTAGGGGAATCCGTCATGAGGGCAGGGACAAATTTCCGTATTTTGTCGAGAATCTCGGGATGATCGCAGCTGCACTTGACCAGGACAGAAAACAGGTTGCGGTAGAAGGGGGTCCCTGTCTTTTCAGCATGAATGAAGTCGTGGCCGAAGTGACGGATCGGAACGGGAGGACAGCGTACTTTGACTATTCCGAAGGAGAACCCTGCGGCAATACTGTCCAGGAAATCAAAGACGAAAACTTTGCCGTATATGTACGGAAAAATATCGCGGACATCCGTTCGATCCATTTTCAATGCTATAAAACGGATCTGTCTCCACAGGAGTATCTGCATCTGCACATGCCTTTTGAGGTGGCTTCTGCTCTCGGGACCGGGCTTGTGATCACACTGCCGGACATGTCGTACCTGAAATATCTGGAGAGTGCGCTTGAGGGCGCGGATTCCGGATTCAGGACAGATGTCCTGCGGGAATTTAATGAGATTTTATGCCGGACTACTGAGATGTATCTGCAAGTGATCCGGGATCTGCAGGATCAGTTCAGAGTCGGGGACTTTACGATTCTGTACAGCCGCAATCAGGAAATGCTGGATCGTTTTTATAAAGAGAGGGAGCCTTTTATCGAACGGAACAAGGTTCTGAAGAATCTGACCGGAAAACCGGAAAAGCTGGAACCGCTCAAGGACTATATTTCAATGCCGGCATTGCCGTATTATCTGCATGGGGCCACCCGGATCCTGGAGGTGAACAGCGTAGTCGAAGCAGATTCCTTCCGGAAATGTATGCGGGCGCACAAGGGGGTGGCAGAGTTCGCGTGCATCCTGTTTCCGGAGCTTCTGAGCGGTGACGGGGTCAATACCATGTATTTCGCCATGCCGGAATATAAACAATATGGAAGTTATAAATAAGAACAGGGGAATGTCGGTGAAAAAATCAGATTCTATGCATTATTTGCGAAAGCCGGGAATTCAGATTCAGGATATCCTCCTGATGCTCCTTTTTATACTGCTTTTATTCGTTCTCAGACGGTTTCAGACCCCGATCAACGAGGCGTTTCTGCCGCAGTCGGAATTATCCTATGTATATATCGCGAAGCAGCAGGGCAGTCATATTTACGCAATCGATGAAGGCCATAACAGACTGATCTGTTTTGACAGAGACGGGAATGAATTATTTGAGCGCCGAAGTATCTCCGATAACGGGCAGAGCATTTTGTATATCGATGATATGGCGGTGAGCGGAAATACGGTATATCTTTCCGCATCGGAATGGGACGGCATGCAGGTCGCCAGAGAACTGGTCCTGAGCATGGACCGGGACGGCAATTATCTGGAGACATTTGCGGAGCGCGATTATTCCTCCAGATTCATTAATAAGCACCGGTTTTACGGGATGTCGGCTCAAAACGGCGTTCTGACCTATGCGGAATGTCTGGAAAACAGCATCCTGATCCACCGGATCGAACTCGGCAGCCGTTCGGAAAAAATTGAATCCATGGCGTGCATGAACGCCTTCAATGCGGTCAGCGATATTGCTTTTGATGAAAATGACATTCCGGTAGTCCTCAGCAAAAACGGGGAGATCAGGCGCTACAATTCGGATACGGATCCCGCGCTCCTCTATTCGACAAAATGGGAGGGCGAAGAACAGCGCGTTCCGTTTCGCCTCGGCATTTATGACGGGCAGATCTTCTTTACGGATATCAGGAACCATTCGATCGTCAGGGCGGATATGGCTTCGCGCTGCGGTACCGCGATTTATAAAGGGACAGATTCCCAGACAATTACGTTCACGCCGGAGGGACGGATGCTGCTTTGCGAGGCAGAGGGGATCCGTATGACCGGTCGGGAGGAGACGGTTTACAGCCAGATCGGAAAAACGTCAGAACAGATGACCGTTCAGGGATTACAGATCGTGCTCTCCGGAATTCTCGGCCTTCTTTCCGTGATCATTCTGATCCGGATTATCGTGCTGGGCATTTCACACAAATATACCATTACACAGGGCGTGGGTTTTTCAATCATCGCATCCATGATCCTGGTGACCGGAATTATCAGCGCCATGCTGATGTTCGCTTTTCGGACGAACTACCGCGAAAAGATCAAGGAGCAGCTGGAGGCTGCTGCCTATGTAGTTGCCAGTCAGATTTCTGAAGAAGATATCGATCAGATACGTATTGCATCGGATTTTGACGGGGATGCATACCGGTCGGTCATTTCCCTGATGGAGCATTGCATCCCGGTGGAACAGCCGTTTTACAGCCAGATTTACTGCAATATCATGCGGCTGGACCAGTCCGGGACCGGCGCCTATGCAGTCGCTTATCTGGATCAGTCCATCGGAGTCTATTTCCCTTTGGATGAGTATGAAAGGGAAAGCATTCAGAAGGTTTATGATACCAGGGAGAAAGTCTGGAATGACGCTTCCTCCGATGTGACCGGCACTTATATGGAAGTCAAGGTACCGATTATCGGGAGCTTCAATGAAGTAGTCGGCGTGACAGCTGTCGGTGCGGATACCTGGGTGATCGATGATACGCTGGACAGCATGCAGAAAAGGGTGGTTCTTTCGGTTGCGGTGATTGCCATGCTGATCTGGGTGCTGACGGCGGAAATTATGTCTTATGTGCTGACAAAGGATTCACGGGAAGGATCTTTATCAGAGGGCAGGCAGGCATTTCCCGCGCATCTGGTGCGCCTCCTTGTATTTCTTATTTTCAGCGCCTATAATCTGTCCTCAACATTTCTGCCGGTCTATGTACTGAGAAACAGCGGCCTTTTCAGCGGCGCCATGAAAAACCTGGCAGCTTCGCTTCCGCTGACTGTCAATATTTTCGCGCTTGGCATCATGTCGCTTTTCTGCGCGGGGCTGGTCCGCAAAATGGGAATGAAGAAAATCATGGCCATGGGTTCCGTGACAGCGCTTGCGGGCAATCTGATCCTTCTGCTGATTCCGAACTATTTTGCGATTTTTCTGGGACTGCTTCTGGACGGAATCGGGGAGGGCCTGATCATGAACGCGATCTATGTCATGCTGACTTATCTCCGGGACGAGGAGGACAGGAGAAGCGGCTTCTCCATTTACAATGCCGCTTC
Organism: Lachnospiraceae bacterium; assembly: GCA_017460845.1. Classification (GTDB taxonomy): domain Bacteria; phylum Bacillota; class Clostridia; order Lachnospirales; family Lachnospiraceae; genus Avilachnospira. Next base: position 15,343 of record JAFUAE010000181.1, read on the forward strand.
TCTGTCCGGAATCAATTTCGGGATGCTTGCCGGCTCCCTGCTGGCGGTCACCTTTGGGCAGCGGCCGGTATTTCTGGCTTCCGTACTCACCTGGCTGGGACTTCTGGTGCTGGGGCTTCTTCTTATGAAGCATATCGAGGGCCTGATTGCGGTCAGAGAAGAAAACCGGGAATGGAAGCATGCATCGGCGGAAGCATTTGCCTTTGTTTCGGATAAGGCTGTCCTCAGCTTTATCGCCCTGATCCAGAATCCCTATATTGTTTTTAACAGTTTTATCTTCTATCTGGTGCCTGTTTTCTGTGATGAGCATGGCTATAATGAAACCATTGTATCAATTCTGATCATGCTCTATACACAGATTGCGGTTATTACCGGTGATTTCCTGACGGAAAGACTCTCTTCGGTACTGGGAGAGCGGGCAATGTATGCGGCCCTTCTTACCAATGTGGCTGCGGTTCTGTTTTTCGTCCTGACGGGGACAATGGAGGGACTGGTGATCGCCCTGATCCTGCTGGGCCTCAGTGCAGCTTATGGAAAGCCTGTCCAGCAGACTTATCTGCTGCAGCAGGATGCCGCGGTACGCTACGGGGAAGACCGGGCAATCGGTGTATCCAATTTTTCTGAGAATATCGGAGAATCGCTCGGTCCAATTATTTTCAGCCGTCTGAGCGGGGCAGCGCTGCATGGTTACGCCGTCTTTCTCGGGGTGATCACGGGCTGCTGCGGCCTGCATTTTGTAATTAATGCCGGAGACGCAAAACATAAAAAGCATCAACTGGGAGAACGAAAACGTGAAAAAGGATAAAAACAAAAAGTCGATCAGCAGAAGTCTTCTAATCGGGTGCGCAGTGTTTATCACTATGCTCTGCCTGATCCTGGGCTTCCTCGGATTTAATACTTATTACCGGGGCATGGTGGAAAAATACGAGACTTATATACATGATATCCTGATGCTGGCAATGACGGAGACAGACGGCGACGATCTGGAGCGGCGCATACAGACCGGGACAACCTCATCGCAGTATGAAAAAACGCAGGACTTCCTGAACCGGATCAAGGAAAACTATAACATTGAATATGTCTATATCATTAAGCCTCTGAATCTGAATGATACGGACAATGTGATGAATGTTATGGCGGGGATCACCAGGGAGGAGGCGGCTGAGGATTACGAGTACTATTCCGTGAAGCTTGGAGGATTGACCGGCGATGATTATACCCCTGACATTGTCAGCTTTTTTATGGACGTGATGAATGGGGATGGAGAGGTCAGTTATTACAGCAACAGGTCAGAGGAATTCGGATATGTATATACAGGCGCGGCTGCGGTCAGGAATTCCGCCGGTACTCCCGTTGCCGTATTATCGATCGACCTTAATATGGATGACATTTCCAGAGTATGGCACAGATATATGATCGGTCTGACCGTGGAGATCCTGATTCTCGTCGCGCTTTTCCTGGCAGTTATGTATCAGTGGCTTCGCAGGCGGGTCATCATACCCTTAAGAAAGCTGGAAGAGGTCTCGGAGAATTTTGTGGAAAGCAGCCACGGAGCGGAGGATCCTTCCGCGCTGGTCGTCCGCAGTGCCGATATTCATACGGAAGATGAGATGGAGTCTCTTTCGGATTCTCTTACCGCAATGTTTACAGATATGAAACGCTATATGAGCAATCTGCTCAGTGTGACGGCGGAAAAGGAAAGGATCGGGGCGGAATTGAATGTAGCCACGCAAATTCAGGCGGACATGCTGCCCAGGATTTTCCCGGCGTTTCCCGGAAGGAGCGAGTTTGATCTGTACGCATCCATGGATCCGGCCAAGGAAGTCGGCGGCGACTTTTACGATTTTTTCATGATCGATGAGAATCATCTGGCCCTGGTCATGGCCGACGTATCCGGAAAAGGGGTGCCGGCCGCTCTGTTTATGGTCATTGCAAAGACACTGATCAAGAACCGCGGACTGATGGGGGACAGCCCGGCGGAAATCCTGAAAAATGTAAATGAGCAGCTCTGCGAGGGCAATGAAGCGATGCTGTTTGTCACGGTGTGGCTCGCTATTCTTGATATCTCAACGGGAAAAGGCATGGCTGCAAATGCCGGGCACGAGCATCCTGTGCTGAAGCATGCCGGAGGCAGCTATGAGCTGGTGGAATACAGGCATTCACCGGCTGTTGCAACCATTGAAGGCATCCGATTCCGTGAGCATGAGTTTGAACTGAAGCCGGGCGACACACTCTTTGTTTATACGGACGGGGTTCCGGAGGCAACAAACGGGCAAAACGAGCTGTTCGGCAATCAGCGCCTGCTTGACGTGATGAACCGGAATACGGAAACATCACCGGAGGAGCTGCTGCACTGTGTCAGGAAGGAAATCGATTTGTTTGTGGGGGATGCCCCGCAGTTTGATGATATTACAATGCTGTGCCTGAAGTTTTACGGACCTTCAGGGAATGACCATCAGGAAGGAGAATGAACATGAAGACAGTTATGCTGGCCGTAAACGGCACCCTGATGCGCGGGCTGGAGCTGGAACCCAATCTGCTGAATGCGGGTGCATCCTTTGTGAGAGAAGCGCGTACAGAAAAAGCCTACCGCCTCTGGAGCATTGAGGACCGAAACCCGGCAATGCTGAGGGTGGACCCTTCCGATCCGGCTGCAGTCTGTGTGGATGTGGAGATCTGGTCGGTGCCTTATGAGGGACTGACCGCAGTGCTGCTCGGAGAACCGCAGGGACTGTCCATCGGAAAGGTGCGTCTGGAGGACGGAGAGACCGTACTGGGTGTGATCGCCGAGCCGGAGCTGCTCCGGGGGATGAAAGAAATATCCTCATACAGGGGATGGAGAAAGTATCTCGCAGAACGTTGATTCGTTCTTTTCGAAGAAGGCGCGATACGGTATAATAGACCAGACAAAACAGGAAGCTCAAGATATTGAAGATAATAATGTGAAAGAGAGGGAAAGGAATGACAGATATCAGAAGACCCGATGATATGGTGCGTATTACGACACCTGAACTGGCACAGGCCTTCATTGACGAACAGATCAGCGCGATCCGCGCACAGGTCGGAGACAGAAAAGTACTGCTTGCTTTGTCCGGCGGTGTAGACTCCTCTGTCGTGGCAGCTCTGCTGATTAAGGCCATCGGACAGAATCTCGTGTGCGTGCACGTAAACCACGGTCTCCTGCGCAAAGGTGAGCCCGAGCAGGTTATCCAGGTATTCCGTGATGAAATGAAAGCAAATCTGATCTATGTGGATGCAGTGGACCGTTTCCTTGACAAGCTGGCAGGAGTTGCTGATCCGGAGCAGAAGCGCCACATTATCGGAGAAGAGTTTATCGATGTATTTGCAGAAGAAGCACGCAAGCTCGAAGGCGTTGATTTCCTGGCACAGGGTACGATCTGGCCGGACATTCTGGAGAGTGAAGCAGGTATCAAGGCACATCATAACGCAGGAGGTCTTCCGGAGGATATCGCTTCCCGCTTTGAACTTGTAGAGCCTGTTCGTATTCTGTTTAAGGATGAAGTCCGTGTGGTTGGACGTCTCCTCGGACTGCCGGCCAATATGGTCGACCGTCAGCCATTCCCGGGACCGGGTCTGGGCGTGCGCTGCCCGGGTGCGATTACCCGTGACCGTCTCGAGGCAGTCAGGGAATCCGATGCGATCCTGAGAGAAGAGTTTGAAAAGAACGGCCTTGCAGGTAAGGTATGGCAGTACTTTACAGTCGTTCCGGACTTTAAGTCCACCGGTGTCAAGGACGGAAAGCGCACCTTTGACTGGCCGTGCATCATCCGTGCGATCAATACAACGGATGTCATGGAAGTAACTGTCGAGCATCTGCCGGATGAACTGATCGATCATCTGGTAAAGAGGATCATTGCAGAGGTGCCGGGCATTAACCGTGTCCTTTATGATTATACGCCGAAGCCGCCGGCTACGGTTGAGTACGAATGATTGCAAAAACGCCGGAAACCCGCATAAATACTGGATTTCTAAAATCTCAAAACGGCGTTTGGCAACGTTTTGGCAACATCTGAAATAACTCCATCGAATAACGAAAAATAAGAGCTATCTGATTTTTAAGTCAGGTAGCTCTTTTTCTATGCTTCGGAATGGAGGGTAATGAAAATGTCAATCCTTCAGCTTGCCCTTAAATGCTTTGAGCAGTGCATCACTCAGTTCCTGGGAGGGCACTTTTGCCGTGATCTGCGTGTCGTCATATCGCGGATAGTAGTACCGCCATTGATCGTATTCTTCTCTGCTGATCTCCCCAGCGCGGTACTTTTCAGCAACAGGAGCCCAGGCACAGACCATCTCGGAGACGCGGGCAGCGTCTTTTCCCTTTCGGGGATCAATACGGAAAAGAACTTCGCCATCCCTGGTCTCGATGGTCAGGCCGTAGCGATCCTCCAGAGCGAACAGGGTGTGCATAAGACCGAAATAGCTGTCTATATCAGGGACGTTGAGTGCAAGTGGAGATACATCAAGCGCACCGGCCAGAGCTTTGGTCAGGTCCTCCTTCGGGGTGCGTGTACCAGCCTCGTACTGAGCCATGCGGATATCGGCAGTCTTCTCCGGGAAGCCGACTAATGTACCAAGATATCTTTGCGTCATACCTCGCAGATTGCGGATGAAACGTATTCTCTCTCCAATAGCCATAGGAATGCCCTCCTGCTTATGTACTGATTAGAGTATAGCAGATGCGCTTAGTATAGTCAAGAGAAACTTAAACAAAAAAGATAAATATTCTCTCCAGAACCCCTTGACTTTAACAGATACGCTTAGTATAATGAGCTTGACTTAAACGATTAGCGTTAAGTGAGACAACTGAATAACCTTCCGCATCAAAGTAATGATGCACCCCGCCCGGGCAAATCGGATGGCGGCCAGAAAGTATTTCCGACACTAAACAAGATAAGTTTATGCTCTGACTCGGGTTATTCAACACAATCACAAAAACGAAGAAAGCCTGCTAATAAAAAGTCAAGCATAAAACGAAAAAGATATACAGGCAGGTTTTTGGACACCGAAAAAAGACCGTCGACACAGGACGGTCACATCTTAAACGATGATAGCGTGACTTACTCTTTGTTTTCCTGAGCAG
>JAFUAE010000182.1 GCA_017460845.1 Lachnospiraceae bacterium
GCTATGACCTCAGCTTCCCGTCATTCGGAAGGGTCGCTGAAGCCTTCGGCATTGCCTACCGCAGGATCGAGCATAATTCCGAACTGGAGTCCGTGATCGAAGACTGCCTGGCATTCCGCGGACCGCTGCTTTGTGAAGTCTTTGTATCTCTGGATCAGCCCTTTGAGCCCGGATCGGCGGTCAAAAAGCATCCGGACGGTACATTGAGCAGCCCGCCGCTGGAGGACCTGAAGCCATTCCTTCCGGACGAAGAGCTGGATGAGGCCATGTTCATCCCGAGAGTAAAGGAATGAAAATTATTGTCACCGGCTCGACCAGTTTCCTTGGCCGGGCCGCAGTAAAAATAATGACGCAGAAGGGCCGGGAGGTGATTCCGTTCAGACACAGCTTTGAGGATGAGACGGAACGCCTCCCTGCAAATGCTGACGTCTGGCTGCACTTTGCCTGGGCCGGCGCCGGTTCGGCCGGAAGATCCGATCCCGGCATTCAGGATTTTAATATTCAGATGACGCTGCGGGCGGCGCAAAAAGCCGCGGAACTCGGATGCGGCAGATTTCTCTTTGCCGGATCCCAGGCGGAGTACGGACATGCACAGGACGGAACCCCAAAGTGCGAGGACGGGCCGGCAGAGCCGGTCAGCGAATACGGCAGGGCAAAGCTTGAGGTCTGCAGGCGGCTGACAGCGTACTTTGCGCCGCAGGAGACGGACTATATCCATATGCGCCTGTTTTCGGTCTATGGTCCCGGAGACCATGAGAACTCGCTGGTCAACACCCTGATCCGCGGCTTCGGACGGGGAGAAGAGATCAGCCTGGGCAACTGTACGCAGGCCTGGAATTACCTCTACATCGATGAGGCGGCGGAGGCGATCGGCCTTCTCGCGGAGCGCGGTGAAAGAGGCATTTACAACATCGCGGGGGAAGATACGAGAGCGCTGCGGGATTATGTGGAAGAAGTGCAGAGGATCTGCGGCGGTTCAGGTACGGCTTTGTTCGGGACAAGAGCGGATAATGCCGAAGGCCCGGCGGATCTGAGCCCGGACATCAGCCGGGTCGAAGCTCTCGGATTCCGGCAGCGGATATCCTTTGAAGACGGGATCGGCCGGATCATGGAAGCCTGCAGGCTGCAGGAAGCAAATTGACAGAATGCGGGCAAAGAATTGACAGAGTATTGGCAGGACGATCACATTGAAAGCATTTGTATTCAGCCAAAAAGGAATTATAGAAGAAAAAAATCTGCCGGATGTCCGTCTGGATATGACATGTGAGGCAGACCGGAGGGCGGCGGTTCTGAAGCCGCGCTTTCTTTCACCGTGTTCATCGGACGTCCATACTGTTTTTGCCGGAAATGGTCCCCGCAGGGAAAACCTGGTGCTGGGGCACGAAGGACTGGCGGAGGTCGTGGAAACCGGGCCGGAGGTACGGGATTTCCATCCGGGAGAGCTGGTTGCGGTTTCAGCGGTCATGCCGGAGCCCGGCGACCGGACCGGACATGCGGGAATGCCGTTTTCCGGGACAAAGCTTGGACGCAATATAGACGGTATGTGGTCGGAATACTTCCGGGTGCCGGATGCGGATATTAATCTGGCGCATATTCCGGAGGGACTTTCCGCTGAGGCGGCCCTGATGGCTGTCGATATGATGGCGACGGGCTATACGGCTGCAGAAGAAGCCGGCATTGAAGAAGGACAGACAGTGGCCGTGATCGGCAGCGGCGCAGTCGGCCTCATGGCGGGTGCCGCGGCCCGCAGGAAGGCGGGACCGGCCGGACGGGTGATCATGATCGGATCCGCAAAGGATCCGGTGAGCGCGGAAGCGGCTAAGCTGTTCGGCGTTGACATTTACATCTCATACCGGGACGGAAGCCTGGTATATGCAAATGACAGGCGCGATCTTACTCCGTTTGCGGCGAGGGATCCGAGGGCGAATGCCTCGGGGAGTCCGGCAGTAGATGAGGTCTTCCGTTCAACCGGAGGATACGGCACGGATGCGGTCCTGATCTGCGGCGGAGGGCCCGAAGCACTGATCCAGGCGTGCGACCTTGTGCGCTACGGGACGGGCGTGATCGTGAATATGGCCTATATTGAGGGCAGCGGAACTGTCAGCCTGCCGATCTTCTCACTTGGCAGGGGCATGAGCGGCAAAACATTTAAATTTGAGCTGTCAAGGGGCGGACGCGACTGGACGGAACGGATGCTGGCGGAAGCGCTTTCCTGCGGATCCGTGCAGGGCAGGCTTGTCACACACAGGCTGAAAGGATTTGATTCTATTCCGGAGGCCCTGGAGCTGATGCGGAGAAGACCGGCCGGACTGATCAAGATAATGGTGGAAATCTGACCGGATACAGTGATATAATTCGGGGCAAAAGTTAATTCGGGAGCAAAAAAGCAGTATGAGTAAAAAAATCAGCATTGTCATTCCCTGCTACAACGAACAGGATAATGTCGGTCCGATCGCAGAGAAGGTCAGAGAGCAGTTTGAGACGGTCGAAATCCTGAAAAAATATGATTACGAGATCCTGTTCATGGACAATGATTCCAGGGATGATACCAGGGAACGCATCCGCGCCCTGGCTGCGGAGGATCCCCATATAAAGGCGATATTCAACGCCAAGAATTTCGGGCAGTTCAACAGCCCATATTACGGTATGCTGCAGACGGACGGAGACGCCACGATGCTGATGGCGGCCGATTTCCAGGACCCGCCGGAGATGATCGCAAAGTATGTCGAGGGCTGGGAAGAGGGCTACAAGATCGTGATCGGCATCAAGGCCCACAGTACGGACGGCAGCTTTATCTATGCGCTGCGATGCCTGTATTACAAAATGATCCGCAAGTTTTCCCAGGTCGACCAGATCGAGCATTTTACCGGCTTCGGACTGTATGACAAAGCATTTATCGAGGTCCTGCGCGAGCTGGACGATCCGACCCCGTTCCTGAGGGGAATCGTGGCTGAGCTGGGCTTCCGCAGGAAGGAGGTCCCGTATGACCAGCCGAAGCGCCGCGCCGGAAAGACCTCCAACAATCTGTATACCCTCTATGACGCGGCGATGCTGTCGTTTACATCCTATACCAAGATCGGACTGAGGCTTGCGACCTTTGCCGGGGCCTTCTGCTCTGCAGCATCCATGCTGATCGCACTGGTCTACCTGGTTATGAAGCTGATCTGGTGGGAGCGTTTCCCTGCCGGCACTGCGCCGATGCTGATCGGTATGCTGTTTCTGGGCAGCGTGCAGATCTTTTTCATCGGGCTGCTGGGAGAATATGTGCTCAATATCAACCAGCGCGTGATGAAGCGTCCGCTCGTCGTGGAAGAAGAACGGATCGGATTCCGTGACGAAAAATCGGAGGACAGCGCTGCAGAATGAAACTGCAGGATAATGAAGGAATAGAAATAATGACAGAATCAGTAAAAATTCAGCATCACTGTCTTGCATGCGGCTCGGAGTTATCCGGGCCCTTGTTTGAAATATCCAATATGCCCTGCGGCGCACAGGCAATGCCGGATGCGGGAGGGCTTGCCGAAGACCGCGGGATCGATCTGCAGCTTAGCAGATGCCCTGAATGCGGTCTTGTGCAGTTTGACTGCGAGCCGGTGCCATATTACCGGGATGCGATCCGGGTCGTCGGCCTGTCGGAGACGATGAAGGAGCTTCGCCGGGCGGACTACAGACTGCTGACCGGAAAGTACGGGAAGAAAGCGGGATACGCGGTGAATGCCGGCTCCCGAAGCACGGATATTCAGCCGATGAAATGGCTGGAATGCGGATGCAGCAACGGAGATTTCCTGGCTGTCCTGGCCGAGCCGGAGTTTGCGGGAAGCGGCGGGATCAGTATTTACGGAACGGAAGCCGGTGCCGCAGGACTTGCGGAGGCCCGCGGCAAACTATGTGCGGGGTCGGCGTCTGTCATGCCAGTGCCGGAAGACCATCTCATGCAGTGGTTCCCGGACAGAGAGGATCTCGACATACCGGGCGCCCCCTTTGATGTTTTTTTGTCATTTAATTTTCTCGAGCATCAGCCGGACCCGGTCACAATGCTTAAGTGCCTGCGCCGCAATCTGGCGGACGGCGGCATAGGGCTGATCACGGTTCCGTCATTTGAGTATATCATCGGAGAGGGGCGCTATTATGAACTTGTCCGGGATCATATCGCAAATTATGATATGGAGTCGCTGACAGCGCTCTGCAGAATGAGCGGATTTGAAGTGCTGGAGAAGGACTTTATCGGTATCGGGGATACATTGCGTGTGGTGGTCAGGAAGTCCGGCGGCTGCATGATAGAGGAGGCTGCGGCGGCAGATGCGGAAGACGGAAATGCAGATGCAAATGCTGACGGCCGCAGCTGTCTGTCATGCCGGGATGAAGCTGCATTGCGCCAGACTGCGGATATCGGGATCTTAAAAGAGGATTACCGCCGGATGCGGAGTGAGATTTCGGAATATGTGAACAAACTCAGGCAGAGCGGCAGAAAAGCCGCGCTCTGGGGCGCCGGCCATCAGGGCTTTACCATAGCGGCCACGACTGAATTCTGCAGCTTTATCAGCTACATCATCGACTCCTCCGAGAAAAAGCAGGGACGGTTTGCACCGGCTTCCCATATCCGGATCGTATCTCCGGAGGAATATCTGAAGGATCCGGTGGATGTCATCATTATTTCAGCACCCGGGTATGTGAAGGAAATCGAAGCGTCGATCAGAAAACGCTATCAGGGAACAGCCGCAGGCGTTCCGGCGATCTGCAGTATTCTGGATCTGAGTGAGCATTAAAGCCCGGTACGGGCTGACTGAAGCTGCGGCTTTCCGGTATTTAAATGCCTCTGACATGGGAAATGATTGAAATAGAATAAATCAAAGAGAAGAAAAAACCGCCATCCATCAAAGGCGGTTTTTCTGTTATGCGGACGACAGGACTTGAACCTGCACGGTCTCCCACCAGAACCTAAATCTGGCGCGTCTGCCAATTTCGCCACGTCCGCGGAAAAAGAGTGTGCATGCAGCAGAGCGGATCCTAAAAACCGTTCCTTGCTGCATACGCTCTTCGGGTTGGGCTGTTTACACAGTCACAGGGCCAGCGGGATTCGAACCCTCGAATGCAGCAGTCAAAGTGCTGTGCCTTACCGCTTGGCTATGGCCCTAGTCGATCCGGCCGAAATGCCGGGCAAATCGATATGCCCGTAGATTATAACACGATTTGATCGATCTGTCTCGGATTATTTTGCGGAGGAAATATTTTATTTCCTGCGTAAGTGATCCTTCAGCAGCCGGCCTGCGGAGATGCACGCGGCACCTGAGCGCGCCCCTGCAGGCCGGGCGGTGATCGGCAGGCAGCGAAATTACATTTGATTCTTTCAGCCGGGGAACTATATAATCAAAAATATAAAGAAACGAATCGTTTCATATAGAGACGGCCCGGCAGGCTGACAGTGACCCGGAACGGGTATAAGCCCGGCAGCCAGCAGGTGAACCGGAGCGGGTATATAAAATGCAGGGAAGACGAAAAGGCGGAGCGGAATGACATGGGGAGCGGAGACGGAGACAGACGCAGATACGGAGACAGACCCGGATGCGGGAAGCAAACGGAGCAGGCGGCTTATTTGTGCATAGACCTGAAGTCCTACTATGCCTCCGTGGAATGTGTGTACCGCGGGCTGGATCCGCTGAAGACAAATCTGCTGGTTGCGGATGAATCCCGTTCGGACCAGACGATCTGCCTTGCGGTGTCGCCGTCCCTTAAGGCAATCGGCGTGCCCTCGAGGCCGCGCCTTTTTGAAGCGAAGCAGGCGATCCGGAGATATGAACGGGAGCACCATACCAGGATCAGCTACCTGACTGCGGTTCCGAGAATGGCGGAGTATGAGCGGATCTCTGCTTTAATTTACGGGATCTATCTGCGCTATGCCGCTCCGGAGGATATCCATGTCTATTCCATCGACGAGTGCTTTATTGACTGTACGGCTTATCTGCATTTCTACAGAGAGGCTGCATACAGGAACTGGGTCCACCCGGCACACGAAATGGCGCTCACCATCATCAGGGATGTGCTTAAGACCACGGGGATCACGGCAACGGCCGGCATCGGGACGAATATGTACCTTGCGAAAGTCGCCATGGATATTGTGGCCAAAAAAAGACCTGCTGACCGGGATGGTGTCAGGATCGCCGAGCTTGATGAAAACAGCTACCGGCTGCTGCTCTGGGATCACAGGCCGCTGACCGATTTCTGGCATATCGGTCCGGGGAAGGCGCGCCGGCTATATTCGGCACATCTGGATACGATGGGCGAGATCGCCCGCAGGAGCCAGTGGGATGAAGAATTCTTCTACCATACCTTCGGTATCGACGGAGAGCTGCTGATCGATCATGCCTGGGGCAGGGAGCCGGTCGGTATGAGGGAAATCAAGCATTACCGCTCGGACAGCAGGAGCCTCTCCAACGGGCAGGTCCTCCCGAGGGCATACCGGTATGAGGAGGCCGGAAATGTATTCCGTGAGATGATCGATATCCTCTGCGGCGAGATGTTTCTGAAGGGTCTGAACGCCCCTTCCTTTACCTGGTGGGTCTCCTATGACTATAAAAGCATGGAGGTATGCCCGGATTACGACGGACCTGCTGCAGTGGATTTTTACGGGAGACTTCATCCTAGGCATTCGAACGGAACCGTAAAAATGAAGACAAGGACAAACTCGGTTTCGACCGTGAGCCGGGCGCTGATTACTGATTTCGAACGGAAAACTGATCACAGACTTCTGTTCAGGCGGCTCGGCATCTGCGCCAATGATACGGCAGAGGATGACGGGATGTATCAGATGGAGCTGTTTGCAGATTATGCCGCGCTCGAAAAAGAGCGCAGCATCCGCCGTGCGCTGGCCTTGGTCCGGGAGAAATACGGCGCGAATGCGATTTTTCAGGGTATGAATCTGAAGGAGGGTGCGACGACTCTTGAGCGGAATCTGCAGATCGGGGGACACAAAAAATAAAAACTTTAAGATTTTTCAATTGAAATCCTTTCTTTCAGGAAATCCCAACTTCTGATAAGAAGCTCATGAGTTGGCGTTTTTTCGTTCAAAAAGTTGGGATTTCCTGTTGGTCCCCTTCCGTTATTGATTATTGCGGCAGCCTTAAAAATGCAGATAAACTGCCATCGCTGTTTTTCCATTTTTTAGTTTTCGTAGTTGCCCTTTCACTTTCAAGAGTTGCTAAAGCCTCTGCTTTTTCAGAAGGAGTGATGTCCAGATATTTCATAGTTGTTTCCAGATTTTCATGCCCCAACAGATACCGTATCTGA
>JAFUAE010000183.1 GCA_017460845.1 Lachnospiraceae bacterium
AGGAAATACGACAGCGTCAATAAGCGGATGACAAATCTGAATATCCGGGAAAGGAAGGCCGGCAGGTGGTTTTTCATGATCCTGGGCACGGTGACGAATATCGGGCCCATGCTGTTTTATCTGGTGGGCGGCGTGCTGATGATGAAATACAACAGCTCCCTGACGGTCGGTGATATCACGGTGCTGGTGGCATTGCTCGGGAAGACCTATATGCCGGTCAACAGCCTGCTCAATATCCAGGTGGACTGGATGCGCGCAATGGCTCTGTTCAGCCGTATTTTTGAATACTTTGACCTGCCGGTGGAAATCGAAGAGACGAAATATGCTGCAGTTCCGGCTGTCAATGACGGCCGCGTGGAGTTTTCACATGTGAATTTCTCCTACGACGGAGAGAGGCAGATCCTGAAGGATATCAGCTTTGAGCTGGAGGGCGGGAAAAGTATGGCGATCGTCGGGCCTTCCGGTTCCGGCAAGAGTACGATCATCAACCTCATTCCGCGCCTGTATGACGTACAGGGCGGAACCGTGAAATTCGACGGCATTAATGTAAAAAGGCTGGATCTCGATTTCCTGAGAAGGAGTGTCGGCGTGGTGTCGCAGGAGACCTATCTTTTCAACGGGACGATCCGGGAAAATCTCCAGTATGCAAATGCTGACGCCACAGAGGAGGATATGATCGCAGCCTGCAGAAAAGCAAATATCTATGACTTTATCGAGGCGCAGGAAAAAGGACTGGATACCGTGGTCGGAAACCGCGGACTGAAGCTTTCCGGCGGTGAGAAGCAGAGGATCTCGATTGCGCGCGTCCTGCTGAAGGACCCTGCCCTGCTTATTTTTGACGAGGCGACATCCGCTCTGGATTCTATTTCGGAGAGTAAGATCCAGGCGGCGATAGAGCCGATCATTAAGGAACGAACCAGCATTCTGATCGCGCACAGGCTCTCCACGATCCTTGCCGCGGATGAAATCTATGTCCTGAAGGACGGAAGGATCGCAGAGCACGGTCAGCACAAGGATCTGGTCAAGGCCGGAGGCGTGTATACGGAGCTTTATAATACACAGTTTCACAAAATCGAGGATATGACTGAACAGGCATAAATGGTATACTGAAAACACAGGCGGAGCGGCGGGGGCAAGGCTTTGCAGCTGCTTCGCCGGCACAGTGCATACATGGAAAGGAGAACGTATATATGGATAAAAAGGCAATGTACAAACTGTCCTACGGATTATTTGTCCTGACGACGGAATACGAAGGCAAAGTTAACGGATGTATTACCAACACGGCGATCCAGGTCACTTCAGACCCGAACTGTATTGCAATCGCCGTCAACAAATCCAACCTGACTCACGATCTGATGAAGGGATCCGGCAAGTTCAACATTTCCATTATCAGCCAGGAGGCGGACTTTGAACTGTTCAAACATTTCGGCTTCCAGTCCGGCAGGGATGTGGACAAATTTGCGGACTTTCATGACTGTAAAAAATCCGGCAACGGACTTCCGTATATTACAAAAGGGACGAATGCCTGGATCTCCGCATGGATAAAGCAGTCTGTGGATCTCGGGACCCATACGCTTTTTATTGCGCAGGTGACGGATATGGAAGTGCTTTCCAAGGCTCCGTCCTGCACCTATGAGTATTATCAGAGCGAGATCAAGCCGAAGCCTCAGAAAGCGGGCACAACGCCTGAGGGCAAGACGATCTGGCGCTGCAGGATCTGCGGATATGAATATGTCGGAGAAGAGCTGCCGGAGGACTTCATCTGTCCGCTCTGCAAGCATCCCGCCAGTGACTTTGAAAAGGTTGTATGATCTCTGTTGAAAAATCTGAGAAAATATTGCATATTTCTTAATATTTCGCGGCCCTCAATAATCAGGGCCGCTTTAAAAACAAAAAGAGGTAACAGAAAATGGACGGAAAAGAAAATGAGATCCGGACCGGGGGTCCGATCGATACCCTGAACAGAGACAGGATCATTGTCAGGACAAGTATCATCGGAATCGTCACCAATGTGTTTCTTGCCGCGTTCAAGGCTGCGGTCGGACTGGTCACCCATTCCATTGCGGTCACCCTGGATGCAGTCAACAATCTTTCAGATGCACTGTCATCCGTGATTACGATTATCGGAACAAAGCTTGCCGGAAGAAAGCCGGATAAGAAACATCCGCTCGGGCATGGCAGGACGGAATACCTGAGCGCCATGATCGTGGCGGCCATCGTTCTTTATGCCGGTCTGACTTCTCTCATAGAATCCGTGAAAAAGATCATTCATCCGGAAAAGGCGGAATATACTTCCGTTTCTCTGCTTATCATTGCAGTGGCGGTCGTCGTAAAGCTGATCCTCGGAAGCTTTGTCAAGGCACAGGGTAAAAAAGCTAATTCCCAGGCGCTGGAGGCTTCCGGCGCAGATGCATTTTTTGATGCGGTCCTTTCTGCCTCTGTGCTGGCTTCAGCTGTCATTTTCGTAGTCAGCGGGATCTCACTGGAGGCCTGGGTCGGCGCGGTAATATCCCTGTTTATTCTGAAATCCGGCATGGAAATGCTGACGGAAACACTGGATGATATCATCGGGAAGAGGACGGATGCGGATCTCGCCAAAAAGATCCGCAGGCTGATCGTCAGCGAGC
Source organism: Lachnospiraceae bacterium (assembly GCA_017460845.1). Taxonomy (GTDB): domain Bacteria; phylum Bacillota; class Clostridia; order Lachnospirales; family Lachnospiraceae; genus Avilachnospira. The sequence goes on from JAFUAE010000183.1 coordinate 2,628, forward strand.
CTGAGGTGCGCGGGGCATATGACCTTCTTCTGAATAATTACGGCCCGGATAAGAACTACGGATCCGTCCATATGGAGCTTCCGGATACGATGACAGTGGATGAGGTCGATGTACTGACCAGAAAGATCGAAAAAAAGATTTATCAGGAAACCGGCGTCATCATGACCGGTATCGGCGTCTATTCCTATAATACGCAGAATAATGAAGCAGCGCATATGCGCAATGATATCATGAGAACCGTGATGTCCCACGACTGGGTGCTGCAGTGCCACGGCTTTTATGCGGATACGGTTAAAAAGGCGCTGCGTTTTGATGCGGTCATGAGCTTTGATATGGATCCGGAAGAAGGCGTGGAGATCCTGCAGAAGGAGATCCGGGAAAAATATCCGGATTATCAGCTGACGATAGCGCCGGATGTGGATCTGGCCGATTAATAGAAAATGTCCGGTCGTGCCGGGCATTTTTTATTTGCTGCGTACCTTAAGCGGCGATGATCTGTCCCGTGCGGAAGTGCAGTCATTTAATAAAAATTTTAGAAAAAATGTTAGCACTCATGCTTGACGAGTGCTAACAAAAGAGGTATAACATAGACATGACAAGGAACAGAAAGGATCTTCCGGACAGAGAGAAGATTTGAAAAGACCGGCAGCAGGCCGGCATTATGTGAGGAGGTTATGATATGTTAATTCCCAGCATTTTCAACAGCAGCTTAATGGATACTTTTTTTGATGATTTTGACCGCAGACCGGCCAAGGCCGCTTCTTCACAGATCACAGTCATGAGAACGGATCTTAAGGAGGACGATACGAAGTATGAGCTTGAGATCGAGCTTCCAGGTTATCAGAAGAATGAAGTCAGGGCAGAGCTCCAGAACGGCTATCTGATCATCTCAGCCTCCAGGACACAGGAAAGTGAGGATCAGGACGGTATGAAATATGTGCGCAGAGAGCGCTATGCAGGCAGCTGCAGCAGAAGCTTCTATGTCGGCGACGAGCTGAAGCAGGAGGACATTAAGGCAAAGTTTGACAATGGTATGCTGATCCTGGATATTCCAAAGCATGTGGAAAAGCCGGTCGAGGAAAAGAAATACATTTCCATTGACTGATCTGCATGCCGCAGCAGCGCCCGGCAGGGGCTGCATGAACATACGATCCGCAGCGCGTCCCCGTATATACGGGAGGCGCGCTTTTTTTGTGCGCTCTCTTCTTTACTTTAGTGTTTTAAAATGATAGAATGAGGTGCAATGGGTTGCTGTTTTACCCCTTGGCAATATGTGGTGAAATGCAATAAGGAGTGTATCATGAGCAAATCAAAGAAGCAAAATGTCAACATGTACAAGGCGATCCTATCATTAAAGGACATCAGGGAATGTCAGGAGTTTTTTGAGGATGTATGCTCCATGAGCGAGCTTCACTCGATGGAACAGCGCTATGAAGTTGCCGAGATGCTGCTTGACGAAAAGGTCTATACGGAAATCATGAAGGAGACCGGAGCCAGTTCGGCAACTGTAAGCCGTGTCAAGCGCATGCTTTTCTACGGGACCGGCTGCCTGAATAAAGTCATGAAGAGACTCAGGGCTTCAGATGCAAAAACGGACTGAAACTTTAAGAAATGATCCGGGAGGATATCTCCTCCCGGAATTGAAGAGGAGATAGTTTATGAAAGAATTAATGCTGGGCAACAAGGCCTTTGCCAGAGGCCTTTATGAAGCCGGCTGCAGCGTGGTATCCAGCTATCCCGGCACTCCGAGTACGGAAGTGACCGAGGAGGCTGCCAAGTTTGACGATATCTACTGCGAGTGGGCCCCCAATGAGAAGGTTGCCATGGAGACAGCCTTCGGTGCATGTCTTGCAGGAAAGAGAAGCTTCTGCGGCATGAAGCACGTAGGTTTGAATGTCGCTGCCGATCCGCTTTACACCTGTTCCTATACAGGCGTCAATGCAGGCATGGTGATCTGTGTGGCGGATGATGCAGGCATGCATTCCTCCCAGAACGAGCAGGATTCGCGCCATCATGCGATCGCAGCCAAGGTACCGATGCTTGAGCCGTCGGATTCAGCCGAGGCGCTTGCATTTGCAAAGGCAGCCTATGATCTTTCAGAGGAATACGACACGCCGGTTATCATTAAAATGTGCACCAGAGTCGCACATTCCTAGAGCGTAGTGGAAACCGCAGAGAGGATCGTGCCCCCGGCAAAGACCTACGAGAAAAATATTGCGAAATATGTGATGATGCCGGGCAATGCGATCCGCCGCCATCCGTTTGTCGAAGACAGAATGCGCAGACTTCAGGAGTATGCGGATGCCTGTCCGTTCAACCGGGTAGAAATGGGCGGTACGGAAATCGGTATTATTACGGATTCCACCAGCTATATGTATGCAAAGGAAGTATTCGGCGACAAGGCGAGCATCCTGAAGCTCGGCATGATCAACCCGCTTCCCGTCAGCCTGATCCTGGATTTTGCGGAAAAGGTCGACAGGCTGGTCGTGATCGAGGAGCTTGATCCGATCATTGAGAATCACTGCCGCCAGCTTGGCCTGGAAGTATCCGGAAAGGATGTTTTCCCGCTGCTCGGCGAGTATTCCCAGAACCTGATCGCGGAAAAGCTCGGACTTCCGGTACCGCAGGGCGTAAAGCTGGATGAGCAGCTTCCGGTCCGCCCGCCCGTCATGTGCGCAGGCTGCCCGCACAGAGGCATGTTCTATACACTGTCAAAGAATAAGGTAACGGTCCTCGGCGATATCGGATGCTATACGCTCGGTGCGGTGGCTCCGCTTTCCGCAGTGGACATGACGCTCTGCATGGGCGGATCCATCAGTGCGACCCACGGCTTCAACAAAGCGCTCGGAAAAGAGAGCGAAGGAAAGACTGTCGCCGTGATCGGAGACTCTACCTTCATGCATTCCGGTATGACCGGCCTTGCAAACATTGCCTATAACCAGAGCAATTCGACCGTGATCATTCTGGATAACTCCATCACGGGCATGACCGGACACCAGCAGAATCCGACGACCGGCTACAACATTAAGGGCGATCCGGCAGGAAAGATCGATCTGGAGGCTCTCTGCCGCGCGATGGGCTTTAATCGTGTCCGCGTGGTGGATCCGTATGATCTGGCTGCCTGCGATACAGCTGTTAAGGAAGAACTGGCAGCGGAAGAGCCGTCAGTCATCATCAGCCGCCGTCCGTGCGCGCTCCTGAAGTATGTGAAGCATAAAAAGCCGCTGATCGTGGATCAGAATAAATGCGTCGGCTGCAAGTCCTGCATGAAGATCGGCTGCCCGGCCATCAGCATGAAGAACGGCAAGGCGGCGATCGACAATACGCTTTGCGTCGGCTGCGGCGTCTGCCAGCAGCTGTGCAAGTTCGGTTCACTTGTTTCCGGGGAGGTATGAAGATGACGAAAAATGTAATGATCGTCGGCGTTGGCGGTCAGGGATCTCTTCTGGCCAGTAAAATGCTTGGACATATCCTCCTCCAGGAAGGATATGATGTTAAGGTTTCCGAGGTCCACGGCATGAGCCAGAGAGGCGGAAGCGTTGTTACTTATGTCCGTTTCGGCGAGAAGGTTTACTCTCCGATCATCGACAAGGGAGAGGCGGATTTTATCATTTCCTTCGAACAGCTTGAGGCGGCGAGATATCTTGAGTATCTGAAGCCGGACGGCAGGATCGTGACCAATATCCAGCAGATCGATCCGATGCCGGTCATTATCGGCGCTGCACAGTATCCCGAGGACCTCATCGGCAAGATGAAGGCAAAAGGGGTAAATGTTGACGCTATGGACTGCCTGTCCCTTGCGGAGCAGGCCGGCTCCTCCAAGGCCGTCAATATCGTCCTGATGGGAAGACTGTCCAGATATTTTGATTTCACGGTTGAGAAATGGGAGCAGGCGATCCGCGATCTGGTTCCTGCGAAGTTCGTGGAACTCAACCTGAAGGCCTTCGCACTCGGCAGAGGGGAAGACTGATTCAATTTAATTCATCAAAGCGTTAACAAAATAATCTGCAAAATTGCGTTTTTTTATTGACAACGCGGGGAAATAAGATTATACTTCGAGAAAATTGCGGAAAGGGGCAGACAAAGACATGATGAAGAAATCCAATCTTTTTACAAGCGGATTCTCCTTTACCATCGGCTTTAGCCGTTTCTTTGTCATGCCAGATTCATACAGCCCGATTTTGGAGTAGTGTGCCGCAGTTAGAAGATCGATCTCAAGCAACAGGCCTCGTCCGATTTTGGGCGGGGCCTGTTTTTATGAGTTCAGGCATCTTCAGAGCACGGAAGGCTCCCCGGGAGTCTTCATCAGATGATCAGATCAGGGAAGCCTCAGAAAGAAGCTTCTTCGGTTCCGGAAGGGACCGGCGCATCAAAGCATGCGGGTGAAACCGCAGGAAAGGTTTGAAAGGAGCAGCAGTATGACAAACTATTACCAGCCTGAGATCGAGACCATGCCGAGAGAGGAGCTTGAGAAGCTTCAGAGTGAAAGACTTGTCGCTCAGGTTAAGCACGTTTATGAAAACGTGAAAATGTACCATGACCGCATGGTCGAAGCAGGCATTACGCCGGAGGATATTCACGGGATCGAGGATCTGCATAAGCTTCCCTTCGTAACAAAGGATGATCTGAGAGACCAGTATCCGTACGGAATGTGCGCGGTTCCGCTGACAGACTGCGTCCGCATCCAGTCCACCAGCGGCACGACCGGCAGACGTGTTGTTGCTTTCTATACCCAGGAGGATCTGGATATCTGGGATGAATGCTGTGCACGTGCAATCGTGGGTGTCGGCGGCACCAAAGATGACGTGGTTCATGTCAGCTACGGTTACGGACTGTTCACCGGCGGTCCGGGACTTAACGGCGGTTCCCACAGGCTCGGCAGCCTGACGCTTCCGATGTCCTCAGGCAATACGGAGAGGCAGATCCAGTTCATGACGGATCTCGGCTCCACCATCCTCTGCTGCACACCTTCCTACGCACATTTTCTCGGCGAGGAGATCAAGGCAAGAGGCCTGAAGGATCAGCTCAAGCTGAAGGCAGGTATCTTCGGAGCAGAGCCGTGGACAGAGGAAATGCGTCATAACATCGAGGAGCTTCTCGGAATCAAGGCGTATGACATTTACGGCCTGACAGAGATTGCCGGACCGGGCGTCTCCTGCGAATGCCAGGCACAGGCAGGCATGCATATCCAGGAGGATCATTTCATTCCGGAGATTATCGATCCGGATACAGGCGAGGTCCTTCCGGACGGACAGGTCGGCGAGCTTGTATTCTCCAGCATTACCAAGAAGGCATTTCCGCTGCTTCGTTACCGTACGCGTGACCTCTGCTACCTGACGCATGAGAAGTGCTCCTGCGGACGTACAACAGTCCGTATGCACAAGCCGATGGGCCGCAGCGATGATATGATTATCGTAAAGGGCGTCAATGTATTCCCGTCCCAGATCGAGACCGTCCTCCTGAAGCTCGGGTATCTGGCTAACTATATGATCTACGTTGACCGTATCGGCACCAAGGACACCATCGAAGTCCATGTCGAGCTGACTCCGGAAATGGCGCAGGATGAGTATCCGGATATCCCGAAGAGAGAGAAGAGGATCGTTTCCGAACTCAAGTCCATGCTGGGCATTCAGGTCGATGTGAAGGTCGTGCCGCCGCAGACGATCCAGAGAAGCGAAGGCAAGGCAATCCGCGTTATGGACAAGAGAAACCTGTACAGATAATTAAACAGCCAATCATTGTTGACACTGCCGTGATGCAGACTCTTCCGGGCCTGTATCACGGCGGTTTTTTGCCCGTGCGCCTTTATTGCCCGTACCTGCTGCCTTGTCAGATGTCCGAAAAAAGAAAGCAAGCTTTCTTTTTTTTCGTCCATTTTCCAGGAGCTTATATAGTATAATAATGATATGCGGCGGGACCGCGGATATGATCAGGTTTTTTTGCAGGAGGGAGGAGACTGTAATGAAAGCGGAGTATAAGAACTGGGTACCGGAGGGCATGATCAAAGGCGCTGCGGCAGGTGCGGCTTCTCTTGCATTCTGTGCGGCAAGCGCTGCATTGACGGCTTCTACCAGAACATTCAAAAAAGAAAAGGCTGTTTTTCAGGCAGCGGCCGGACTGTGTGCGGCGGGCGCGGCAGCCTGCGGAGCACTGATGGGCTGGGGCACCTGGGCACATGATCAGTTTTCCTATGACGGGAGCCGCATGCTTTCCAGGGATATTGTGGAAGGCGTGGCGGACTATGTGCTGATCCCGGACGGAGGCGTGGGGCTGGATGTCGGATGCGGCAGCGGCGCGCTCACGATCGCGGCAGCAAAGCGAAATCCAAACGCCCGTATGGTAGGATGCGACCGCTGGGGGATCGAATATGCATCCTTCTCCAGGGAATTGTGTGAGAGGAACGCCAGGGCCGAGGGCGTGGAAAATGTCAGCTTCCTGAAGGGAGACGCGGTTGAGCTTCCGTTTGAAGATGAGAGCTTTGATACTGTGACAAGCAATTATGTATATCACAACATCTCCGGAAAGAATAAGCAGGAGCTGCTGCTCGAGACCCTCCGCGTCCTGAAAAAGGGAGGCACCTTTGCGATACATGATATAATGTCGCCGGCACGTTTCGGGGATCTGGGAGATTTTCTGGACCGCCTGAGGATCATGGGCTATGAGCAGGCAGTGCTGATCCCTACGGATAACGGAAAGTTTATGTCAAAAGGCGAAGCGAGATCTTTGTTTTTGAGCGGATCCGCACTACTGTACGGAAAAAAATAATTGCAGCCGGGCAGCCAGCTTTACTACGGGCTCCGGGACCCCTGCGGATACAGGCAAATAATCAGATGCCGGGCAGGAAAAAAATAGCTGGAGGAAATATGGAAACAAATAATGTGAACATACAGGAAAATCAAAATGTGATACGCCTGATCAGTAATCCCAGAAAAGGGTTTATGCGGCTGATCTTCGGACGGACCGGCCTGATCCTGCTGCTGATTGTATTTCAAATCTCGATCATGGCATCCGTTTATGTTTTTTTCGACGATTACTTCAAATGGTTTTCGATTCTTCAGGGTATCTTTACGGCAGGAATGATCCTGTATCTTTTCAACTGTTCCATGGATGCCTCTGCCAAGCTTACCTGGCTGATCCTGATCATGCTGTTCCCAGTGCCGGCATCCATCTTTTTGTGGTACCACGACAAGGATATCGGACACAGGAGCCTGAAAAAATGCGTTGCGGCCATGATCGAGGCCTCCAGGGGCAGCATTGAGCAGGATATGGATACGCTGAGCCGGCAGGAGCTGAAAGAATCGGCCACGGACGATCTCTGCAGGTATCTGAACCGCAGCGGATGCTTCCCCGTCTATAAGGATACGGAAGTCACCTATTATCCTTTGGGTGATCTTATGTTCGAGCCGATGCTGGAGGAACTCCGGAAGGCGGAAAAATTTATCTTCATGGAATTCTTTATCATTGCCGAAGGTGAGATGTGGGGACGCATCCTGAAGATCCTGGCGGACAAGGTCAGAGAGGGCGTGGATGTGCGCGTCATGTACGACGGCATGTGCGAGATGTCTACGCTGAGCTTTGACTATGCAAAAAGGCTCGGGGAACTGGGAATCAAAGCCAAGGCCTTTGCGGAGATCCGTCCCTTCCTGTCCACCTACTATAATTATCGGGATCACCGGAAGATCCTTGTGGTGGACGGTAAAACTGCCTTTACAGGGGGCGTGAATCTGGCGGATGAATATATCAATAAGATAGAGCGCTTCGGACACTGGAAGGATACTGCGGTCAGACTGAAGGGAGAAGCAGTCAGGAGCTTTACGCTCATGTTCCTGCAGATGTGGAATATGGATGAGGCGAAGCCCTCATGGGATGAGGTGCATGCAAAGACTGAGCCGGGCCGCTCCGACGGCTATGTGATCCCCTTCGCGGATTGTCCCCTGGATGACGACAAGGTCGGGGAAACGGTTTATATGGATATTCTGAACAGGGCAAAGACCTATGTTCACATCATGACGCCGTACCTGATCCTGGACAATGAACTGGAGGCAGCCTTAAAATATGCGGCGGAACGCGGCATTGATGTGAAACTGATCATGCCCGGCATTCCGGATAAGGCCACTGCCTTTTCACTCGCAAAATCCCATTACATGGGCCTGATGAAATCAGGCGTGAAGATTTATGAGTACACGCCGGGCTTTGTACATGCCAAGGTATTTGTGAGCGATAACGAAAAGGCTGTTGTCGGTACGATCAATCTGGATTACCGCAGTCTGTATCATCATTTTGAGTGCGCAGCTTATCTGTACCGCTGCAGCTGCATCAGTGAGATCGAAGCGGATTTCCAGAACACACTGGCCTCCTGCAGTGAAGTAACAAAGGAATCTCTGCAACGTGAAAAAACATCTCTGAAAATTATGGGCGGACTGCTGAAGCTGATCGCGCCTCTGATGTGACAGCCGGATCAGCAGGACCGGTATATCCGGTTTAAGAAGCCGGGGTATGACAGATGAAAAAAATGGCTTTAATGATTGCCGGCATCATTTGCATGATTGCCGGACTGATAGGACTGTTGCTGCCCGTGATCCCGCAGATCCCCTTTTTTGTCTGCGGGACGGTGCTGCTCATGCTGGGTTCGGAGCGGTTCTGCACATGGGTCACCTCGACCTCTTTATATAAGACGCATGCAAAGAAATATATTGCCGGGAACAGGTTCCTGTCACAGCTTTTTGAGAAGGCGGGTCTGGAACCGGAAACAGGGCAGGGCGACATGGAACTGAAAACAGAGCAGACTGACATGACGTCTGAAACAGAACGGGACTGCCCGGAGCCAAAAGCGGAGAAGACGCCTCCGGAGCCGCAGACAGAGCTTACCTTGAAGGAAAAGAAGGAAGATATGTAATTATGATATGGATGGTATTTATGGCTGTCACAATGCTGTTGGCACTGGTGGGGGCCATATATTTGTGGACCAGATTTCATAGATTTCAGGTGATACAGCGCATCAGCGGCGGCAGGAAAGTGACGGCATGGCTGATTGCAGCCCTGCCGTTTCTTTTTGCAGGTGCTTTTTTGTATCTGGATCTGCTGAATACAGTGATCGTCCTGATCCATCTGGCTGTTTTCTGGGTGCTGGCGGATCTTGGAGCCTTCTTTATCAGCCGGTATTTCAAGAAGGTAAATGCGAAAAAGAAAACAAGTGAACAGAACGTTTCAGATACAACCGAAAAAACTTTAGAGACAAAGCCGGCAGAGACTCCCTATTATGCAGGAATCGCCGCAATCGTGATTACCGCTCTATATTTGTCTGCAGGCTGGTATCTGGCGCATCATGTCGTGGAAACGGATTATGTGCTGACGACAGAAAAGGACCTCGGCACAGAGCGGCTCCGCATCGCGCAGATATCGGATTCCCATCTGGGCGCGACCTTTGACGGCGAGACATTTGCAGTGCATATGCAGAAGGTGCAGCAGGCAGAGCCGGACCTGGTGGTCGTGACAGGGGACTTTGTGGATGACGGTTCGGTCCGGGAGGATATGGTACGGGCGTGCCGGGCGCTGGGGGAGCTGGAGACAAAATACGGCGTATATTTTATTTTCGGTAACCATGACAAGGGCTACTTTCATTACCGGAACTTTTCGGAGTCCGAGCTCACCGAAGAGCTCAGAAAAAATGGCGTGATCATTCTGGAAGATGAGACGAGCCTCATCGACGGCAGGTTTTATGTGATCGGACGCGCAGACCGGAGTGAACTCGGGCGGAAATCCATGGAAGAACTGGTCCGGGATCTGGACCGGAGCAAATATATGATCGTTCTGGATCATCAGCCGAATGATTATGTTGCGGAGGCTGCGGCGGGCGTGGACCTGGTGCTTTCCGGGCATACCCACGGGGGGCAGATGTTTCCGATCGGCTGGATCGGTACGGCGATCGGCGCAAATGACCGGACCTATGGACAGGAGCGGCGCGGACAGACGGATTTTATTGTGAATTCCGGCATATCGGACTGGGCGGTCAAATTTAAAACCGGAACTGTTGCGGAATATGGCGTGATCGACATTATGTGAACTGATCCCGTTTGTCGGGCAACTCATATTATGATATGATAAATTTTCAGGAAACCAAAACAGCAGCAGGATCATATCCGCCGGAAATATCATGCAGCTGATAAAGCAGTTAAGAAAGTTGAATGGCTCGGGAGGCCCGGAGAGATGTTTGGAAGGCACTTTGAACTGAATGAGCAGACGCTGCATATTGTGGAAGAAATAGGCAAACATATGCCCGGAGGCTTTTTTATTTATAAAGCGTCAGACCGGGAGGAACTGCTGTATGCGAACGACGCCGTGATCGGACTGTTCGGCTGCGAAGATCTGGAGGCATTTAAAGAGTATACGGGCTATACATTCCGGGGCATGGTACATCCGGATGACTACGATTCTGTCAGGGAACTCATCGGGGAGCAGTCCGCTCAGGAGGAAACTGACCTGGATCATGTGGAATACCGCATAATCCGTAAGGACGGCGAGGTCCGCTGGCTCGACGACTACGGCAATTATACGGAAACCGAAGCCTACGGCGGCATTTACTATGTATTTATTTCGGATATCACCGAGAAGAGAGAGCGGATGGAATCTGACCGGGCTGTCAGAAATGCCGTGATCGAAGCGCTCAGCGAGGCCTACCATACGGTCTGGCTGATCAACGATGTGGAGACCGGCAGTTTTTCCTTATACCGCGGGGATACTGCCGGGGATACGATCCATGGGGCTCCGATCCGGGATGCGCTTAACCGGATGAAATATCCGCAGGCCAAGGAATATTACATCCGGACGACAGTTGCCGAATGCGACCGGGAGAGACTTGAGAAAGATCTGGAGCTTGGACAGATCGCGTCCAGACTCAGAGAAAAGCCTTTGTATACGGTGAACTATCTCCGCATGATGCCGGACGGGAGCGAACGTTATTTCCGGATCGAGTTTGCCAAGGTCAATATGCCGGACGGCAGGATGGGCGTGGTGTGCGGATTCAAGGATGTGGACGAAGACGTACGCGAGGGACAGGCTGTCCAGAAAGCCCTGCGGGATGCGAAAAAGGCCGAAGAGGAAAACCGGAGGCTGGTCCGGGAAGTGGAATCGGCTGCCCGCCTGGCGACGATGATGGGATCTGTGGCATCCCTTCTTACCAATATGCCGGCGATGAGTTTCTCTAAGGATGCCGCGACGGGAAAATATCTTGCCTGCAACCAGTCCTTTGCGGAATATGCGCATAAATCGGATCCGAGCGGCGTGATAGGTCTGACTGACCATGAGATCTTCGACTCTGAGACGGCGGATCATTTTGTGGCGGACGATCAAAAAGCGCTGGAGATGGATGAGCCGTACATTTTCTTCGAGGATGTGCCGGATGCGGTCGGAAATCCGAGAAACTTCCAGACAACAAAAATGAAGTTCACAGATGGCGCCGGCAGACTCTGCACACTCGGCATGTGCGTGGATATCACAGAAATGACCAGGATCAAATCTGCTGAAGCGGAGGCCAGAGTCAGGCAGCAGGAGCTGGAGGAAAAGGTTGCCCTGCAGGAGCAGCTTCTCAAAGAGGAAAAGCAGCAGAGCCAGCAGAAGAGCCTGATCACCGCACTGGCATCTGACTATTGGAGTGTTTACTACCTGGAGCTGGATAAGAACCATGGTATTTGCTACCAGTCCCATGCGGATATTGACGACGGTTTCCATGTCGGGGATGAATTCCCGTATATGGAGGCGGTGACGGCGTATGCAAACCGCTATATTACGGATAAATACAGAGATGAGTTCCTGCGCTTCGTGCAGCCTGATGAAATCAAGGAAAAGCTGAAGACCCAGCGGGTCATTTCCTACCGGTATATGGTTTACAGGCATGGAAGGGAATCCTACGAAATGGTACGTTTCGCAGGTGTCAGGCATCCCGAGGACAGGGACGATAATCTGGTGCACAACGTCGGCGCATGCTTTACTGACGTCGACACAGAGACCAGAAGAAGCCTCGAACAGAGCCAGGCTCTGAGCGATGCCCTCAAGTCAGCGGAGCAGGCAAATGCTGCCAAGACCGCATTTCTCTCCAACATGAGCCACGAGATCCGGACGCCGATGAATGCCATCATCGGACTGAATAACATTGCCTTAAATGATCCCGAGGTGAAGGAAAGAACAAAGGACTATCTCCGGAAGATCGATGTTTCCGCCCATCACCTTCTGAATATCATCAATGATATTCTGGATATGTCCAGGATCGAATCGGGACGGATGGTGATCAAAAACGAAGAATTCTCCCTGTCCAAGGTGCTTGAGCAGGTCAATACCATCATCAGCGGACAGTGCAGGGACAAGAATCAGCATTATGAATGCCGGGTGAGGGGCCATGTGGATGATTATTATATCGGGGACGATATGAAGCTCCGCCAGGTCATGATCAATATTCTCGGCAACGCTGTGAAGTTTACGCCTCCGGGAGGAACGATTACCTTTACGGTCGAAGAAATCAAGCGGTTTGACAACAATTCCACCCTTCAGCTCATTTTCAGTGACAACGGTATCGGCATGAGCAGTGAATTCCTGCCGCACCTCTTTGACGCCTTCAGTCAGGAGGACAGCTCCATGACCAACAAATACGGCAGTACTGGACTCGGAATGCCGATCACGAAAAGTATCGTGGAGCTGATGAACGGATCGATCAGCGTGGAAAGTGTAAAAAATGCCGGAACGACCTTTACCGTGACAGTGACGCTGAAGGTTTCGGACAGAAAGAACGACTCTGAGGATCATGAAGAGACGGATGTGATCCGCCCGCATGAAATGGTCGTGCTGGTGATCGACGATGATGAGATCGCCTGCGAGCATGCGCAGATCGTGCTGGAGAAAGCCGGAATCAGAAGTGAAACCGCGCTGTCCGGCAGAGAAGCGCTGGAGAAGGTGGAGATGCGCCAGGCCAGAAGAGATCCCTATGATCTGATCCTGGTAGACTGGAAGATGCCGGAGATGGATGGTATCGAAACGACGAAAAGGATACGAGCAATCGCCGGAGATCATACACCGATCATCATCCTGACCTCCTACAACTGGGATGATATTGCGGAGGAGGCAAAGAAGTCCGGGGTGGACAGCTTCGTGCCGAAGCCGCTCTTTGCCGCCACGGTACTGGACGAATTCCGGGAAGCCTATAAAAGGAAAAATGCAGGCGCCCGCAGCCTGAAAGCAGATCTGAAGGGCCGCAGGATCCTGCTGGCGGAGGATGTGGATATCAATGCGGAAATCATGATGGTCGTTCTCAGCATGAGGGAAATGGAAGTTGACCTGGCAGAGAACGGAAAGATCGCGGTGGATCTGTTCTCTGCCCATGAGTCCGGGTATTATGATGCGATCCTGATGGATATGCGCATGCCGGAAATGGACGGGCTTGAAGCGACCAGGATCATCCGCAGCATGGATCGTGAAGATGCAAAAACCATTCCGATCATAGCGCTGACAGCAAATGCTTTTGACGAAGATGTACAGCGCAGCCTCCAGGCGGGACTGAATGCCCACCTGAGTAAGCCGGTCGAGCCGGAAGCGCTGTTCGAAGCGCTCGAGGGCCTGATCGGGTAATAAAGCGGTTACCTGAAATAAATGCAGGAATGATTATTTCGGAAATTGAAATACATGCCGGCCTCCGGTCTGTCCGCAGACCGGCCCGGAGTCAGAAATGACAGAAAGGCTCGATATCATGGATCTTCAGGCAGACAATCGAATCAGCGGACTGATGCAGGATGCTCCCGGCAGGCTGCCGGGGGAGAAGGTGACGGCTGAGGAGACATCACAAAGGCTGACGCCGTACGTGACGCCTGCAGGCGCCTGGGCGCTGTCTCTCGGCACCAGCATCGGCTGGGGGTCTCTGGTCATTACCAGCAGCACCTATCTTTCCCAGGCGGGCCCGATGGGCAGCACACTCGGTATGCTGGCCGGGGCCCTGATCATGCTGATCATCAGCAGGAACTACCATTATATGATGGACTGCTTTCCGGATGCCGGAGGCGTATATGCCTATGCAAGAGAGACCCACGGATACGACCATGGCTTTCTTGCGGCATGGTTCCTCGGGCTGACTTACCTGGCCGTGCTCTGGGCGAATGCAACCTCCCTGCCGCTGTTTGCAAGGTATTTTATCGGCAACATCTTCCATGTCGGATTCCTGTATACGATCTTTGGCTATGATGTCTATCTGGGAGAAGCGGTACTGGCTGTTACGGCGATCCTGCTGATCGCGTTTCTGTGTGCAAGGAAGAAAAAGATAACGGCAGGCATGATGGCCGGAATGGTCGGATTCTTTACGGCGGGCATTACGATCTGCTTTCTGGGTTCAGTTTTAAGGCGGGATGTTCCGTTTGAGCCTGCGTACATCCCGGATAAAAGTGCAGTTTCCCAGATCATAAAAATTGCATGCATTTCACCCTGGGCATTTATCGGATTTGAAAACATATCCCATGCAGCGGAGGAGTTTACCTTTCCAAAGACAAAGACCTTCCGGATCCTGATCGCTGCCGTTATTTCCACGACCCTGCTGTATATTTTTGTGATCCTGCTGTCCGTGACAGCTTATCCGCCGGAATATGAGAACTGGCTTTCATATATCAGGGATCACGGGAATCTGGAGGGGATCAAAGGGCTGCCGGCATTTTACGCTGTGGATCATTATATGGGCAGCTTTGGGGTAGGCATCCTGATCCTGTCGCTGCTGGCACTGGTGCTGACGAGCCTGATCGGAAACATTCTGGCTCTGAGCCGCCTGTTTTATGCACTTGCAAGGGACCGGATCCTGCCGGAGCGCTTTGCGAAGCTGAATGACAGGCAGATTCCTGCAAATGCCATCGGCCTGATCGTCCTGCTGTCCCTGGTCATGCCTTTCTTCGGAAGGACTGCGATCGGCTGGATCGTAGATGTCACGACCATCGGCGCCACGCTGGTCTATGGCTTTGTCTCAGCCTCCGCTCTGAAAATGGCGAAGCTCCGTGAGGACAAACGGGAAGAGCTGACCGGAAGAGCCGGACTGATCATCATGATCGGCTTCGGCATCTATCTGCTGGTGCCGAACCTGTTTACAACAGGTTCCATGGCAAGGGAGACTTATTTCCTGTTCGTGGTCTGGGCGGTCCTCGGATTCTTCTATTTCCGCTTTATTCTGCGCAAGGATCAGTCCAAACGCTTCGGCAAATCGATCATAGTCTGGATCGCACTGCTCTCCCTTGTGCTCTTTGTATCCCTGGTCTGGATGAGCCAGAGTACGATGCAGGCTACGGCCGAGGCAATAGAACACATCCGGGCGCATTATGACGAGGCCGGCTATATCCTGAACGACGGCTTTATTGCCCGGGAAATGAGCCAGCTGCGATATGCCAACGCCAAAAGCATCATCGTTGTTGTCGTTTTGTTTGCGATCGCGCTGTCAGTACTTCTGAACAACTACTCGATCATGAGCCGCCGTGCGCATCAGAGCGAGGCCGAGCTCGGTCATATGGTCAATCTGGCGAATACGGACCAGCTGACCGGAGTCAAGAATAAACGGGCATTTGCGGAAAAAGAGGCGGAAGTCACCAGAAAGATGTCGGAGGGCGGCGAAGAAGCATTTTCCATTGTCGTCTGCGATGTGAACGGGCTTAAATATGTCAATGATACCTACGGGCATAAAGCAGGAGACGAATATATCCGTTCGGCAAGTGCCATGATCTGCGAGCTGTATCAGCACAGTCCGGTTTACAGGGTAGGCGGAGATGAGTTTGCCGTCTTCCTGAGAGGCCGCGATCATGAGCGCAGACAGGAAATACTGGACATGCTTAATCAGCGTGTAGAGGAGAATATCGGGACGGGCAGAGTGGTCGTATCTGCAGGCATGTCCGATCTGGTTCCCGGAAAGGACAAAACGATGCATGATGTGTTCGAGCGTGCGGATGCGCTGATGTACCGCCGCAAGCAGCAGCTGAAAGCAATGGGGGCCGTGACCAGGACTTAATGCTGTAAGCGGCCGGCGAACATTTAAAAAATTCCAGGATAGAAAAAGCTGCGGGGTCAGGCAAGACCCAGCAGCTTTTCAGCATTTTTATGCATGATCTGATCACGTTCGGTGTCCGTCAGGGGCATTTTTTCGAATATGCGGACATAAGCACTCTGATCCATCCAGGGAGAATCGGTGGCGAAGAGGACCTTGTCGGTCCCGTGCTTCCTTGAGATCCTGAGGAAGTCTTCAATGCTCAGAGTTTCCATGGAAAACGGCGGTTCCGTACATTCCGGATTAGGAGTGACATCTCCTACCGTAAAGGCGGTATCCAGCCAGACGGGAGCCCCGGCAAGATATTTTTCGACCCCGGCCCAGTTGAGCCAGCCGCCGAAATGGGCAAGGATAAACTTTTCGGGATGGATCTCGTCTATGACCTTCAGAATGTGGGCGACGGATGCATAGTCATGATCGTAGATCCCGATGTCCCAGCCGGCGTGAATGATGACAGCAAGGCCGGTGTCATTTGCAGCGTCAATGATCCGCATGAAACGGGGATCGGTCAGGTCGGCGTGCTGGTAGGTCGGATGGAGCTTGATGCCCGGGATGCCGGCGCTTTTCAGGCGCTGCAGCTCACCGCGGAAATCCGCATAGTCCGGATGCAGGCCGCCGAAGGTAATGACGCCTTTTTGGCGGAGCTCCTCATTGGAACCGATCAGGGAGGAGTTGATCTTCTCAACCTGTTCGGGGCTGGTCATGACCGGCAGATTGACGGAATAATCAACGCCGGCTTCTTTCATGGAACGCAGCAGGTCCTCCATGCTGCCGTCCGTAAAATGCACCGTCCGGGAGACCTCCGCGAGCCCGTCGACAACGCGCTTCGCGATTTTGGAGGGGAAGGTGTGGGTGTGAAAATCTATGATCATATCAGGGCACTCCGAATTGACATTAGTTTGATTTTATGGTAGATTTTTATAAATTGATGCTTTAACGAATGAAAACATTAAAATTATAATGCATAAAAATAAAAAAGCAAGAGAAAACGTGCGGGATGCGTCTGGTGCTTCGTGCATCCGCAACGGCCGCCGGAGTGCAGCCGGAAGAGAATTCTTGCAAAAGGAGATAAAACATGCCTGTAACAGATCTGTTGGAACGGAATCATAAATTATACAAGGACGAGATCGCCCTGATCGAGCTGAACCCTACGATGAATGAAACCAGGAGGATCAACTGGAAGGAGTTCGACCTGGTCCAGCAGACGACGCCGCGTCCGTACCGCAGGGAAATGACCTGGGAGGTATTTGACGAAAAGAGCAACCGCGTTGCAAACATGCTGATTTCCAGAGGCATCAAAAAGGGCGACAGAGTCGCGATCCTGATGTTTAACTGTCTGGAATGGCTGCCGATCTATTTCGGCATTCTGAAGACCGGCGCAATTGCGGTTCCGTTCAATTTCCGTTTCTCTGCCGAAGAGATCAAATACTGCATTGAGCTTGCCGAGGTCCACATTCTGATCTTCGGACCGGAGTTTATCGGACGTATCGAGTCGATTTCGGAGGAGATTTCCAAGGGCCGCCTGCTGTTCTATATGGGAGACGGCTGCCCGGATTTTGCGGAGAGCTACCGGGATCTTGTTGCGGACAGCTCCAGCCAGCCGCCGCTGGTCAGAATTGAAAATGAAGATGATGCCGCGATCTATTTTTCCTCCGGCACAACCGGCTTCCCGAAGGCAATCCTGCACAACCATGAGAGTCTGTATCAGGCAGCCGAGATGGAAGCGCGTCATCATGAAACAGGCAGGGACGACTGTTTCCTCTGCATTCCCCCGCTGTATCATACGGGAGCCAAGTTCCACTGGATGGGCAGTCTCTGGGCTGGCAGCAGGGCAGTTCTGCTGAAGGGCACCTCTCCGGACCAGATCCTGAGCGCAGTTTCCGATGAGCACTGCACGATCGTCTGGCTGCTGGTTCCGTGGGCACAGGATATCCTGGATGCGCTGGACCGCGGAGATCTTAAGCTTGAGGATTATAAGCTGGATCAGTGGAGACTGATGCATATCGGCGCACAGCCCGTGCCGCCGTCACTGATCAAGCACTGGAAGGAATATTTCCCGCATCATCAGTACGATACCAACTACGGCCTTTCCGAATCGACCGGCCCCGGCTGCGTGCATCTGGGCATGGAAAATATTCACAAGGTCGGCGCGATCGGCGTGCCGGGCTATCGCTGGCAGTGCAAGATCGTGAATGAGACCGGAGCCGAGGTGAAGCAGGGCGAAGTAGGCGAGCTCTGCGTCAAGGGACCTGGCGTGATGACCTGCTATTACAACGATCCGAAGGCTACAGCCGAGTGCCTGAAGGACGGCTGGCTATATACCGGCGATATGGCAATGCAGGATCCGGACGGCTTCATTTTCCTGGTCGACCGTAAGAAGGATGTCATTGTCAGCGGCGGTGAAAATATTTATCCCGTCCAGATCGAGGACTTCCTGCAGGCGTATGACAAGGTCAAGGATGTGGCGGTCATCGGCCTGCCGGACAAGCGTCTCGGAG
>JAFUAE010000184.1 GCA_017460845.1 Lachnospiraceae bacterium
CTGCGGCGCCTGTCAGGTCATCTGCTCCGTAGAGAAGAAAGGCAGGGTGCAGCCTGCGGAGTCCAGGATCCATCTCAGCAGTTCGGATGGACCCGATGCTCTCAGGCTGGCGGTATGCCAGCATTGTACGGAGCCGGTCTGCGTATCGGCCTGCATGAGGGGAATTATCAGCAAGAATCCCGAAACCGGGCTGGTAGAGAGAAAATACGAAGATTGCTTCCGGTGTGCAGCATGTAAGGTAATGTGCCCTGTGGGGGCAGTTGTGTTCGATCATGATGTCAATGCATTCCTGACCTGCGATTTGTGCGGAGGCGATCCGGTCTGTGCGAAGGTCTGTCCGACGAAGGCAATCTGCTTCCAGGATGTAACCGAGGCAAGTATGTCTCTCCGCAATCAATATGCCCAGATGGCTCTGGGGGAACTGGAGGCTGAGGAATGATAAAAAGAGAGATCAGATGTGCAGCTGTTGATCTTTCCAGCCGGTCTGTGAAGATCAAAAAAATGACTTCTGCTAAGTTTAACTCATCATACTCTGATGCCTCGGTCGCACTTGTCACCGGAATCCTGACGGGAACCGGAGCTCCGGGGACCGGAGTTATGAGCTGGAGAAGTGTAAACGGGAAAAGGATTTTTACAGAAGGAAGGCTTGGAGCTTATTTAAGATACGCGGGACTGGATGCGCTTGTGATCAACGGTGCCGCGGAAAAGGATGTTGCCGTCAGAATCGCGGACGGCGCAGTACAGATCCTGGAAGCCGTTCCGGATATGCGCAGGCTGTGCGGAGCTTTTAAGACAAATGATACCTGTATTGCCATGGTTTCCCCAACCGGCGTTGTGGAGGATGACGGATTCTGCATTTCCGATGCGGGAATCTCAAAAATCCTTTCCAAGATCGGCGTTGCGGCTATCGTAGCTGTTGGAACCGGATATCTTCCAATCGCTGACAGCAGAAAGTTTACGGATCTGTGTGTGGAACTTTACAGAAAGGCGGCGGTCAGAACATCGCTGTCCAGAGAGGACCTGCCGGCAGTGCGCTTCCTTTCCGTTCAACTTCCGGACAGGGAGAAGACGGTGTTTGAATATGCCGGTTTCAGGGATAAATATGCCGGACTCGGAATCCATTTGGGAAATTCATTTTCCAATAACCGTAAGATCGGGATCATTTCCGATCTGGTTTCGGCAGTGACAGGCACGGAATGCAGCGAAAGCGACATTGCGGAATATGTGAAAGGAGGCGTGTAAGGCATGGCAGCGGAAAAGATCATTGATTTATTGATCATAGGAAACGGTGCGGCAGGAAACTGCGCGGCACTCGCCGCAAGACGCGCTGATGCCGGGATGAGCATCACGGTGCTTGGCATGGAGAAGCATTGCGAATACTCCAATCCTGCTTTGCCCGACTACCTTTCCGGAGAGCTTCCTCTTGAAAAAATGTTTGTCAGGGACGAGAACTCCTATAAGGAAAATAAAATCGATCTGAAGCTGAATGATAAAGTTATAGCGATCGAACCGGAAAAGAATCTGGTCAGAACTGAAAGCGGAAAGAAATATTCATATAAAAATCTGATTATTTCTACGGGCAGTTTTCCGATCCAGCTGCGCAGAATGAAGGGAACCGGCCTGCCGGGCAACTTTGTGATGAAAACGATTGACGATGTGGAAGCAATCCTTGCATATCCCGGAAAGAGGGCTGTCGTGGTCGGATCCGGAGCAATAGGTCTGGAGGGCTGCATTGCCCTTAAGCAAAGAGGCTATGAGGCGGTCACCATGGTCGAGGGGCTCGACTGGATGAGTCCGAAGTCTCTGGACTTTGAGACTGCGGATGCGCTTGCGGAAAGCGTCAGAAAGCATGGCGTCGAGGTGCTCTGCGGCGAAGCTGTCTCCAGCGTAGAAGGCGAAGATAAAGTTACAGGCGTAAAGACGGAAAAACGTTTTATCCCGTGCGACCTCATTCTGTGGGGGGTTGGTATGCGTGCAGATACGGAGCTTGCCAAAAATGCGGGAATCGAACTCGGAGAGCTCGGAGGCATCAGGGTGGATGACCATATGAGGACGAATTTCCCGAATATTTATGCTTGCGGAGACTGTATCGAATCTACAGACCGCCTGAGCGGAAAACCGGCTATGCATCTCTTCTGGGAGCCGGCACAGAGAGGCGGGACCGTTGCAGGCGAAAACTGTGCGGGTCTGGATCGTACCTATACCGGTTCAACCGCAGTCTTCCTGACGCATAAGGGAGGATTGTCAGTAGCGGCATTCGGAAAAACGGAGATGGATCTCAAAGACCGCGATTACCGTGTGATCGAGGAGAGACGGCCGGAAAGCTATCGCAGACTGCTGATCGAAGAGGGCAGACTTGCAGGTGCCCAGATGGTCAACATTCTGGAAGACGTGGACCTGATGCTGGACGAGATCCAGAAGCATTATGATGTATCCGGCGGCAGCAGATGGGTATTCCCCGATGAAATTTTCGTTCCGGAAGAAGGCACGACTGTCGTGGAATATCTCAATCATATGAAGAAGAACCGCCGCGTTATGGTCAAGCGATAAACCGTTTGCAGATACGTAAAACTAAGCTAAAATAATCTAAAACAGTTCTTTGAGCAAAAGCGCCTAAACCGGATGAGGATTTCATCCTGCAGATTGCATATGATCCGGCATGGCGCTGCGCCGAGGCTTACAGCCTCCGGGGTCAGCATGGAAACGTTATGGCCTTCCTTTTATGAAAAAAAGAGCGAACATTCTGAAGGCACGCTCTTTTAGCGTGCCTTTATATATTGAAATTACCAGCTTTTTAGAACCTCATGTCAATCAGGAGGAATCATGAATCAAGTTATTGCTGTATGTTTAAGCGAAAAAAAGGGAACGCAGAAATCAGAAACAAATTCTGTTGTGCTTAAAGAAAACTGGGGGATCGAAGGAGATGCGCATGCCGGGACCTGGCACCGGCAGATAAGTCTTCTTGCACTTGAGAGAATCGAAGAATTCAGGAAGAAGGGGGCGGACGTCTGTTATGGTGCCTTTGGGGAAAACATCGTAACGAAGGGAATTGATCTGAGAAGTCTGCCTGTCGGTACTAGGTTCCAAATCGGAGAGGCTCTCCTGGAACTGACCCAGATCGGAAAGGAATGTCATAGCCATTGCGCGATCTATCATCAGGTCGGGGACTGCATTATGCCCAGAGAAGGTGTTTTTACCAGAGTTCTGAAGGGCGGAACGGTAAGACCCGGGGATGAGATTACGGTAATCGCGCCGGCGCCGGACAGACCTTTTACTGCGGCCTGGATCACGTTAAGCGACAAAGGCTCAAAAGGGGAACGAAAGGATGAAAGCGGTCCGCTTCTCGGAGCTATGCTTAAGGAAGCTGGCTACGAGGTCGTGGAATCCATGCTGCTTCCTGACGGCAGACCGGAATTGGAGAAGCAGCTGATCAGGCTGGCGGATCAGAGGCAGGTGAATGTAATTTTTACGACAGGCGGAACCGGCTTTTCGGAGAGAGATATGACACCTGAAGCGACGGCGGCAGTGTGTGACAGAATGGCACCCGGGATCGCCGAGGCCCTGCGGGCATATTCCCTTACAAAGACGAAGCATGCCATGCTCTCCCGCGCCGTATCCGGAATCAGAAAAAAAACGCTGATCATTAATCTGCCGGGAAGCCCGAAGGCGGTCAGAGAGAGCCTCGAATTCCTGCTTCCTTCCCTTGGCCACGGATTGGGTATACTTCGCGGGACCGATGGCGAATGCGGCCGAAATTAAATAGATAAAATTGATTCATGATTCCCTTATGCGTAAATTGGCAAATAATTGAAAGCCTGCTAATAAAAAGTCAAGCATAAAACGAAAAAGATATACAGGCAGGTTTTTGGACACCGAAAAAAGACCGTCGACACAGGACGGTCACATCTTAAACGATGATAGCGTGACTTACTCTTTGTTTTCCTGAGCAG
>JAFUAE010000185.1 GCA_017460845.1 Lachnospiraceae bacterium
AATGCGAATGAGAGCATACGAAAGATTTTTAAACTATATCCGGATCCACACGACCTCCTCGGCAGACAGCGGGACGCATCCGAGCTTTGAAGGGGAATGGGAGCTGGCGCGGCTGCTGGCAGCAGAACTGGCCGAACTCGGACTCGGGCAGGTGCATGTGGACGAACACTGCTATGTTTACGCAAAGCTCCCGGCTTCTCCGGGCTGTGAGAATGCGCCTGCGATCGGATTCCTTTCACATATGGACACCTCGGATGAGGCTTTTGGAAAAAATGTCCATGCCTTCCTGCATGAAAATTATGACGGTGGTGACTGCGTTCTTCCGGGGTCACGCAAAGTACTTTCTCCAAAGCGTTTTCCGTTCCTGAAAAATTGTATCGGCGAGACCCTCATCACCAGCGACGGGATGACGCTGCTCGGTGCGGATGACAAGGCGGGCATCGCGGAAATCATGACCGCGCTTGAGGAGCTCCTTAAGGGTGATCTGCCGCATGGCCCTGTCAGCATTGCCTTTACGCCGGATGAGGAAATCGGCGAAGGCACGGAATTCTTTGACCTCGGGCGCTTCGGAGCGCAGTTTGCCTATACCGTGGACGGCGGCGATGTAAACTGTGTGGAATATGAAAATTTCAATGCCGCGTCGGCTGATGTTCAGATCCGCGGTCAGTCCGCCCATCCGGGAGATGCTAAGGGAATCATGCGCAACGCATCGAAGCTGGCGATGGAATTCCATGCCCTGCTCCCGGCTGAGGAGTGCCCGGAATGTACGGAGGGACGCGAGGGCTTCTTCCACCTGGCAGAGATGACGGGCAGGGTTGCGGAGGCCGAGCTGCATTACCTGATCCGCGACCATGACCGCACGCGTTTTGAGCAGAGGAAGCTGCAAATGCAGGCGGCGGCAGATGAGATGAATCGGAGGTACGGGGCAGGCACCGTGAGTCTCGGGGTCTGCGACAGCTATTACAACATGCTGGAAAAGATCCTTCCGCATCCGCATCTGATCAAAAATGCGGAGACTGCGATCCGGAAAGCAGGCATGGAACCTGTGACGGTTCCGGTCCGGGGCGGTACGGACGGCGCAAGACTTTCCTTTATGGGACTGCCGTGCCCGAACCTGGGTACGGGCGGTTTCAATTTCCATGGAGAATATGAATGCATCACGGCGGAGCGGATGGACCGCGCGGTACAGGTGATCCTGAATCTGATCGACTTATACCGGACGGAGTTGACAGACTGAAACAGAAAGCGTGAGGATCCGGATCCGACTGTGACGGAAGCATAACCCGGGGCTGCAGAGCCTGAAAAGGAGGATTCATATGCCCTTTAAAATCATCAGAAATGACATCGTAAAAATGGAGTGCGACGCGATCGTCAACACTGCCAATGAAGAACCGGTCTGCGGGACCGGCTGCGACCGCGCGATTTACAGAGCTGCCGGTCGGGAGGAGCTTCTGGAGATCCGTAAGAAGATCGGCAGGGTGCCTGAGGGGGAAGTCTTTCTGACGCCCGGCCTGAAGCTGCCGGCAAAGTACATCATTCATGCGGTCAGTCCGAGATATATAGACGGTGAACACGGAGAAGAAGAGAAGCTTCGTTCCTGTTACCGCAAAAGCCTTGCACTGGTTGAGGCACACGGGTTCCATTCGATTGCCTTTCCGCTGATTTCGGCCGGCGGCTTCGGCTATCCCAAGGAGGAGGCTGTGCGGATCGCCGTGACTGAGTGCAGGGGATTTCTGGAGAAGCACGACATGCTGATCTATCTGGTCCTGTTCGGAGTGTCCAGTATGGATATCGGCAGAAGATACACAGATGACCTGAAGGAATATATCGACCGCAATTATGTTGACGAGATGTACGCAATGGAGTACAGCTGGTCAGACCGGGATTACAGAAGACCTGCGCCGGAGCCATCTGTGGAATCCGACAGGCCTGCGCCGGAGGTCTTTTTGCAATCCCGCAAACCCTCTCCCGGAACATCCGCAAAAGCCGCCAGACCGGAATCAAGACCGGTTTCACATGCCGGCAGAGAACTGCCCGTACATGAAATTGAAAATTTGGTGCCGCCGGTGCAGGAAGAAGATACCGAGTGGAACGAGTATTTCGGAAAGTCTCTGGCAAAACGCATGAGGCATTTGAAGGATACCTTCTCCGAGTATCTGCTGTATCTGATCGAATCCAAGGGCATGACCAACGCAGAGGTCTACAAACGTGCCCTGGTCGATAAAAAGCTCTTTGCCAAGATCAAAAACGACCCGGATTACCATCCGACCAAGATGACGGCAATGTGTCTCTGTATCGGCGCCAGACTGAATCTGGACGAGACGACGGATCTGCTCTCAAGAGCCGGTTATGCCCTTTCTCCCTGCAGCAAGACGGATATCATTTTCCGTTACTTTATTGAGCACGGGATCTATGACATGATCGAGCTGGACATCCAGCTGGAGGAATACGGTGAGCAGACATTGATTTCATAGTAAACCTCCATGCGATAAATCGCACAACCAGGCATATGAGCTGTGCGCTGTTCCGCATTACGTGCTCCGCAGAGTCCATATAGTAATGTTAATTCAACATTTCAAGCATTATTGATACAGGTCGCCCGCCGGGCGACCTCTTTTTTTGGCGGTTCTGATATCATGGCCTCAACAACAGAAAACAGCAATTCAGAAACCTATTGTTGAGGGAGGAGATACAGATGAAAAAAGGATTGACAGAACTGGTATTTATTCTGGATAGAAGCGGCAGTATGAGCGGACTTGAAGCGGATACGATCGGCGGGTTCAATTCCCTGATCGAAAAACAGAAGCAGGAAGACGGAGAGGCATTTGTAACCACGGTGCTTTTTGATAACAGGACCGAGACCCTGCATGACCGTGTGGATCTGAAAAAGATCGAGCCAATGAACGAGAAGCAGTACTATGTCCGGGGTTCCACGGCACTGCTTGATGCAGTCGGCAGCACGATCAGGCATATTGCGCAGATCCATAAGTATGCGAGAGAAGAGGACAGGCCGGAAAAAACACTCTTTATCATCACGACAGACGGTATGGAGAATGCGAGCCGCCATTATAACTATGATGAAGTCAGGAGGATGGTGGAGCATGAAAAGGAAAAGTACGGCTGGGAGTTTCTGTTCCTGGGAGCAAATATCGATGCGGCCGAGACAGCAGGACGTTTCGGTATACATGCAAACCGTGCAGTTAATTATGAAAATGACCGCCGTGGTACTGATCTGAATTACAAAGTATTGAGCAGGGCCGTTTCAGCAGTCCGCGGAGCAGTATCTTCTGAGGCTGCATCTGAAGCACTGGGAGAAAACTGGGCGGATGAAATCAGAGAGGATTACAAAAAACGCCACAAGTAATGTATGAGCAGAGCCATCAGACCAGATCTGATGGCTCTTGATCAATTGTCATTATCATACAGATCCCGGATCTCCTCATAGATTTCCGTAAAATCGATTACGCAGCGGCCATCCCAGATCAGCACCGGGATTTTGCTGTCAAAGCCGTAAATGGAAATCTCACAATCCTCACGAAAATCATAGACGACGATCTTTTTTTTGTATGGATCAATGATCCAGTATTCCCTGACGCCGGAGGTCTGGTACTTTGACATCTTGAGGCTGTGATCCCTGATTTTTGTGGAAGGTGAGATAATTTCAATCACAAGATCCGGAGCGCCGACAATATGTCGTTTAATTTTATTCTTATCACAGACAACGACAATATCCGGCTGGACAACTGTATATTGATCGGATTCGAATTGAACATCGATCGGAGCCTGCACCACCTGACATTTACCGCCGTTTTGCAGTACAAAGCCATGAAGTCGATAAGACAATAACATGGAAAGTTTTTGATGAATAAATGCCGGAGAGGAAGAGGTAAAAAAGACCCCGTCGATCAATTCGGTCCTGACGTGCTCCTGTTCAGGGAGAGCAAAGTAGTCGTCGATGGTATATTTGCCTGAATTGTCTTCTTCGGCAGCGGAACCCTGAATCGGATCTACTCTGGAATGTACGTCAGGAGCAGCATAATAGCCGGGAAATCTGTCACATACATAGTAAAACCCGTTTCCTTCGGTGTTATGGAGCTTGTAAAAATGAGCTTTCCCCTGTTCCAGGAAAGAGGGATCCCGAAGGACTCTTTCAACGGCTTCAAGAGTAGCCCTGCGGGGTGACCCGGTCGTACCTGCGAAGATTTTACTTAAAGTACTGAGCGGCACCCCGCTTTTCTCGGAAATCTGTGCTATGGTCAGCCCTTTTTCTTCTTTGATTCGAATCATTTCATCGATTGTCATCATAACATCTGTCAGCTCCTTTGATATCTTTTTACAACCATATAATACCACAAAATGGAATGAAACGGAATATTGAAATTCCAAACAATATCAAAAAATACCGAATTTTTCCAAATAGCTCAAAAGTATTCAGAATCATCCCCGAATACAAAAATAAAAAACTGCCGCACGACGGATCAGCAGATCCGGTGCGGCAGATGTGTGTAATGCTGTGCTGGCAGCTTTTATTCAGCCCCTTTGAAGCGTTCCGAATGCAGGCAGGCTAAACAGCTGGTATGAATATTACGGCAGCATCATTTCCCTGCTTTCTTTACTTCCACCAGAACCATGGCCGTAAGAGCAAAGAGCGCCAGGGCGTTGGGGATGACCATAAGCTGGTTGAACATATCGGACAGCTCCCAGACCAGGTCATTTGCAGCAAGTGTACCGAGGAAAATGAAAACGAGCGCAATCACGGAGTAAATGAGGCTGCTCTTTTTGCCGAAAAGCCAGATCACATTGATCTTGCCGAACAGGTTCCAGCTGAGGATCGTGGAGAAGGCAAAGAAGAAGAGGCACACCGCGACAAAAATCGCGCCGAATTTCTCACCCATAACCGTACCGAAGGCGGTCTGTGCGAGATTTGCCTTGCCGATGGTCTCCGGAATCACGCCGGAAGCAAGAATGCCGTCGTGTGTATAAAGGGTGGAAATGATAACGAGTGCATTCAGCGTCAGGACTACAAAGGTGTCGATAAACACACCGATCATAGCGACAACACCCTGATCGTGCGCTTTTTCAACGTGTGCAAGCGCATGTGCATGCGGTGTGGAACCCATACCTGCCTCATTGGAGAAAAGACCTCTCTTGGCACCCTGGCTGAGTGCGGTCTTCAGTGCATAACCGAAGCTGCCGCCGATAATGGCATTCGGCTGGAATGCATATTTAAAGATCATTCCGAATGTTTCCGGGATATATTTGATGCGGACGATCAGGATGAAAATGCCGCCGACCAGGAAAATGCAGGCCATGATCGGTACGATTTTCTCTGTTACGGAAGCGAGTCTCCTGACATCTCCGAGGAAGATCGCCGCACAGATAATTACGAGTGCAATGCCGACGATCCAGGACGGAATGCCGAAGGCGTTCTGAATCGTAGAGCCGATGGAATTCGACTGCACCATGCAGCCGAAGAAGCCGAGGGCAAGGATGATTGCGACCGCAAAGAAGTGGGCCAGGAACTTGCCGAAGGAGCCTTTGAACGCAGTTGTGATGTAGTAGACCGGTCCGCCGTGAATGTCGCCGTCCTCCAGTCTGACTCTTGTGACCTGAGCGAGAACTGCCTCTGCATAAATTGTGGCCATGCCGAAGAAAGCAATGATCCACATCCAGAAGATCGCTCCGGGACCGCCGGTCAGGATCGCGCCGCTGGCGCCGACGATATTGCCGGTTCCGACCTGGGCTGCGATTGCTGTTGCGAGAGCCTGGAAGGAGGTCATGCCGGCGTCATGCTTTTTGCCGGAAAGGGAGAGCTGACCGAAGGTCTTGCCCATGCCTTCTTTAAAATAACGGACCTGTACAAATCCTGTTTTAACGGAGTACCAGAGACCTACGCCGATCAGCAGAATGATCAGGACATAGTCTGAAAGATAGGAGTTGATGGTTTGAACGATTGATAAAAGCATGTGTTTTCCTCCTGAAATAGTGAACTTCGTGACAGCTGCGCTGTCACTACGCATACATAAAAGTAGCGCTCAAGCGTCACCTGCGACTCGCTTTCGCTGACTTTTATAGTACCGATGCAGTTTTGGCCAGGATGCTGCGACTGTATATGCTTTGTACATATACAATAAGAGCCGCTGAATCAGCGGCTCCAAACATCTGCATGGTCATCTTCCCGGAGGATCGCCGTATCCGTATCCGCGTGTCTTTTTCGCGGCCTTCCGGCTTCCTGCCTTTTGAGATTCCTGATCTGCAGCTCTGTTCTTTTGCCTGAGAGATTCAGTACGTTTAATGTACCTTACACCTTCGGCACCCAATTAAATGGGATTCTCCAAAGCGTCCTCCATATCCAGTTTCCTTACGCAGTCGGCAGATACTCCGTGAATCAGAGTACCATCCCTGCTGAAATTCGGGATTCTGGATACTTCATCGGTAAAATTGTGAAATATTTTGCTGAGGGAAAAAATATCACATCCTGAAAGCAAAATCAAGTAAAAATTAGAGGCATCGGAAATAAAGTTCGGATCAAATCCCGATGCTTTTTAGCATCAGCGAAATTATAAGGATAGCATTTCTATGCCGTTTTCCTTATAATACAAGTATATTATGATGTAAGGGTCAAAAGCCATGATCCCATGATGAGCTTGCTCATCAGTGGGAGCACTGGCTTGGGACCCGCTGGACAAGAGTAAGTAGTGGGGTGCTGCGTGCCAGTGGCACGCGTTTAGCACCGACCGAAGCGGAGCGTAGAAGGGGCCCCACGGATTACGAATGGCCAGCAGGATTGTGGGAGCACGAAGTGCGGAACAATCCGTATTACATCATCAGTGAGGCTTTTGACCTCAGCATCATATTATTGTCATGAAGACAGTCATCAGGCCGTGAAGGCACCTGGTGGAGCAGTGTGTCAAGGCCGCAGCAGAAGCGGTGCGAAGGCCGCAGCGGAAAAGAGGTAAGAAATGGCAGCATCAAAGGTTTATTTTACGAAAAATGTAACTCCGGAAAATGTGATCCGCATGTATGAAGCTCTCGGCATCAGCCTTCCGGGCAAGGTAGCGGTAAAGGTGCATTCCGGAGAAGAAGGCAACCAGAATTATCTGCGTCCGCAGTTTATGGCGCCGATGGTGGAGCATGTGCACGGCACGATCGTGGAGTGCAATACGGCTTACGACGGCGAACGCAATTCCACGGAGAAGCATGTGAAGCTGATTAAAAAGCATGGATGGAGCCAGTATTTCAAGGTGGATCTGATGGATGCGGAAGGCCCGGACCTGATCGTGCCGGTGCATAACGGCAAGATCCTGAAGGAAAACCATCTCGGCAAGAATATTGCGAACTATGATTCCATGCTGGTTCTGGCGCATTTTAAGGGACACCCGATGGGCGGTTACGGCGGAGCGCTTAAACAGCTCTCGATCGGCTGCGCTTCCAGCGAGGGAAAAAGCCTGATCCATTCCGGCGGAAAAATTTCGGATCAGAATATCGTCTGGGACCATCATGCGGAGCAGGAAGTGTTCTGCGAGGCAATGGCGGATGCTGCAGGAACTGTCGTGGAAATGTTCCGGGACAAAATCGCGTTTGTGAATGTCATGTGCAATCTGTCCGTTGACTGCGACTGCTGCGCGGTGGCGGAGGATCCGTGTATGGCTGATATCGGTATCCTGTCCTCGCTTGATCCGGTCGCGATCGACCAGGCCTGCATGGATCTGATCCGTCAGTCGGACGATCCGGGCAGGGAGCATTTCATGGAGAGAGTCACGAGCAGAAAGGGTACGCATACGATCGATGCCGCCGCAGATCTGGGATACGGCACGAAAGAGTATGAGCTGATCTGCATTGACTGATCCCGGAAGGGACACTATAATTAACCGGGCTCTGCAGGGCCTTTTTATCATTTTTAAATTTGGAGGGTGACTTTATGGAACAGAAAAAAAAGATGCCGCTCGCCGCGCAGATTTTTATCGCTCTGATTGCCGGCGTTATTCTCGGACTGCTGATGCAGAATCATGCTGAAACAGCAGAGGCGTATATCAAACCATTCGGAACGATTTTCCTGAATCTGGTCAAGTTCATTGTCGTGCCGATCGTCCTGTTTTCCATCATGGCCGGCATCCTGTCCATGAGGGATATCAGAAAGCTGGGTTCTATCGGTATCACAACACTGGTGTACTATCTCCTGACGACAGCATTCGCAGTTACGATCGGCATGGCAGGAGGCAAGCTGTTCAGCGGATTTTTCCCGGCTCTCGCAACGACGGACCTGAGCTATGAGGCAGCTGCGGAAACCTCCTTTATGGACACGCTCGTTAATATTTTCCCGTCCAACTTTATTGCGCCGATGTCCAGCGCGACCATGCTGCAGGTTATCTTTATGGCGCTGCTCCTGGGCTTCGCGATCATTCTGGTCGGAAAAGAGGCGGAACCTGTCGTGACAGGCGTCAACAGCCTGAACGTGGTATTCATGAAATGTATGGACATGATCCTCAGGCTTTCCCCGATCGGTGTCTTCTGTCTGATCTGCCCGGTCGTCGCAGCGAACGGAAAAGCGATCCTCGGATCTCTGGCAATGGTGCTGCTGGCTGCATATATCTGCTATGTGGTCCATGTCCTGGTCGTGTATTCCCTTACGGTGCGGACGCTTGGCGGCATGAGCCCGCTTGAGTTTTTCAAGAAGGAAATGCCGGCGATGATTTTCGCATTTTCCAGCGCATCCAGCGTCGGAACACTGCCGATCAACCTGGAGGGCTGCGAGCGCATGGGCGTTCCGAAGGAAATCGCATCCTTTGTCCTGCCTTTGGGCGCTACGATCAATATGGACGGAACCGCGATCTATCAGGGTGTCTGTGCAATCTTTATCGCTTCCTGCTACGGCATTGACCTGACCTTCGGCCAGATGCTGACGATCGTCCTGACCGCGACTCTCGCATCCATCGGTACCGCAGGTGTTCCGGGAGCAGGTATGGTCATGCTGGCTATGGTCCTGACCTCTGTCGGTCTTCCGGTCGACGGTATTGCACTTGTTGCAGGCGTAGACAGAATCTTTGATATGGGCAGAACCGCCGTCAATATTACGGGTGACGCATCCTGCGCGGTCGTCGTAGCCAACATGGAAAAGAAGAAAGAGCTCAGGAAACGGTAAGGCGCTCAGGAAGCAGTAAGGCGCTCAGGAAACAATAGAGCGCTCAGCCCTGTGCATCTGCCGGGGATCCAACCACTACTAGTCTGATTTAGGAGTCAAATGTTACAGTATCTGATCATCTGCCCGCTGGTTTTTCTGGCGGGCTTCATCGATGCCATTGCCGGCGGGGGAGGACTGATTTCCCTGCCGGCTTATATGATTACGGGATTGCCGGTCCACCAGTGTATTGCGACCAATAAAATGAGCTCCTCCATGGGTACTGCGATCGCGACCTCCAAGTATGCCATGGACGGATTTATACCGTGGCATACTGCCGTTTTCTGTGTGCCATGCGCCTTTGCGGGATCTGCACTCGGCGCCAATATCGCCCTCAGGATCAGTGACGGGCCATTCAGGATCCTGATGCTCATCATCCTTCCGCTGACGGCAGTGTATGTGCTGACACAGAAAAAGATAGAGCCAAAGGGCGAACCGTTTTCCCACCGGGTGACTGTATGCATCTGCATGGTGATCGCATTTGTGATCGGAATCTACGACGGGTTTTACGGACCCGGAACAGGCACCTTCCTGATCCTTCTGCTGACCGGCCTTGCAAGGATGCGCCTCGATAAGGCCAACGGGCTGACGAAGGCAATTAATTTTTCTACAAATATTTCCGCCCTTGCGGTTTACCTGCTGAACGGTCAGGTCCTGCTTCCGCTGGGCATCATCGCCGGCGCGTTTAACATTGCGGGCAATTATCTTGGGGCAAAGCGCTTCGAGAGTGCGGGCAGCGGTGCCGTGAAGCCTGTGATCATAGCCGTTCTGGTTATTTTCTTTATTAAGGTGCTTGCCGAGCTTGTTGTATAAGTGCAATTTCAGTATATGAGCTGCGTGCTGTTCCGCACTACGTGATCCCACAGCGCTCATATAGTATGCACCCTTGTTTTGGGCAGGCGAATCAGATACAATTGACAGCAAACAAAACGGCATTTGTGAGGTTTTCTATGAGATATCCTGAGTTTCTAAAAAAGGGCGATACGATCGGGTTTGCAGCGCCGTCCTTCGGCTGTGCGGCGGAGCCGTATCACAGCGCGTTTCAGAATGCGCTGAAGAAGTTTGACAAAATGGGATATAAGACTCTGCTCGGACCGAATTGCTATAAGGGCGACGGAATCGGCATCAGCACCTCGCCGGAAGCATGCGGCAGGGAACTGACCGATCTGTGGTGCGGGGATCTCGGGGAATGCAGCGCCATTATGGCCTGCGGCGGCGGTGAGCTGATGTGCGAGACGATGGAGCATGTGGATCTGAAGCGGATCGGCGAAGCTGAGCCGAAGTGGTACGCGGGATATTCCGACAATACCAATTTTATCTTTTCGCTGGTGACGATCTGTGACACGGCAGCCCTTTATGCGCCCTGTGCACCGGCCTTCGGCATGGAGCCCTGGCATAAAAATCTGCAGGATACCATGGATCTGATGACGGGCAAAAAGCAGAAGATCCGGACATACGGAAAATGGGAATCCGTAAGCCTGAAGACGGAGGATACTCCGCTGACGCCTTATAACTGTACGGAAAAGACCGTGCTGAAGGTATATCAGCCTGCGGGCCAAGCGGAGGGTGCGGCGGCCGGGACCGCGGAAATGCGCGGACGCCTCCTTGGCGGCTGCATGGATATTCTGGCAATGCTCTGCGGCACGGAATTTGACCGGGTGCGGGAGTTTAACGAGCGCTATGCGGACGACGGAGTCCTGTGGTTCCTGGAGTCCTGCGATCTGACGGTATTCGGGATACGGAGAGCCATGTGGCAGATGGAGCATGCGGGCTGGTTTGATACCGCAAAAGGATTCCTGATCGGACGTCCGTATCATTTTAATGAGCCGCTGATGGGGCTTGACCAGTATGCGGCGGTCATGGAGATCGCCGGGCGGCATAATGTCCCGGTCGTTATGGATGCGGATATCGGCCATCTGCCGCCGACGATGCCGCTGATCGCCGGCAGTCTTGCGGAGGCAAAGGTCTCACGCAATGTGCTGACGGTGGAGATGAAGCTGTTATAACAACAGGATGTATGGGAGAGGAAACTGATGATACAGGTGACACGGTCATCTATGCCGGATTATGAAGAATACTGCCGGGAGATCCGTTCAATGTGGGATTCCCACTGGCTGACCAATATGGGCGAAAAGCACCGGCAGCTGGAGTCGGATCTGAAGGCTTACCTGGATACGCCGAACATCGTGCTTTATACCAACGGTCATCTCGCCCTTGAGGACGCAATTGCGGCGATGGACCTGCCCGAGGGCGGAGAAGTCATCACAACGCCGTTTACATTTGCATCTACGACACACGCAATCGTGCGCAAGGGACTGAAGCCGGTGTTCTGCGACATCCGTCTTTCGGATTTTACGATGGATCCGGAAAAGATCCGTCCGCTGATCACGGAAAAGACCTGTGCGATCCTGCCGGTCCATGTTTACGGAAATCTCTGCGACACGGAGGCGATTGCGGCAATCGCAGAGGAATATGGGCTGAAGGTGATTTATGACGCGGCGCACGCGTTCGGCGTCCGGAAGAACGGGATTTCCGCAGCCAATTTCGGGGATGTCTCCATGTTTTCCTTTCATGCGACAAAGGTGTTCAATACGATCGAGGGCGGTGCACTGTGCTTTCGGGACAGCAGCCTGACGGAGGAATTCAACGACCGCAAGAATTTCGGCATCCGGAACCCGCAGGAGGTCGTCTTTGTCGGCGGCAACGCCAAGATGAATGAATTTCAGGCGGCCTTCGGCATCTGCAACCTGCGTCATGTGGACGAGGAAATCGCAAAGCGCCGGAAGGCCGATGCGCTTTACCGAAGGCTCCTCGAAGGGCAGAAGGGCATCGTGATCCAGAAGCTTTCCCCGGAGGATAAGGCAAACCGCCATAATTATGCATATTTCCCGGTGCTTTTTGACGGATACCGCATGAGCCGGGATGAGGTCAGCGATGCGCTGAAGGCACACGGGATCATGGCGCGGAAATATTTCTGGCCGCTTACCAGCAGCTTCGAATGCTACCGGGGCGAGACATTTGCAGATCCTTCAAAAACTTCCTGCGCCGGGTACGCTGCGGAGCGGATCCTGACGCTGCCGCTGTATGCGGATCTTACGGAGGAG
This sequence comes from Lachnospiraceae bacterium, assembly GCA_017460845.1. Taxonomy (GTDB): domain Bacteria; phylum Bacillota; class Clostridia; order Lachnospirales; family Lachnospiraceae; genus Avilachnospira. The sequence goes on from JAFUAE010000185.1 coordinate 12,283, forward strand.
GACGTGCGGCGCATCTGCGCGGTGATCCTGGAGGCTTAAAAAGATTTTCCTTTTCAGGGTTTTGTGCTATATTTATCTTTCAATAATCATGCTGACTGTTCAGGATACCGCGGAGCCTTTCGGCAAAATGCGCTTTTGAACAGTCGCTGACCAGATACCACCGAAATTTATCAATCAAGGAGTCTGTTATGGCTGAGGATTTCAAGAATACAGCAGCTGCCGGGACGGCGGCAGAAAACGGCGGCGAAACCGTTTCCAAGAACTTTATTGAACGCGAGATCGACAAGGACCTTGCGGAGGGTGTTTATGACCATGTGCATACACGTTTTCCGCCGGAGCCGAACGGCTATCTGCACATCGGACACGCCAAATCCATTCTTCTGAATTCAGGCCTTGCCGAGGAATACCACGGCCAGTTCAATCTGAGATTTGACGATACCAATCCGGTCAAGGAAAGGACCGAGTTCGTCAAGTCGATCATTGCGGACGTAGAGTGGCTTGGCGCGGATTTCCGCGGCGAAGTGCTGTTCGCATCCAATTATTTCCAGGAAATGTACGACAAGGCGGTCCTTCTGATCAAAAAGGGAAAGGCTTATGTTTCCGATCTTTCCGCAGACGAGATCAAGGCTTCGCGCGGCGACTTCAATACGCCGGGCAGCGAGGATCCGGGCAGGAACCGTTCCGTCGAAGAGAACCTCAGACTATTTGAGGATATGAAAAACGGGAAATTCGCAGACGGGGAGAAGGTGCTGCGTGCGAGGATCGATATGGCATCCGGCAACATTAATATGCGCGACCCCGTCATTTACAGAATTGCACGTCTGACGCATCACAACACCGGCAATCAGTGGTGCATCTATCCGATGTATGATTTCGCGCACCCGATCGAGGATGCGGTCGAGGGCATCACGCACAGTATCTGCACACTCGAGTTTGAGGATCACAGACCGCTTTACGACTGGGTCGTCAGGGAATGCGAATACAAGGAGCCGCCGCGCCAGATCGAGTTTGCAAAGATGTATCTGACGAATGTCGTTACCGGCAAGCGTTATATTAAAAAGCTGGTGGAAGACGGCATTGTGGACGGCTGGGATGATCCGAGACTGGTTACGATCGCGGCTCTCCGCAGGCGCGGCTATACACCGGAATCCATCCGTAAGTTCGTGGAGCTTGCCGGCGTTTCCAAGGCGGATTCGAGCTGCGAGCTGGATATGCTCGAGTACTGCATCAGGGATGACCTGAAGCTCAAGAAGCCGAGAGTCCTTGCGGTCCTGCATCCGCTGAAGCTGGTGATCGACAACTATCCGGAGGGACAGACCGAGATCCTCGACATGCCCAACAATCTGGAAGTGCCGGAGATGGGCAGCCGTCAGGTGACCTTCGGACGCGAGCTCTGGATCGAGCAGGACGACTTTATGGAGATCCCGCCGCACAAGTATTTCAGACTTTTTCCGGGCAATGAGGTCCGCCTGATGGGCGCATATTATGTGAAGTGCACCGGCTTCGAGAAGGATGAGGCCGGCAATATTACCGTGGTCCACGGCGAATACGACCCGACGCAGAAGACCGGCCAGGAGACCAGAAAGGTCAAGGGTACGATCCACTGGGTCTATGCCGGAGACTGCTTCGACGCGACGGTCCGCCTCTATGAAAATCTGGTAGATGAGGAGAAGGGCAAGCTTGCCCCGGACGGCACGCTGAATCTGAATCCGAATTCCCTGACCGTGCTGGAGCATTGCAAGCTGGAGGCCTCCCTCAGGGATGCAAAGCCGTTTGACAGCTTCCAGTTTATCAGAAACGGTTTCTTCAACGTGGACTGTAAGGATTCTGCGGAAGGCGCGCCGGTCTTTAACCGGATCGTCGGCCTGAAGAGCTCCTTTAAGCTGAATAAATAATCAAAAGGACCCCGGCCCGGGCGCTTTCCGGACCGGACAGACACGAATGGCTGAACTGAAAACGGAAAAATTATATAGTGAATTACATTCTGAGCCTGCGCGGGTCCTGACGGAGCCGCGCACTCTTGAAGCGACCAATGCAAATGCCACGCCGGATGAACTCTGGAGCGAGCTGAAGCGCAAGTATCTGTCCTACAGACCGGAGAGCGAGCTTCCCGCAATCGAAAAAGCTTATCAGATGGCGGCGGAGGCCCATAAAAACCAGAAGCGCAAGTCCGGGGAGCCCTATATTATCCACCCGCTGAATACAGCGATCATCATTGCCGAAATCGGCATGGACCGGGACACGGTCATCGGCGCCCTGCTGCATGATGTGGTCGAGGATACAGGGACGACGCTTGAGATGATCCGCGAGGAATTCGGGGATGAAGTGGCGGTCCTGGTAGACGGCGTCACCAAGCTGACCGAGCTTTCACTGGCGGTCGACAAGATCGAAGAGCAGGCGGAGAATCTGCGCAAGATGTTCATTGCCATGGCAAAGGATATCCGCGTGGTCCTGATCAAGCTGGCGGACCGTCTGCATAACCTGCGTACTCTGCAGTACCAGAGCGAGCGCAAGCAGTACGAAAAGGCCAGGGAGACGCTGGATATCTATGCGCCGTTGGCGGAACGCCTCGGTATCAGCAAGCTTAAGATCGAGCTCGACGATACCGCGCTCAAATATGTGATGCCGGATGTCTACAATGATATTGCGTCACAGATTTCCCTCAAGAAAGAAGAGCGTGAGGCATTTATCGCTGATATCATTGACGAAGTGCAGACGCATCTTCGGGAAGCGGGCATTGACGCGACCATGAGCGGCCGCGTGAAGCATTTCCTGAGTATTTATAAGAAGATGGTCAACCAGAATAAGACGATCGACCAGATCTACGATCTGTTTGCGGTCCGCATCCTGGTTGATTCGGTCAAGGACTGCTATGCGGCCCTGGGCGTGATCCATGAGCTGTACAAGCCGATCCCGGGCAGGTTTAAGGACTATATCGCCATGCCGAAGCCGAATATGTACCAGTCGCTGCATACGACGCTGATCGGCAAGGACGGCACGCCCTTTGAGATCCAGATCCGCACCTATGAAATGCACCGGGTTGCGGAATACGGTATCGCGGCACACTGGAAATATAAGGAATCCGGCGGCTCAAAGGAGAAGGCCGAGGGCGTCGAGGACGAGAAGATGAGCTGGCTGAGGCAGGTTCTGGAATGGCAGAAGGATGCCAGTGATTCCAAGGACTTCCTCAACATGGTCAAGTCGGATTTTGACGTGCTCAATGAAAGCGTGTACTGCTTTACGCCGTCCGGAGATGTCAAGCCGCTGCCGCTCGGGTCCACCCCGATCGATTGTGCCTACAGCATTCATTCGGCTGTCGGCAACCAGATGATCGGAGCCCGTGTCAACGGCCGTCTGGTCCCGATCGATTACCGTCTGGAAAACGGAGACCAGGTTGACGTGATCACTTCCCAGAACTCCAAGGGACCGAGCCGTGACTGGCTGAAGGTGGTCAAATCCACGCAGGCAAAGAATAAGATCAATGCCTGGTTTAAAAATGTCAACCGTGAAGACAACATGCTCAAGGGCAAGGAGCAGCTTGAGCATTACTGCCGTGCAAAGGGGCGTTCCTTAAGTGAGCTGGCTAAGCCTGAGTATATCGAGGCCGTGCTTCGCCGCTATGCCATCAAGGACTGGGATACGGTGCTTTCTTCCGTCGGGCACGGAAGCCTGAAGGAAGGACAGGTCATCGGCAAGCTGATCGAGGCAAAGCGCAAGGATGAGCAGTCGAGGATGACCGATGAACAGATCCTGGCGGCGAATTCCGGCGAGAATCCCGAGATCGAAGGGACTGCTGTCCACCGCAACAACAGGGGCGGCATTGTTGTGCGCGGCGTGAATGATCTTTCGGCAAGATGCGCGCACTGCTGCAATCCTGTGCCGGGGGACGAGATCGTCGGTTTTGTTACGAGGGGCCGCGGCATTACGGTCCACCGCAGCGACTGCATTAACATGCTGAATCTGCCGGAGATCGAGCGCAACCGGATTATTGAAGCAGAGTGGGATGTGGACGATAATACGAACGAAACCTACTCCGCAGAGCTCCGGATCTACTGCAATAACAGGATCGGTCTGCTGGTGGATATCTCCCGCGTCTTTTCCGAGGCGGGCATTGACATTACCAGCATTAACCTGAAGAATTCCAAGAGCGGGACGGCGACGCTGATGATCACTTTTGACATCCACGGCAAGGATGAGCTGATCAGGATCATCGACAAGCTGAACATGATCCCGGATGTCATCGACATCACCCGGGCGATCGGGTGATCCGGTCATAGGGGGTGTACAGCGTATACAGCTCATAGGGCTTGTACAGCTCATGCAGCCCATACAGTTCATATAGTTCATAGGGCTCATACAACTCTCATGCAGGCATCGAAAATCGACTTGACCTGGCCGTGCGATGCCTTTTATTTCCGGGGAGATTAGAATCAGATAGTCCGGAAAGCGAAAGACATCGGAATTTGAAATCAAGTCAGAAATCGATGCCGCCCTAATTTTTCCAATTCGCAAAAAGGCATCGGGATCATAAGCTTCTGCTTATCCCGATGCCATCGCATCTTTGAATTCACAAATATCTTATATCAGACACATCGAAAATTCAGAAATTCAACAATTCCGATGTTCAGGACAGGAAAATATAGGAAAATATACTGCTTGAGGACATCGGAAATCAATGATTCACTCAGAATCGATGCTTTTTCAAAAAACTCATAAATCTTATGACATCGGAATTCGGAATTAATGTCAGTTTCGATGTTTTTGGTGTATGACCTGTCAAATATTGCAGTTGCTCGCAAATAATAATGTCTCAGGCAGGCGGAACACTTCACTTACTTTGCTTCATTCAGCTTACTTCACTTAACTTATTTCATCTAGCTTACTTCACTTAACTAGCTTCATCTAACTATATCCCCAATAGCTTACTTCACTTAACTAGCTTCATCTAACTATATCCCAAATAACTTACTTCATTTAACTATGCTCCAAAGGGAATAACTGTATACAGTACTCAATTTAAAATTAGAGAAGAATGGAGGACAAACAGATGCCAAAGAAAATCAAGCTTTCTGACACCCATCTACTATTTGATATTGCTGAAGAGAGAATAAAAGAGCTGGAAATGCTGATCAGAGAAAAACAGATAAGTATGGAAAAGGCTCCGCCGGGAGATCTACATATAGTAAACAGGGGAAATCAGGTGCAGTTTTACTTAAGGCTTCAGGCATGTGAAAAGAGCGGACAATACATTTCCAAAAAAAATAAGCCATTTATAAAAAGTATGATGCAAAAAAAATATGATTCACAAGTTTTGAAAGCTGCAATCAGGGAGAGGAAAGCTTTGCGGCTCTTTTTATCCCGTTGTCCTGCGCCCGATGAAATACGGATTCTGTATTCGCATTTGCATCCGGCACTGAAACAATATATTATACCTGCGGATATGAGTGATGAAGATTATGCAGTCATCTGGAAAGCAGAGGAGTATAAGGGAAAAGATGTCGATGGGGTCACCACGCAGTTTTTCACAGATAATGGAGAAAGAGTCAGATCAAAATCTGAAGTATTAATAGCGAATACGCTGAGCAAATACAAAGTTCCATACAAATATGAATATCCCGTAAGATTGAAAAACGGAATGATTATATATGTCGACTTTTTAGCATTAAATGTACACACCAGAGAACAATTCTTCTGGGAGCATCTCGGAATGATGGATCATCCGGAGTATGCGGCAAAAGCAATTGCCAAAGTTGAGGGTTATGAAGAAACAGGTATTTATCAGGGGAAGAATCTGATTTTGACATTTGAGACCTCAGGCCAGCCATTGAAAACAAAAGCAATTGAGAGAATGATTCAACGCTATTTGCTGTAAGACCGCTGATGACTGGTCCGGCGTCCGTCCGGCGGAATAATAGTACAGTAAGCGGATAGCCGGACTGAATCAGACATAATAGTCGAAAGAAAGATACAGTTCTGATACAATAGCTGAAAGGGAAAATGCGGATAATGCAATATCCGTTAAAACTATTTCCAAATACTACAGTACAATTTGAGGCGAATGAATGATTACGATTCGGAATCACACTTTTTCCACTTATGACAATGATATACGCGCATTGGTCAATGCTTTTTATCCGGGAGTGCCGATACAGTTTGGAACCGAACAGGTAACAGAATCCGGGAGAGCGGCAGAAACAGAAATATTTCTTGATATCGACAGTCTGAAATGTGAAATGGGGCCAATCGGGGAAAGTGGTGCGGGCAGAGATTCAGGAATCATCACAGCGCGCTTTGCAGAAAAGACTCAGCTCAAGAAAGCGCTCTACCAGAGGCTTTCAGCTCAGACCGGGCGCAGTCTGCCCTGGGGCACGCTGACCGGTATTCGTCCGGTCCGTATTCTGGAAATGCTGGAGCAGCAGGGGCTGACGCCTGCGGAGGCCGACAGCAGGCTTCGGGAGCAATTTCTGATATCAGCGGACAAGATCCGCCTGATGAAAGACATTTACAGGACAGAGCAGGAAGTCCTGTCCCGCATTGATTATAGAAACACCTGCAGTCTCTACATCGGGATCCCGTTCTGCCCGACCAGATGTCTGTACTGCAGCTTTACCTCGAACCCGATCGACTTGTGGGCGGACCGCGTGGACCTTTATGTGGAATGTCTGAAGCGGGAAATGCAGACGCTCGCAGCACAGCACGCGGATGCCGGGACGCACCGGGACCGCAGCGGATTCATTCCTGCGCTTCCCATCAGCACCGTCTATATAGGAGGCGGTACGCCGACAGCATTGACAGCGGCACAGCTTGACCGCCTGCTGACGGAGATGGAGGAAATCTTCTGTATATACGGAAATGAAGGGGCCGCAGCGGCGCAGCCGGACGTTGCGGGAAAGACTCCGCTTGCGGAGCTGACCGTGGAGGCGGGACGTCCCGACAGCATTACCGAGGAAAAGCTCCGCGTCCTGAAAGCGCACCGGGTCGGCAGGATCAGCATCAATCCCCAGACATTTCAGCAGAAGACTCTCGACCTGATCGGGAGAAGACATACGGTGGAAGAGACTGTGCGGGCATATGAGCTGGCGCGCAGGCTTGGCTTCGACAATATCAATATGGATCTGATCATGGGACTGCCCGGAGAGAACCTGAAGGATGTGGAAATGACACTGGCAAAAGTGCGTGAACTGCAGCCGGACAATCTGACCGTACATACGCTTGCAGTAAAGCGCGCAGCAAGGCTGTCCACGGAACAAAAGGCCTGGGGCGGAATAGAACGCAAGGGCAGCAGCCCGGACGCGGGCGAGGCTTCGGAGATTGCCTGTATGACGGAACTGGGAGCAGAATGCGCTGCGGAGCTCGGCATGCATCAATATTATCTGTACAGGCAGAAAAACATGGCGGGCAACCAGGAAAATGTCGGCTATGCAAAGCCGGGGAAGGAAAGCCTTTACAACATTCTGATGATGGAGGAAAAACACAGCGTATACGGACTTGGCGCCGGTTCCTCCACAAAGGAAGTCATTTATGCTGACCGGGAAGCAGTCCGCCCGGATGGCAGGAAAAAAGTCATTCGCAGTGATAATCCGAAGAGCCTGAAGGATTATGCGGCGCATTTCGGAATCACACTCTGAGTGCGGTTCAGATAGAAATCCGGCGCGCATGCATTTAATAAAAATATAGAAATTCTGCGTGCATGCATTTAATTAAATTCAAGGAACTCAAATCATTTACACTGAAAAAAGATTGGTGTAGAATACATCCTATGTATTTTTTATGTATTTTTATTTGCATGCAAGAAATTTTGCAAATACAGATAAAAACACACAATCAGTAGCGGAATAGGGGGATATAGACCGTTACACACATACATATTCATATTGTAACTGAACAGTTACACGATTTACCATTTTCAGGAGGTTTTCAAATGGCCAGAAAAATGAAGACCATGGACGGCAACCAGGCTGCGGCACATGCATCATATCCGTTTACCGAAGTTGCTGCCATGTTCCCGATCACTCCTTCATCCGTCATGCCTGAGCATGTCGATGAATGGGCTTCCCAGGGCGTCAAGAACATCTTCGGACAGCCGGTACAGATTACCGAGATGCAGTCCGAGGGCGGCGCAGCAGGCGCTGTACACGGATCACTTGCAGCAGGCGCTCTGACCACCACCTACACTGCTTCACAGGGTCTGCTTCTGATGATCCCGAACCTGTATAAGATCGCAGGCGAGCAGCTTCCGGGCGTATTCCACGTATCTGCACGTGCACTTGCTACCCACGCGCTTTCCATTTTCGGAGATCACAGTGATATCTACGCATGTCGTCAGACCGGTATGGCAATGCTCTGCGAGTCATCCGTACAGGAAGTTATGGATCTGGCTCCGGTTGCACATCTTTCCGCAATCAGCGGCAAGGTTCCGTTTATCAGCTTCTTCGACGGATTCCGTACTTCACATGAGATCCAGAAGATCGAAGTCTGGGATTCCGAGGATCTGAAGGACATCGTGGACTACGATGCAATCAGAGAGTTCCGTGCAAGGGCAATCAACCCGAACCATGCATCCCAGAAGGGTTCCGCGCAGAATCCGGACGTATTCTTCCAGTATCGCGAAGCATGCAACAAGTATTATGATGCACTTCCGGGTATCGTCCAGGATTACATGGACAAGATCAATGCCAAGATCGGCACGGATTATAAGCTGTTCAACTACTACGGCGCTCCGGATGCAAAGCATGTCATCATTGCTATGGGCTCCGTAAACGAGACCATCATGGAGACGATCGACTATCTTGCTGCAAAGGGCGAGAAGGTCGGCCTTGTCAAGGTACGTCTGTACAGACCGTTCGTGAAGGAGGCCCTGATCGAGGCTCTTCCGGACAGCGTAGAGCAGATCTCCGTTCTTGACAGGACAAAGGAGCCGGGTTCACTCGGCGAGCCGCTTTACCTTGATGTTGTGGCTGCACTGAAGGGCTCCAAGTTTGATCAGGTTCCGGTATTCAGCGGACGTTACGGTCTTGGTTCCAAGGACACCGCACCGAACCAGATCGTCGCTGTATATGAGAACAAGGAGAAGGAGCGCTTCACCATCGGTATCACGGATGATGTTACTCATCTTTCCCTTCCGCTCGGACCGGAAATCGTGACCACTCCGGAAGGCACCACCAACTGCAAGTTCTGGGGAATCGGCGCTGACGGTACAGTCGGTGCAAACAAGAATACAGGAAAGATCATCGGCGACAACACCGATATGTATTCACAGGCTTACTTCGATTATGACTCCAAGAAGTCCGGCGGTGTGACCATGTCCCACCTCAGATTCGGTCATAAGCCGATCCATTCCACCTACCTGATCAAGACTGCGAACTTTGTAGCCTGCCACAAGCAGGAGTACATCCGCAAGTACAACATGGTCCAGGAGCTGGTTGACGGAGGCACCTTCCTTCTGAACTGCCAGTGGGATGTCAATGAACTTGACGAGAAGCTTCCGGGACAGGTCAAGAAGTTCATCTATGACCACAAGATCAATTTCTATATCATCAATGCTGTCAAGCTCGGCATTGAGACCGGCATGGGCCCGACCCGTGTCAATACCATCCTGCAGTCCGCATTCTTCAAGCTGACAGGCATTATTCCGGAGGAGAAGGCAATCAGCCTTATGAAGGAAGCAGCTCAGAAGACCTACGGCCGCAAGGGCGAGGAAGTCGTTAAGACAAACTGGGCAGCAATTGACGCAGGTGCAAACTCTGTTGTCAAGGTTGATGTACCGGAGAGCTGGAAGGACTGCAAGGACGAAGGTCTTGACTATCCGGCAGCTGTCGGCGACAACAAGGAAGCAGTCGATTTCGTCAACAACGTACAGATCAAGGTTTCCGCACAGGAAGGCAACAAGCTTCCGGTATCTGCATTCCTCGATTATGTAGACGGTTATACGCCGTCAGGAACCTCCGCATTTGAGAAGCGCGGTATCGCGGTCAACGTACCGGTATGGGATGCTTCCAAGTGTATCCAGTGCAACAGATGTTCTTATGTCTGCCCGCACGCAGCAATCAGACCGGTTGCCATGACAGCAGACGAGGCAGCAAAGGCTCCGGCATCCATGACCTTAAAGCCGCTGACAGGCTTCACGGACAAGCAGTTTGCAATCGTGATCAGTACTCTGGACTGCACAGGCTGCGGTTCCTGCGCAAATGTCTGCCCGGCAAAGGAGAAGGCTCTGACCATGATCCCGCAGTCTGATGCAATGTTCCAGCAGGAAGGCTTCAACTATGCGGTTGAGCTTCCGGTTAAGGAAGATGTTGTAGCGAAGTTCAAGGCTGAGACTGTTAAGGGCTCCCAGTTCAAGAAGCCGTATCTGGAGTTCTCCGGCGCATGCGCAGGATGCGGCGAGACCCCGTACGCAAAGCTTGTTACCCAGCTCTTCGGTGACAGAATGTACATTGCAAACGCAACAGGATGCTCCTCCATCTGGGGCAACTCCTCACCGTCCACACCGTACACCTATGACAAGAGAGGCAGAGGACCGGCATGGGACAACTCCCTGTTCGAGGATAACGCAGAGTTCGGATTCGGTATGCTTCTTGCTCAGAACGCGATCCGCGACAGACTGAAGGAGAAGGTAACGGCTCTGGTAGAAAGTACTGAAAATGCTGACGTCAAGGCAGCAGGCCAGGAGTGGCTCGACACCTTTGGAGTTGGCGCTACCAACGGCGAAGCAACCGATAAGCTGGTCGCAGCGCTTGAGGCATGCGGCTGCGAGGCAGGCAAGGCGATCCTTGATGAGAAGAACTATCTGTCCAAGAAGAGCCAGTGGATCTTCGGCGGAGACGGATGGGCATATGATATCGGTTACGGCGGACTTGATCATGTCCTTGCTTCCAACCAGGATATCAATGTCTTCGTATTCGATACCGAGGTTTATTCCAATACAGGCGGACAGTCATCCAAGGCTACGCAGCCGGGTGCTGTCGCACAGTTTGCTGCAGCAGGCAAGACCCTCAAGAAGAAGGATCTTGCAGGCATGGCAATGAGCTATGGTTATGTCTATGTAGCTCAGATCGCTATGGGCGCAGATATGAACCAGGCAGTCAAGGCAATCGCCGAGGCTGAGGCTTATCCGGGACCGTCACTGGTCATCGCTTATGCTCCGTGTATCAACCATGGTATCAAGAAGGGCATGAGCAAGGCACAGGACGAGGAGAAGCTGGCCGTCGAGTGCGGTTACTGGCAGAACTTCCGCTTCAATCCGGCAAATGAGAAGCCGTTCTCACTGGATTCCAAGGAGCCTGATTTCGATAAGCATATCGAGTTCCTGAACGGTGAGGTACGTTATTCTTCACTTGTACTTAAGGATAAGGCAAGAGCAGAAGCACTCCAGCAGAAGAACCTTGAGAATGCAAAGGCACAGCGCAAGCATCTTGAGAGCCTGAACGAGGTTTACAATAAGTAATTGATGACGTAAGGGTCAAAAGACCTTTAAGTGCAGCATCATGGAATTTCGAGCCCCCGTATGGCGGACCGTAATTGCGGTCCCGCGGTACGGGGGGCTTTTTATCAGGAAGAAAAATGAGCAAGCTCATGACAGGAAAATGATTCCGGATGGTCCTGAACAGATGCCTTGTTCTTAAAAAAAAAATTGAGCGGGCGGCATTGAATATGAAAAGGCATGATGCTAAAATGGGTGAACACAATCAAGGATAATGCCTGTCCGCGGCGGCCAGGTCCCAGAGGACCGTCCGGAACAGCTGCTTAAAAGAAAGGACGCATATGGCTGAAAATTTCACGATTGAAGCGATTCCGGTTGCACCTCTGAAAATCGCTGCGCACATCAGCGCTGAGAAACTTGCACGTGAGGTTGATTCCACGATCGTAGAGTTTCGCAGACATGATTATGAGGAACTGAAGCACAAATATAAGGATTCCATTCTTTTCCGCGACTTCGCTCCGGACAGCTTTCTTCTGGATATCAGCTGCCCGAGATTCGGAACGGGAGAGGCCAAAGGCGTGATCAACGAGTCCGTCAGAGGCGTGGATGAGTATATCATCTGTGATATCACCAATTATTCCAATACCTACAGCGTCAGCGGATATGTCAATCACATGTCCCCGGATGACAACTATCAGGACCTGAAGAGAATTATCGGCGCCAGCATTGCCAAAGCCCACAGAGTCAATGTAATCATGCCGTTCCTGTACGAGTCCCGCCAGCATAAGCGTGACAAGAGAGAGTCCCTTGACTGTGCGATGGCGCTTGAAGAGCTCGTCAATATGGGCGTCGAGAACATCATTACCTTTGACGCGCACGATCCGAGAGTCCAGAATGCGATCCCGCTCAACGGATTCGATTCCTTCATGCCGACCTATGCGTTTTTGAAGGAGATCCTGAAGCGCTTCCCGGATATTAAGATCGATAAGGATTCGGTAATGGTCATTTCCCCGGACGAGGGCGCAATGGGCAGATCCATTTATCTGGCCAACAACCTCGGCGTCGACATGGGTATGTTCTATAAGAGACGTGACTACTCCAGAGTCGTCAACGGACGCAACCCGATCGTGGCGCATGAGTTCCTCGGCACCTCTGTGGAGGGCAAGACGGTCATCATTGTCGATGATATGATCTCCTCCGGCGAGTCCATGCTGGATACTGCGCGCGAGCTGAAGGAGCGCAAGGCGAAAAATGTCATCGTCTGCTGCACCTTCGGACTGTTCACCAACGGCTTCGAGAAGTTTGATGAATTCTATGAAAATGGATACATCGACCTGATCGTTACGACAAACCTCAATTATAAGTCGGAAGAGATCTACACCAAGAAATGGTATCAGGAAGCAAACCTGAGCAAGTATCTCGCTTCGATCATCAACTATTTCAACTACGATATGAGTACGAGCGGATTCAGCAATTCCAGAAAGATGCAGGAACTGCTGCGCAAGTTCCGCGGCTGATCACAGGAGCTCTTCCCGCACGGAGCCGGGGGAGCGGGCACGCCGCATCCATAACATTCCATGGCAGATCTCAGTTGAATAAAAACAGCAATGACGGCACATGCATGATCATAAGATATGCATGTGCTGATTTTATGTGACTGATCCACCTGATTGTGATATACTTTACCATATAAGCTCTTGGAAAATGGACAAAAAAA
>JAFUAE010000186.1 GCA_017460845.1 Lachnospiraceae bacterium
GCCTTTGCCAGCTGGTCGGCACAGGAAGTGCTGCGGAAGCCGCAGGTATTGCCCTTCAGCTTGGACTCGATATAATCCACGCTTGCGCCGTCGATCAGCTTGGAAATCGCCTTCAGGTTGCCGTTGCAGCCGCCCTTAAAATTCACATTGGTGACCTTGTCCCCGTCCAGGTCGAAATCGATCAGAACAGAACATACGCCCTGCGGGCGATACTGATAATGTGCCATCATAGCCTCTTTTCCTGTTTAACACATCTTGCTTACAAATGTTTTCATTGAACCGATAAACATAGAAAAATTGATTATCTTCAAAATCCAAGGTCTGGAAAATACCGATTTTCATGAAAATGCCTTGATATTATCAATATTCACTTATCCAAGGTATTTTCCAGACATTTTTTAGGTCAAAAGCCTTGAAATGAACCTTTTTCTTTCAAATCAGGGTTAATTCTATTGCTTTAATACACAATATTGCCTTGATTTATAACAAATCTTTAAATCTCCAGGCATTTTCTGAAAAACGCCCTAATCGATTAACCTTGATTTTTGATGAGTTTTAAATTCTCAATGCTTTCCGGCTATAGTCCTTAAACAAAAACTTTAAATAATATCAAAATCTTCAATATTTGAAGGAATTTTACCCGCCAGAGCACGTCACCGCCAGGCACGAACATCATTAGATGAACAAGCTTCACCCGCGGAAGTACTTCACTGCGCTGCGGAACATGCCGATATCGTAGTCGCCCGGCACATTCTTGTAGAGGCCGCTGCCGATACGCTCGGAATGTCCCATCTTGCCGAACACATGGCCGTCCGGAGACGTAATACCCTCGATCGCGTACATCGAATTGTTCGGATTGAAGCGCACATCAGCCGTCGGCACACCGTCAAGATCCACATACTGGGTCGCGATCTGGCCGCGCTCCGCCAGCTGGCGGATCAGCTCCTCGCTCGCAATGAAGCGTCCCTCGCCGTGGGAGATCGCCACATTGTAAATGTCTCCGACCTTCGTTTCCGCAAGCCACGGGGACATATTGGAAGCGATGCGTGTACGCACGATCCTCGACTGGTGGCGTCCGATCGTATTAAAGGTCAGGGTCGGGCAGGTCTCGTCCGTATCAATAATCTTGCCGTACGGCACGAGTCCGAGCTTGATCAGGGCCTGGAAGCCGTTGCAGATACCGCACATCAGGCCGCCGCGCGCCTCGAGAAGCTCCGTCACGGCATCCTTGATCTGCGCATTGCGGAAGAACGCGGTAATAAACTTGCCGCTGCCGTCCGGCTCGTCGCCGCCTGAGAAGCCGCCCGGAATAAAGATCATCTGGGATTCCCTGATCCTTGCCGCAAACTCCTCGACACTGCGGCTGACAGCATCCGCCGTCAGGTTCTTAATAACATAAATCTCCGCTTCCGCGCCGGAATCATTGACCAGCTTGGCGGAATCATATTCGCAGTTGCTGCCCGGGAAGACCGGGATCATGACCCGAGGCTTCGCGACCTTCACGGCCGGTGCATCCCATTTATCGGCCTTGCAGCTGAACGCCTCGATCTCACTGCCGTCGCCCTGCGGAATGTTGCAGGAGAACACGCTCTCGAGCTTGCCCTCGTAGATATCCAGCAGTTCTTCCATGGAAATGCTTTCGGCGCCCAGGCTGAGCTGTCCGTCGTCCGTCGTCTCTCCGACAGTAATTACATCAAAGTCTGCGCCTGCAGCAGCATCCGCACCAGATGCAGCAGCGGCCGCAGCTGTCACCGCCGAAGCCTCCCCGCCGCCGGCCACAGAAATTGGGTCGGTCGTTGACATCATTCCGGATACAGCAGCATTCACATCAGCTGCGGAATCCGGGCCAGCCACAGCACTCGCGTCAGCTGCAGCACCTGCAGCTGCCCCGCTCCTGAACTCCGCCAGGATCTTCTCCGCAGCTGCCTCATCCGCAAGCTCCAGCAGGAAGGTATTGTACTTCTTTCCGAAAATGCCGCTGACGCCCAGGTCCGGATCGAAACGGAAACCGAAGCCGTTGCCGAAGCCCATCTTCATCACAGCCTCGGCAATACCGCCGATGCCCGGTGTATAGCAGGCCACGGCAGCCTTAGCGCGAAGCAGCGCCGTCACAACATCAAACACACGTTTGAGCGAATTCTCCTCCGGAAGCCCGTCCGGCAGTACCTTCGGGGAAATGCGGATCACCTTATGTCCCGCGTCCTTAAACTCCGGAGACACGATATCGCCGACCTTCTGCGTCGTCACCGCGAAGGACACCAGTGTCGGCGGCACATGAATATCTTCAAATGTGCCGGACATCGAATCCTTGCCGCCGATCGCGCCGCAGCCAAACTCCATCTGGGCACGGAACGCGCCGAGCAGAGCTGCCAGCGGCTTGCCCCACTTATCGGGATCCTTGCCGAGTCTCTCAAAATACTCCTGGAAGGTCAGGTACACATCCTTAAACTCAGCGCCTGCCGCGATCAGCTTGCAGATGGAATCCGTGACCGCATAAAATGCGCCGTAATACGGGCTTTCCTCCGTCACATACGGGTCATAGCCCCAGGACATCAGTGAGCAGTCGTCTGTATGCTTCTTCTCCGAGGAGATCTTGTGCACCATCGTCTGGATCGGGGTCAGCTGATTCTTTCCGCCAAACGGCATCAGGACGGTTCCCGCGCCGATGGTAGAGTCAAAGCGCTCTGACAGGCCGCGCTTGGAGCAGCAGTTCAAATCTCCCGCAAGAGCTTTATAATTCTCCGCAAAGCCGCCGCTGATCTCATGGTCTTTGAGCTGCGGGGCGCCTGCATTTACAGTGACATGCTTCTCGGCGCCGTTGGTATCCAGGAATGCTCTGGAAATGTCAACGATCTTTACGCCGTTCCAGTTCATGACCAGTCTCGGCTCCGCCTTGACAACAGCAACTCTGCAGGCCTGCAGGTTTTCGGAAGCGGCAAGCTCCATAAAGCGCTCCGCATCCTTCGCCTCGACGACGACAGCCATACGCTCCTGAGATTCGGAGATCGCCAGCTCTGTGCCGTCAAGACCCTCGTATTTCTTGGGAACCGCGTTGAGGTCGATCTCCAGGCCGTCAGCCAGCTCGCCGATTGCCACGGACACGCCGCCCGCGCCGAAGTCGTTGCAGCGCTTGATCAGGCGGGAAGCCTCCTCGTTGCGGAACAATCTCTGTAATTTACGCTCCTCGGGCGCATTACCCTTCTGGACCTCAGCGCCGCAGTCCTCGACCGAATGCGCATTGTGCGCCTTGGAGGAACCTGTCGCGCCGCCGATACCGTCTCTTCCGGTACTGCCGCCGAGGAAAATGACAACGTCGCCCGGCTCAGGCCTCTCGCGCCTGACATTTGCAGCGGGAGCAGCCGCGATGACCGCGCCGATCTCCATACGCTTCGCCGCATAGCCCGGATGATAAATCTCGTCTACCATGCCGGTGGCAAGGCCGATCTGGTTGCCGTAGGAGGAATAGCCGTTGGCCGCCGTGGTCACGATCTTGCGCTGCGGAAGCTTGCCGGTGATCGTCTCGGAAACGGGCTTCAGCGGATCCGCCGCGCCGGTCACACGCATTGCAGCATAGACATAGGAACGTCCGGAAAGTGGGTCGCGGATCGCGCCGCCGATACAGGTCGCAGCGCCGCCGAAGGGCTCGATCTCGGTCGGATGGTTGTGGGTCTCATTCTTAAAGAGCAGCAGCCAGGGCTCGGTCACGCCGTCCACATCCACATTGATCTTGACGGTGCAGGCATTGATCTCCTCGGATTCGTCAAGCTTGTCGAGCTTGCCCTCGGAGCGCAGCACCTTGACTGCCAGCGTACCGATATCCATCAGCGTGACCGGCTTGGTGCGGCCGAGCTTCTTGCGGTAATCCAGATAACGCTCATAGGTCTTCTGGAGCAGCTCGTCCTCAAAGCTCACGCTGTCAATAATGGTATTGATGGTCGTATGGCGGCAGTGATCGGACCAGTAGGTGTCGATCATGCGGATCTCGGTGATCGTCGGGTCTCTCTGCTCTGTCTTGAAATAATTCTGGCAGAATTCGATGTCGTCCGCGTCCATTGCAAGTCCGTAGTCCTTTACGAACTGCTCGAGCTCCGGTCTCGTAAGCTTCAGGAAGCCGTCCAGGGTCCGGACCGAGGTCGGGATCTCATACTCCGCCTTCAGGGTCTCCGGCAGCTCGAAGCCGGCCTCTCTTGCCTCGACCGGGTTGATAATGTATTTTTTGATGGTTTCGACGTCGTGCTCACTTAAATTTCCGTAGAGCGCATAGACCTTTGCGGAACGGATCAGCGGTCTCTCCTTCTGGGAGATCAGCTGGATACACTGCGCAGCGGAATCCGCTCTCTGGTCGAACTGGCCCGGCAGGTACTCGACTGCAAAGCAGACCGGCGTTTTATCCTTCCCGAGCGCTTCCTCCAGGCTCGCATAGGTCATATCGACCTGCGGCTCAGAAAATACCGTGCGCACCGCGTGCTCAAACAGTTCCGGCTCGATATTTTCCACGTCATACCTGTTAAAAACGCGGACCTCCTCGAGCGCACTCACGGAAAGCAGATTCCTGGCTTCGTTAAGGAGCGAAGAAGCCTCGTGTGCAAACTCTTTGTGTTTTTCGACAAACACTCTGTATACCATATTTTCCATACTCCTTTATATGTGCTTGCTTAGCAATCCAATCGAACAGAATCGTTTTACGATTCGTTGTGAGATGGATGCGTTAGCTGTCAAGCCCGCAGGGCGCAGACGAGCTTAGCGATGACAGTTTATGACACTTTTATATCTCAGTCATGCTTTCGTGCCGTAGATCGCTCTCAGCGCTCTCTGTCCGATATCACGCCTGTAATACTTGTTTTCGAATTCCACACGGTCCACGATCCTGTAAGCCGCATAAACAGCCTGCTCCAGATCGTCTGCCACAGCAGTGCAGCCCGCCACGCGTCCTCCGTTTGTGAGGAGCCTGCCGTCCTCGAGCTTAGCACCCGCGACATAGACATTTGCAGCGACATCCTCAGGAATCACCAGCTCGAAGCCCTTGTCATACTTGGTCGGATAGCCCTCGGAGGCCACGATCACGCAGCAGGCGGACTTTTCGCTGAATTTCACCTCGACCTCGCTTAAGCGCTCCTCGGTGACCGCCATCATGATATCAAGCAGGTCAGACTCCAGCAGCGGCAGGACCACCTGGGTCTCCGGATCGCCGAAACGGCAGTTGTACTCGATCACCTTCGGGCCGTTCTTGGTCAGCATCAGGCCGAAATACAGGCAGCCCTTAAAGGTGCGGCCTTCCTGATTCATCGCGTCGATGGTCGGCA
>JAFUAE010000187.1 GCA_017460845.1 Lachnospiraceae bacterium
CTTGATGCTATTATGAAACTCAGATCGGCCTGGGCGACCTTCTCTTCAAATCATCCGAAGTTCTCGGCATTTCTCGGAGAAATCGGCAGGAGCGGCGCTCCTGAAGGGACCGTGATCTAGATCCATATGGAATATCCGGACGGCAGAAGGCTGAGCTCCAATATGCGCATGACAGCTTCCGATCTGGAGCTGTTTGAGAACCTGAAAAAGCTTGCAGATAAAAAATAGCAGGCTGAATTTAGCAGGACGAAGGAAGAAATTTTAAATCAACTGGCGAAATGACGAGAAAGCACCGCTCATATTGTACAACATTTATAAAAAACTGATTTTGAGTATATGAATGATTGTTAATCTTTTCATTTTTCTCTTTATCTGAAATGGCATAAATGATAGAATATAAATGTTTAGCATTCGGGAGAATGCGGAAAAGTCATGATTCACGGCACTATAGCCGGAAAATATGTAAGCGAGGCTTTTAAGATGATCAAGATTCTCATTATTGCCGATGATTTCACCGGTGCACTGGATACAGGCGTCAAGTTTGCCGAGGCCGGGGCGAAGACAAAGGTTATGACGAAGTGGGATGACAGCTTTCCGGATGACAATTCCGAGGTGCTTGTCCTCTGCGTTCCGACCCGACACGACAGTCCGCTGGATGCATACCGCAAGGTCCGCAAGGTCGTTGAGGCGGCGGATGGTAAAGTGGGCACGATCTTTAAGAAGACGGACTCTGCGCTCCGCGGAAACGTTGGTGCGGAGCTGACCGCCGTGCTTGAGGGATCCCATGCAAATAATCTGTATTTCATTCCGGCGCTTCCGTCCATGAACCGCTTCACATCGGGCGGTGTCCATTATATCGACGGGATCGCTGTACGGGACAGCGTGTTCGGAAAAGATCCCTTTGAACCGGTTACCGAGAGCTATATCCCGGAGCTGATGAAAAAGCAGTGCTCTACCAGGATCAAATCGATCTGGGCTGAGGATGCGATCAAGGCGACGCCGAGCTGCGATAAAAATGCCATCCTGGTCTATGACTGCGAAAGCGCGGAGGATCTGACGGCCGAGGTCGATACGCTCTGCAAAAAGGGCGTTCCGCATCTTCTTGCCGGATGTTCGGGACTGGCGCAGGCGCTGGCAGCATACATGGGCTTTGAAAATAATGTGGAAGCTCCCAAGAAGGCAGGAACACTGGTCGTTGTGTGCGGAAGCGTCAATCCGATTTCCAAGGCACAGATGAAATATGCCGAAGAAAACGGATTCAGCCGTATTCATCTGGCAGAGGCTCAGCTTCTGGACGAGGAGAAAACATTATCCTCCATGGCCAGGGGTCTTGTACTGGTCAGTGAAGCGGGCAACGGTCTCCTGGTAGATACGCTGAATGCGAAAAAGGGCATTCTGGAAGATATGCCTGATGACGAACGCGAAGAGCTCCGTGCACTGATTTCCACCAGAGCCGGACTGCTGATCAAGGATATGTTTGATGCAGGCCTTGACTCCAGACTGCTGATCGTCGGCGGCGATACTCTGCTTGCTTTTGCAAATGCCATCGACTGCCATGAATATTATCCTGTCTGCGAAGTCGAATCCGGCGTTGTACTGTTCCGTGTTTCCTACGCAGGAAAGGATTATGAGATCATCTCGAAGTCAGGCGGCTTCGGTGATGAAGACCTTCTGGTCAAAATCGTTAACGGAGAGATATAAGCGCATAAGCTTCCAGACAGTGGCAGGACGCATGGGCAGGCTTGCCTGCACAGACGGACTGACATTGGATGGGGCAACGGATATGAGGAAAAAAGCCACGCGAGCGAAGAGAGCGGGACGATTTCCGAATAGACGTTGGCGGATCGCGGGAAAGCCGCGAAGCGGCGGCGCGATCCGAAGCTTAACTATTTAAAAACAAAAAGAATTTTAAATAATGGAAGGGGAAAAAGAATGAGCAATCTGCCTATTTTAGGAATCACAATGGGTGACCCGTTTGGAAACGGACCGGAGATCTCTGTCAAAGCACTGATGGATCCGGCACTTTATGAGCGCTGTCGTCCGCTGATCGTCGGAGATATGAGCAGCATGGACTATGCTGCAAAGGTCGCAAAGAAAGTTTCCGGACTTGAGGTGAAGCTGAACCCGATCAAATCCGTTGCAGAGGCTAAATTTGAATACGGAACGATCGACGTTTTGGATATGGGCATTGTTCCTGCAGACAAGATCCCGAATACGCTTGATCTCGATGCACCGAAGCCGTTCAAGATCGGCGCAAGCGAGCTCGGCGGCGAGGCTGCATTCAATTATGTCAAAAAGGTTATCGAGCTTGCCATGGCAGGCGAGATCGACGCAACCGTTACCAATGCGCTTTCCAAGGAAGCCATCAATATGGCGGGACATCATTTCTCCGGACATACAGAGATTTATTCCCACTACACCAATACCAAAAAGTATACGATGATGCTCGCTCACGAGAATCTGAGAGTTGTCCATGTATCCACTCATGTATCGCTCCGCGAGGCATGCGACAGAGTCAAGAAGGACAGAGTGCTTGAGTGCATCCATCTTGCAAACGAGGGCATGAAGGATCTCGGCTTTGAGAACCCGAAGATCGGCGTGGCAGGTCTGAACCCGCACTGCGGAGAGAACGGTATGTTCGGTACCGAAGAGATCGAAGAGATCCAGCCGGCAATCGATGCTGCTCTTGCAGAAGGCATCAACATTCCGGAAAAGGCTCCGACACCGCCGGATACGGTATTCTCAAAGGCACTCGGCGGCTGGTATGACATTGTGGTCGTTATGTATCATGACCAGGGCCACATTCCGCTGAAGGTCAAGGGCTTCGTTTACAATCACGAGAAGAAGGCCTGGGATGCGGTTGCAGGCATCAACGTAACACTTGGTCTTCCGATCATCCGTGCCAGCGTAGACCACGGCACAGGCTTCGGTCATGCAGGAGACGGCCATGCAAATGAGCTCAGCCTGACAAATGCGATCGATTATGCGATCCAGCTCGGCAAGGCAAGAAAGGCAAAAATGCAGGGCTGATCTGAAGTGAAGGCCTGAATATCAGAAACAAATAAAAGGCATATTCAATTCCGGTTAAGGACCGGGAAAGAATATGCCTTTTCTTTATGCTGTTTTATAGGGATAATTCCGGATTTCAGCCGGACAGAAGTCTCAGATCTTCAGGTCCTCGTCTGTCACCTCGCCCTTGCAGACAATATTGGTAGGACCGGTCAGGTAAAGCCCGTGAACTGCGGTATCAAAACCGCCGCCTTCATTTCCGCTGCTGATCTCCTCATCGATCTCTTCCACATCGATATACAGGATGCCGCCGCGCACATTGACCCGGACGTGCTCTCCGCTGACCTGATCCATCAGTGTGAGAGCCGTGACCAAAGATCCGGTTCCGGTGCCGCAGGCATAGGTGAAATCCTCTACGCCGCGTTCGTAGGTTATCTCATCGACTTCATCGATCCCGACGATCTCATAGAAATTGACATTTGCCCCCTTCGGCAGATCTGCATGGAAACGAAGCTTCCGGCCGATCTCAAAGAGAGCGGCACGATCCGCTTCGACCAGATGCGCCGCATTGCAGAGCTCGCCCAGCTGGCCCGGATATTCCACAGCCAGATGCGGGATGCCGGGATCGCCGAGCATTACATAAGCGCAGTGATAATCAACACCGTCTACATTCAGGACCTTGTCCAGTTCAATATGGGTCGGATCATTCAGGCGTATCCGGTAAAGCCGCTGATCGATCCTTTTTCCGGTGACAATGCCGGCTGTTGTCTCGATCGTGACCAGATCACCGTCTCCGATCCCGTTTTCAAAGCAGTAGCGGCAAATGCATCTGGCGCCGTTTCCGCACATTTCCCCGATACTTCCGTCAGAATTGTAAAAGAGCATACGGGCATCAGCCTGCACGCCCTCAGAAGGCTTTCCGACAGCCATAAAACCGTCTGCACCGATCGACATATGACGCTCGCAGAGTGTGCGTGCGATATTGGGCAATTTATCAAGAGGAATGTTCTCCTCCAGATTATTGATGATTACAAAGTCGTTGCCGGCTCCGTTCATTTTCCAGAATTTCATAGAGGTCCTTTCTGTTATTTCAAAATGATGATAGAAAGCGTTTCCAGTTGAAGGCAGATGCATCGGAAAGACAGCAAAGCTTTCCATGCCCCCGCTGTTCCTAAAGGTCAGTATACAATAGCAGAGGAGCAGATTCAAGAAACGTGTGTTTCCGGAAATTACATCAAAAAGAAATTTGTTATAGTGTATAATTTTGATGAAAGTAAGATTTCGGAAATTGAAAACGAAAGGTTTTATGCATGGAAGAACAGAAGCCGGCATTTGAATTAAATAAAGAACAGATGGAGGCGGTCACGGCTACGGAGGGATTTGTCAGAGTCATCGCCGGGGCGGGCTCCGGCAAGACGCGCGCCCTGACGCACCGCTTTGCATTTCTTGTACAGGAAATCGGGATCCTGCCCGAAAATATTCTCTGCGTGACCTTTACCAATAAGGCGGCCAATGAAATGCGCCAGAGAGTCCACAACCTGATCGGGGATTACGACACGGCATATATCAATACCTTTCACGGATTCTGCGTTTCCGTGCTGCAGGAGGACAGCTATGCCGTGCAGTATCCGAAAAGCTTCCTCGTGCTGGACAACAGTGACATCGATTCCATGCTTCGCATCATTTACGAAGAGCGGGGCTTGACGCTTCGGGACAGGACATTTTCCGATGCCAGGAATATGATCGAGATCCAGAAGCTCTTTAAAAAACCGGAATATTATCTGGATATGATCGATATGTCCCTGGACGTTCTGCATGAAAAATATATGAATGCTTCCGGAACGGACGACATCATTTTTTACGGATATCTGTATCAGGAAAAGAAATGCTTCGGCCTCGACTATAATGACCTGATCAAGTTCTGTCTTTATATCTTCCGCAATCATGAGGA
>JAFUAE010000188.1 GCA_017460845.1 Lachnospiraceae bacterium
CCATTCGGGATATGAAGTCAGGTACCAGCATAATGTATCGTGGCATGACGGAAAAGTCAATTGACTCAAAGCGGGAGAATAAATATCCGAATTAAATATTGACAAGAACCATTAGTCTGTGATAAAAATATTTCAATTTAATACATCAAACCGTTGAAGCGGAGATAACGGCAATGATGCCTTTACAGAGAGTTCGTGTTGCTGAGAGTCGGGCAGGAAACAAGTTGTCAAATGGACCGCTGAGGGCGCAGTCAAATGTGCTTTTGCACAGAGTATTCTGCGACGTTCGGGCAGGCGTTAACTGCCCGGGAATATATTTCCCACAAGTGCACGGAACACCGTGAAGTCGAGGTGGCACCGCGGATATTTAAGTTTATTCGTCCTTGACAGAAAGAAGAGTATCTTTCTGTCAGGGACTTTCTGCTTTTTCAGGACATTTGAAAAGGCAACAAGTATAACAAGGCAGCGATCCCCCATATGAGCAATTTAGGAGGTACAGGCTATGATCAAGGAAGCTATTGAAAAAATCGTCAACAAACAGGATCTCACCTATGAGGAAGCTTATACGGTCATGAATGAAATCATGAACGGCGAAACCTCAGCCACTCAGAATGCCGCTTTTCTGGCTGCGCTCTCCACGAAGAGCGCCAGAGCGGAAACTACGGATGAAATCACGGGCTGCGCGGTTGCCATGAGAGAGCATGCAATCCCGGTGAGGACAGATATGGAGCTCTTAGAGATCGTAGGTACAGGAGGGGATAATGCACACAGCTTTAATATCTCCACGACCTCGGCACTGATTGCCGCAGCAGCCGGGATCAAGGTTGCAAAACATGGCAACAGGGCGGCTTCCTCCCAGTGCGGGGCTGCGGATTGTCTGGAAGCGCTGGGTGTGAATATTCAGCAGAGTCCCGCCAGATGCATTGAGCTTCTGAATGAAGCAGGCATGTGCTTCTTCTTTGCACAGAAATACCATACCTCAATGAAGTATGTCGGCGCGATCCGCAGGGAGCTTGGATTCCGTACTGTATTTAACATTCTGGGACCGCTCACGAACCCCGGAAGGCCGGTCATGCAGCTTCTCGGCGTTTATGATGAATATCTGGTCGAGCCCTTGACCCAGGTGCTGATCGATCTGGGCATTAAACGGGGCATGGTCGTATACGGCAGGGATAAGCTGGATGAGATATCATTAAGCGCACCCACAAAGGTCTGCGAAATCAGGGACGGCTGGTATAAAAACACGGTTATCACGCCGGAGGATTTCGGTTTTGAGCGCTGTACAAAGGAAGACCTGAAGGGCGGCACGCCGGAAGAAAACGCAGCGATAACCAGGAGGATCCTGCAGGGTGAAAAGGGTCATAGAAGAAATGCCGTGCTCATGAATGCGGGAGCGGCGCTTTATATCGGGAATAAGGCTGAGAGCATGAAAGACGGTATCGCTCTGGCGGCCGAAATCATTGATTCCGGAAGGGCGCTCGCAACGCTGGAGAAGCTTATCGAGGTAAGCAACCGCCCGGAGGAAGGCGTATGACGATTCTGGACAGACTTGCGGAGCATGCAAAGAAACGTGTGGAGGAAGCAAAAAGAATCATTCCGCCTAAAGCGGTCAGAGAAAAGGCACTGGCACTTCCCAGAGGAAGCTTTGCATTTGAAAATGCACTGAAAGTACCGGATATTTCTTTTATCTGTGAATGCAAAAAAGCTTCCCCTTCAAAGGGACTGATCGCTCCGAAATTTCCATACCTGGAGATTGCACGGGAATATGAAGCTGCGGGAGCGGACTGCATCTCGGTCCTGACAGAACCGGAATGGTTTTTGGGAAGTGACAGTTATCTGCGCAAAATTGCGGCAGAGGTCTCCATACCCTGTCTCAGGAAGGATTTTACGGTCGATGAATATATGATCTTTGAGGCAAAGCTCCTCGGAGCTTCGGCTGTCCTCCTGATCTGTTCGATCCTGAGCCGGGCGCAGTTGGGGGAATATCTCGGTTTATGCGATGAACTCGGGCTTTCGGCACTGACGGAAGCGCATACGGAGGAAGAGGTACGGATGGCGATGGATGCCGGTGCGCGCATGATCGGGGTCAACAACCGGAACCTCAGGGATTTTTCCGTGGATCCTGAAAACAGCCGGAGACTCAGGACGCTGATCCCGGATGATGTGCTCTTTGTATCGGAAAGCGGTGTGCAGAATGCCTCAGACGTCGCAGAGCTCCGCAATATCGGAGCGGATGCCGTGCTGGTGGGGGAAACATTAATGAGGGCGCCGGATAAAAAACGCAGACTGCAGGAACTGAAGGGGCTGTTATGACGAAAATCAAGCTTTGCGGTCTGAGAAGACCGTCGGATATTGAGGCGGCCAATGAACTGAAACCGGATTATATCGGCTTTGTGTTTGCAGCGGGAAGACGGCGCTGTGTGTCCCCTGAGAAAGCAAGAGAGCTGAAACGCCTGCTGGCCTCCCCGATAGAGGCAGTCGGTGTATTTATAGATGAAATGCCGGAAAAGGTAGCCGCCCTTCTGGAGGAGGGAACGATCGATCTGGCACAGCTTCATGGCAGCGAAGATGAAACGTATATCAGGACCCTGAGACGGATGACGAAAAAGCCCCTGATCCGGGCTTTCCAGATCGGTCCCGGATTTGATGCCCGGGAAGTGTCCGGGTGCTCGGCAGTCTATATCCTGCTGTATTACGGAACAGGCTCCGGAGCATTTTTTGACTGGAGCCTGGCAGCGGCGGTACAGCGCCCTTATTTTCTTGCCGGAGGTCTTGATCCCGGCAATGTCGGGGACGCGATCAGGGCCCTTCATCCCTTTGCTGTGGATGTGAGCTCCGGAATTGAGACAGACGGATGGAAGGATAAGGAGAAAATGACGGCGTTTGTTGAGAATGCCAGAAAGGAATTACAATCATGACAAATCCAAGCGGACGCTTCGGCATTCACGGCGGACAGTATATACCGGAAACACTGATGAACGCCGTAATTGAGCTGGAGCAGGCCTATCTGCATTATAAGAATGATCCGGTCTTCAACAGGGAACTGACGGGGCTGTTCAACGAATATGCGGGCAGACCCTCCAGGCTGTACTATGCCGAGAAGATGACAAGGGATCTCGGAGGGGCAAAAATCTATCTGAAACGCGAAGACCTGAATCATACCGGCGCACATAAGATCAATAACGTATTGGGACAGGCACTCCTGGCAAAGAAGATGGGGAAAACGCGCCTGATCGCGGAGACCGGGGCAGGCCAGCACGGCGTAGCTGCAGCTACGGCAGCAGCGCTTATGGATATGCAGTGTGTTGTCTTTATGGGAGAAGAGGACACGGTCAGACAGGCGCTGAATGTCTACCGGATGCGCCTCCTTGGTGCCGAAGTGATTCCCGTAAAGACAGGGACGGCGACACTGAAGGATGCCGTGTCGGAGGCAATGAGGGAGTGGACCTCCCGGATCGCTGATACGCATTACTGTCTGGGATCAGTTATGGGACCGCACCCGTTCCCGACGATCGTCCGGGATTTTCAGGCTGTGATCTCGAAGGAAATCAGGGAGCAGATCCTGGCGAAGGAAGGAAGGCTTCCCGATGCTGTGATTGCCTGCGTCGGAGGCGGCTCCAATGCAATCGGCAGCTTTTACCATTTCATAGAGGACAAGGAGGTACGCCTGATCGGCTGCGAAGCTGCAGGCCGGGGCATTGATACCTTCGAAACTGCAGCGACAGTCAATACCGGAAGAGTCGGGATCTTTCACGGGATGAAATCCTATTTCTGTCAGGATGAGTTCGGCCAGATCGCTCCGGTTTATTCTATTTCCGCCGGGCTGGATTATCCCGGCATCGGTCCGGAGCACGCATATCTGCATGATATCGGAAGGGCGGAATATGTGCCGGTAACAGACGAGGAAGCAGTCTGTGCGTTTGAATACCTTGCAAGGACAGAAGGCATCATTCCGGCAATCGAGTCGGCGCATGCGGTCGCATATGCCATGAAGATCGCGCCGCCCATGGACAGAGACCGGATCCTGGTCATCACGATTTCCGGCAGGGGAGACAAGGACTGTGCAGCGATTGCCCGCTACAGAGGGGAGGATATCCATGAGTAATATCGGGAAAGCTTTTGAAAACGGAAAGGCCTTTATTCCATTTCTGACCTGCGGGGATCCGGATCTGGAGACGACGGCGGCAGCAGTGCGCGCTGCGGTCCAAAACGGTGCGGACCTGGTGGAACTCGGGATCCCGTTTTCGGATCCGACAGCTGAAGGACCGGTCATCCAGGGAGCCAATTTAAGAGCGCTGAGGGGCGGCGTTACAACTGACCGGATCTTCAGCTTTGTCAGGGAACTCAGGCAGGATGTGCAGGTGCCGATGGTTTTTATGACCTATGCCAATGTGGTCTTCTCCTACGGAGCGGAGCGTTTTATCGCAGCCTGCAGGGATGTCCGGATCGACGGACTGATCCTCCCGGACCTGCCATTCGAGGAGAAAGAGGAATTTCTGCCCTTATGCAGGCAGTATGGCGTGGATCTGATCTCCCTGATCGCTCCGACCTCGGAAAACAGGATCGCAATGATTGCAAAGGAAGCGGAAGGATTTATTTACCTGGTTTCAAGCCTGGGCGTCACCGGCGTAAGAAGTGAGATCAGGACGGATCTGGCATCGATCGTCCGGGTGATCAGGGAGAATACCTCGGTCCCCTGTGCGATCGGATTCGGCATTTCCACACCGGAACAGGCAAAGAAAATGGCGGATCTCTCCGACGGAGCGATCGTCGGTTCCGCAATCGTAAAACTTCTGGAAAAACATGGGACGGATGCGCCCGAATATATCGGCGAATATGTTAAAATAATGAAAAGTGCATTGAGTTGATCAGGAGGAACAGGATATGCCGCCCGGAGGAGGAATGAGAGGAGGCCACGGAGGCCATTATATGACGGAAGAGGAAAAGGCTGCGCAGCCAAAGATCACGCCGCAGCTCGTGATCCGCGCGCTTTCCTATCTGAAACCATACTGGATGCAGCTGGTCCTCGTGCTGCTGTGCATTGCGGTTTCTTCGATCTTCGGCCTTCTGCCGTCCATCCTGACCGGCAAAATCATCGACGAGGGACTGATCGCCAGGGATATGCAAAAGCTGGTCCTGTATGTGGCAGCCTCTTTCGGCGTGACTCTGGCCGCCAATCTGATCGGCGTGGCCGAAAGCTATATGAATACCTGGATCGCCCAGCATATCACCTATGATATGCGCAACCAGATGTTCCGCCACCTGCAGAAGATGGCGCACCGGTTTTATACTGATAACAATCAGGGCGATATCATTACCAGAATGACAAGTGATATTGACGGCGTAGAGTCTGTGATCACAAATACCTTTAAGAGCATTCTTTCCAATTCGATCACACTGGTGTTCGCCCTTGCCGCCATGTTCCGGAAGAACTGGATCCTGGCGCTGCTCGGGATCGCCGTGATCCCGCTGTTTGTACTGCCTACGAGACGCGCGGGCAAAACCAGGTGGAACCTGACAAGGGAAGCCCAGGAGTGCAATGATGAAATCAACGGTATCCTGAATGAAACGATGTCCGTCAGCGGCCAGCTGCTGGTGAAGCTCTTCTGCAAGG
>JAFUAE010000189.1 GCA_017460845.1 Lachnospiraceae bacterium
CCCATTTCAAGGCGATTATGATCGGGATCCTGACGGGCGTCGGCGTGACCATGCTGATGATACTCGCATTGAGCATACTCTTCAGGCTGCCGCATGATCAGTATGTGACCCTGCTCCCGAAAAATGTCACTACGGCGATCGGACTCGGTATTTGCGAAGCAAACGGAGGATATCCATCGATCACGATCGTCTGGATCCTGCTGACCGGCAATCTCGGCAACGCGATCGCCGAGCCGGTGATCCGCATCTTCCACATTGATGACCCGGTCGCGCGGGGCGTGGCGATCGGAAGCTCTTCTCATGCGGTAGGCACCGCAAAAGCACTGGAGATCGGAGAGATCGAAGGCGCGATCAGCGGGCTTTCCCTGGCTGTGACAGGCCTGATCTCTGTGGTTGTGGCGCCTGTATTCGCGCAGATCTATTGACAGAAACACAAATGATACCGAATAAAAAACAGAGGGTATTTCACCTCTGTTTTTGTTTTTGGAATCATTACTTTTATTGCTTGAGATATTCTTCCAGCCGTTTGTCATGTCCCGCACTGTGGATCAGACGGCCGTCCGACCGTTCGCGCAGGAAGCGGACCGCAGGAGCGCGGTCGACCGCCATACGGTAAAGCGGTTTTTCCGCAAGCTGCTCATCTGACAGATAAATGATCTCGCGATGAACGCCCATCGCTTCCATCGCTTCTTCCAGCTGCAGAAGGAATGCGTCCGGAGTCCCTCCGGCTCCACGGAAAGTTCCGTATCCGTGCCGAGCGCATGTCCGTGGTACAGCATCAGAGTTTTGCTCCGCATTCACCGCAGAATTTCATGCCGGGTTCGTTTTCAAATCCGCAGTTTGGACATTTTCCGCTTTTCTGCATCGGAGAACCGCATTCACCGCAGAATTTGAGCCCGAGAGCGACCTGAGCGCCGCAGTTCGGGCAGCGCTGCGTCCCGAGGGGAGCGCCGCAATAGTTACAGAATTTTCCTTTGCCTGCCGGCTTTCCGCACTGCGGGCAGACCGTAGTCCGTGTTTCGATCTTTCCCTGCCATACAGTCGCGGTTTCGGCGGCTTCATCTATATTTCTCCGCATTGCCTGGCTGCGCGCCTGCGCGACGTAGCTGGATTCACGCGGAGCACAGTCTGTGCAGAGTCCTTCATCTTCATTCCAGCAGTCGGAGCAGACCCATTTGTTGCAGGCGGGACACTTCTTAAAGAGCGGACGCACTTCCGCCTGTGCCGCGTCAAAGGCCTGTTCCTGTTCCCGGCGCCATTCCGGGGACTGTTCGCTGAAGCGGCTGCTCAGGAAATCACTGCCGCGCTCCAAAGCCCAGCCGAGGTCGTTTGCGCGGCCTCCTAGCAGATTTCCTATGGTCGAAGCCAGCCGGCCGGTGCGTTCGGAGCGCTGGCGCTGTCCGTAAGTGGAGGACTCCATAAAACTGCTTTTGACTCCGTTTCCGCAGCAGTCGCAGAAGAATTCAAACTGAAATCCGGCCTCTGTGGACAGATCGTTATAGTTACGGGTGAATGAGTGAAGCATCGCCTGTATCTCCTTTCCGGCAAATGATCAAAACGGGTCACAATGAAACGATACAGCCGGGAGTATTTCCAGCAGCAGGACAGACAGGCTTACTGCCAGCTTTCCAGTTCCTGATAGAGGAATTTATATTTCTCAGCGGAGACATTCCAGGAATAATCCGCGGTGATCGCTCTGCGCATGATGCCTCTCCAGGATTTCTGGCGCTCGAAGTAGACGGTTTTCGCATAGTTGATCGTATCGAGCAGAAGGCCTGCATCATAACGGTCAAAGGAGAATCCGTTGCCGGTCTCTTCATACTCGTTATACGGCTGGACGGTATCCTTTAATCCGCCGGTCTCCCTGACGACCGGGATCGCTCCGTAACGGAACGCCATCAGCTGGGTAAGGCCGCACGGTTCGAAGCGAGAGGGCACGAGCATGATATCAGCCGCCGCATAAAGCTTTCTCGCTCTTTCATCGGAATACATGATGTTGGAGCTGACCTGGCCTTTGTAGCGGTTCTCGAGTTCACGGAACATTCCTTCATACCAGGGATCGCCGGTACCGATCAGAATAAACTGTGTATTGCCGTCGATCAGCGGCTCAATAATCGAGGATACGAGATCCAGGCCTTTCTGGTCGGTCAGTCTCGAAATCAGTCCGATCACGAATTTGTCTTTGTTGACCTCCAGCCCGAGTTCCTCCTGCAGCTTCAGTTTGTTTTCTCTCTTTCCGGTCACGAAATCCTTGGTGCCGTAGTTTTTGAAAAGCCTGCTGTCTGTCTCGGGATTATAGACTTCATAGTCGATGCCGTTGACAATGCCGCAGAGTTTGTACTGGTAGTAGGAGAGAACTCCTTCTAAGGATTCGCCGTATTCGGGTGTTGTGATCTCCCATGCATAGGTCTCACTGACAGTGGTGACCTTGTCGGAAAAGACGATCGCGCCTTTCAGCATATTGGCATCCTTATTGTGAAGGAGGTCGTTCATGCCGAATACATAATCCGGCAGACCGCTCAGGGACTGAATGTAATGCGGGCTGTGAATGCCCTGGAATTTGAGGTTGTGGATCGTGAAAACAGTCTTGGCCTTATGTGCCATTTCCGTATCCTTGAAAAGTGTTCTCAGATAGACCGGTATCAGAGCTGCCTGCCAGTCGTGGCAGTGAATGATGTCCGGCAGGAAATCAAGGACCGGGAGTGCTGCAAGGACAGCCTTTGAGAAGAAAATATACCGTTCGATATCATTGATAATATCTGTATAGGGATTGCCGTAGGAATAGTACTCTTCGTTATCGATGAAGTAGTAGGTGATCCCATCCAGTTCGCAGGTCAGCAGACCGACATATTTCTCAAACGGATTATTCCCGAGACGCATATAAAAATGCGTAATATATTCCATCTTTTCCTTAAATCTGTCCGGAATACATCCGTATTTCGGAAGAATGACGCGGACATCAATGCCTTCCGCCTTCAGCGCTTTCGGGAGAGCTCCCATGACATCGGCAAGACCGCCTGTTTTTACAAACGGATAGCATTCTGAACCAGCAAATAAAACCTTCATATAACACTGCTCCTTTATGATCTAAACCTGTATGATCGGCTTTCATCTTTCAGTCGCCGGACTGAACAAATGCCTTTATATATACTATACCCACTTGTTATTGTTTTGTCAAAACTGTTTAGGGTATCAGGGCTTATCACGGCTGTTTTTGTGGATTTCCACCAATCATTCAGTGTTCGCGGTAATAATTGATCAGACAGCCGTCGGCAATGATCTGGCGTTCATCCGGAGTCAGGGCGCCGGTGGATGTGCTGAATTCCCGGATGCTCCAGCCGGAGGGCTCTTCATCCGAACGGCGGATCACATATGCCGTGATCCTGTCTGCATTTTCCAGGATCGCGCTGCGGATATCGGGAACAAAGACATAATCGCCGAGCCTGAGGATCGAGGGATCCTCGATCAGGAACGGGATCATGCCCCAGTTGATGCAGTTGGAGCGGTAACGCTTCGTAGCATAGCCGGCTGCAAAGTTTGCCGAAGCACCGAGCACTCTCTGGCAGGAAGCAGCCTGTTCTCTGGCGGAGCCGTCTCCGGGCAGCATTGCAAAAATCGAGGATCCGATGTCGGTATGGATCGGGTCATTGGAAATACCGGCGCTGCTTAATGCTGCGTAAACCGCTGCAGGCTCAGCCGGGAAGCTGCCTTTTGCAACACGTTCACGCTCGAATTCCCTGACAGCCTTACTGCGTCCTGCGTATTCGGGATCACGCTTGGAAAGCGCAAACTCGCTCAGGCGTTCCGGATTGGAGCGGTAGCTGGAGGTTTCTCCGGACGGGATCAGCTCATCTGTAGTCGTGACCGGATCGTCAATATAGCTGCAGATCTTCAGCAGCAGGTCCTCGGAAAGAGCAGGCATTGCCGGCCAGTCCTTGATATTGGGTCCGAACTTCAGCTCGAAATCCGGCTCCGGATGTCCCCATCCGTTATAAACCCTCTTTTCATAGATGGCTGCTTCAAATTCATAATCCGGCTTTGTATATTCGATCTCAAGGTCTGTCGCGGCGGTAAGCTTTCCGCCGTTTGCCGCCGTAGCTGCAATTGAGCGGGAATCCATAAGGGCGACTGCGGAGAGCTGTCCTTCGCCCGGCTTGGAACCCTCCCTGTTCGGGAAGTTTCTGGTCGTGTGACGGATCGAGAATTCTCCGTTTGCGGGGCAGTCCCCTGCGCCGAAGCATGGTCCGCAGAAGCATTCCCTCATAATAACGCCGGCGGAGATCAGGTCCGAAACGGCTCCTGTCCTTACAAGGCGTGCATAAGCGGGCATGCTGCCCGGATAGATGCTCAGGCTGAATGCTCCGTTGCCGCAGTTTTTGCCGCGAAGGATATCGGCAGCAGCCAGAATGCCGTCATAGGTACCGCCTGCGCATCCAGCTATTTCGCCCTGCTCGACATAAATGCTGCCGCCGCGCAGTTTGCTCATAAGGTCGAAGCGGGCTCCCTTGACCTGGCTGTTCATAACAGTTTCCGTTTCGTGCAGAATATCCTCCGCATTTTCGATGAGCTCGCGGATCGTAAAGGTGTTGGACGGGTGCATCGGCATTGCAATGGTGCACTCCACCTTTGAAAGGTCGATGGAAATGCAGCCGTCGTAATAGGCTGTTTCTGCGGGCTTCAGTTCCCTGTAATCCTCGGGACGGCAGTGAAGATCAAAGTAGCGTCTGGTCTCCGCGTCTGTCATCCAGATGGAACTCCAGCAGGTGGTCTCTGTTGTCATGACATCAATGGCATTGCGGTATTCGATCGGAAGCGAGGCAATGCCGGGTCCGACGAATTCCATGATTTTGTTCTTGACATAGCCGTTTTTATAGACAGCGCCTACAATGGACAGCGCCACATCGTGCGGACCGACGCCGGGCTTCGGCGCGCCGCTTAAATAGACTGCCACAGTCTGCGGATAATCGAAATCATAGGTACGCTTCAGAAGCTGCTTCGCAAGCTCGCCGCCGCCTTCTCCGACAGCCATGCAGCCGAGCGCCCCATAGCGGGTATGGGAATCCGAACCGAGGATCATCTTTCCGCAGCCGGCCATGGCTTCACGGTTGAAGCTGTGAATGTTGGCCATATTTGCGGGAACATAGATGCCGCCGTATTTGTGCGCGGCCGAAAGTGCGAATTTATGGTCATCCTCATTGATCGTTCCGCCGACCGCACAGAGACTGTTGTGACAGTTCGTCAGAACATAGGGGATCGGGAACTCGGTCAGGCCGGATGCCCTGGCGGTCTGGATAATACCTACATAGGTAATATCATGAGAGGTCAGGCTGTCGAAGCGCAGCTTCAGATGCTTCATATCTTCATTCTGATTATGGGCCTTCAGGATCCCGTAAGCGATCGTTCCTTTTGCTGCCTCAACCGGCTCAGGAACACTGCCTGTCAGAGAACCTGCTTCGGCAGCGCTTTCGCAAAGCTGCATTCCGTTTACGATATAGACGCCGTTATCATAAAGCTTGATCATAAGTCATTCTCCTCGTTTCAAATGGTTTCGAGTATATTGCGGATCTCGTGAATGAAATCAGCGCTATTCAGCGTGGTCGGATCCGGATGGGTCGTAATGGAAGCAAGATCGCCCGTCATCAGACCGTTCTCGATCGCCAGGACAGAAGCTTTTTCGAGCTTTTCCCCGAAAGTGCAGAGCGCCTGATTATGATCCAGCTCACCTCTTTTTTTCAGGGCTCCCGACCAGGCAAAGATCGTCGCCATCGGATTGGTGGATGTCTGCTCTCCCTTAAGCCACCGGTAATAATGCCGCTGCACGGTCCCGTGCGCTGCCTCATATTCATACCAGCCGTGAGGCGAAACAAGGACGGAGGTCATCATTGCCAGAGAGCCGAAAGCGGAAGCTACCAGGTCGCTCATGACGTCGCCGTCATAGTTTTTGAGCGCCCAGATAAAGCCGCCCTCGGATTTGACGGCGCGCGCTACGGCATCGTCGATCAGGGTGTAGAAATATTTCAGACCGAGAGCTTCAAATTTTTCCTTGTAATCCCGGTCAAAGATTTCCTGGAAGCACAGCTTGAAATGCTGGTCGTATTTTTTGGAAATCGTATCCTTGGATGCGAACCACAGATCCATCTTCTGATCAAGAGCGTAGGAGAAGCAGCTGTGAGCGAAAGCAGAGATGGAGCTGTCCAGATTGTGCATACCCTGAACGACGCCGGGACCCTGGAAGTGATGGATCAGTTCCTTTGTCTCGCTGCCGTCCTCGCCGCGGAAGACGAGCTCACAGGTACCGGGACCCGGGATCCTCATTTCAGCTGCCTTATAGACGTCGCCGTAGGCATGTCTTGCCATGACGATCGGCTTTTTCCAGGTCCGCACATAAGGCTCGATGCCTTTGACAAGGATCGGAGCACGGAATACTGTTCCGTCCAGGATAGAACGGATCGTGCCGTTCGGGCTCTTCCACATTTCCTTCAGCTGATATTCTTTCATACGTGCTGCGTTCGGCGTGATCGTCGCGCACTTGACGGCAACTCCGTATTTTTTGACTGCATTGGCTGCGTCAACGGTGACCTGGTCATTGGTCTCATCTCTGTGTTTCAGGCCGAGGTCGTAGTATTCGGCTTTCAGATCCACAAAGGGAAGAATGAGTTCATCCTTGATCATCTGCCAGAGCACTCTTGTCATTTCATCGCCGTCCATTTCGACGAGCGGTGTTGTCATTGTAATTTTATTCATAAAAACCTCCGGAAATGTATAATCCTTAAGTAGGTATCATACAGCTTTTTGCGGATAAAATAAAGTATTAAAAAAGGCACCCGGCCAGCGGACCGGATGCCTGAAAATCATTATGTATATTTATGCCTGAATTACGCCGTCTTACTGCTGCTCGACCTTTGTGATGTTCAGAACGATATCGGTGAGGGAGCCGCTGTAATAAGCACGGATCTTCTGTTCCTCGGCAAGGCCGCTGAATACGGAAGCATCCGCAGCGCTGCACTCAAAATCCGTGATCGGAGAGGAGAGTGTCATGCTGGTGCCGTCGATCGTTGAAATGACGCCGTCTACATAGTTTGCTTCGGCATCCTCTGATTTCAGCGCATCCAGAGCGACGACCTTAAGCGCAAACGGAGTGCCGGAGAAAATGCCCGCATCGTCTCCTGCCTCTTCAGACTTGTTGATGGTGCCTGCATATGTGATCCTGACTTCGTCGCCGGGCTTGATCTCTCCGAAGGAGACCTTGCGTGCGATAGCACCGTCAAATTCCAGAGTCCTTCCTGCGTCGTCCACCAGCGAGATCTCATTGATGTCCATATACTGCAGCTTGCCGAAAATGACGGGATCTCTTTCTTCCTGCTGTGCAAGCTGTTCGTTATCGTTGAGCACGGTTACTGCCTCAGCAGGATAAACGCCGCTTTCGGCCGCATCCGCGTAAATGACCTCTACATAGCATCCGCGGACGATCAGGCTTTCATCATCCTCTTCCACGGCGCTGATGTCAAAGCTCATTGAAGATGTGCCGTCGACTGTCAGGACATTGCCCTCATAACCGGATACAACACCCTCGAAGAACTGCTGGTCATATTCCTCCGGAAGGCTGACACTGACTTGTGTGTCGGCTGCGGATACGTCAGGCTTGGATTCTGCGATAGCATCCGTAAGGGGCCCTGCGGCCTGGGTTTCAGCCGGCGCGGCCGACTGGGTCGGCACATTTTCTGTCTGTTTGCTTCCGCATGCAGCCAGCACGGCGGCTGCAGCAAGTGCTGCCAACAATGTGATCTTTTTCATAATATTCAATCTCCGTTATTCAAAAATATAGGCTATTTCAGGGGCAGTGACAGGTCCTTTAACAAATAATGGCTTACTTTATGCTGAAGGACCGCCTGCCGTTCCATCGGCTTCTAAAACTATTGACGCAGTATACACCATACTTTTTAGAGTTTCCATAGGAAAAATCTTAAGTTATCCTAAATTTTGAGCCGGGTCATCTCATCCGGCAGGAACACCCGGAATGGATTCTCTCCCCACTCCGTGCCCGAATGCCCTGAATGTAGAAAGGATCATTCGGGCACTCCGTATGGGGCAAACCCTCAGAATCCGCTCCGGGTGTTCCTGCCGAATAACGGTCAGATGCCGGAAAAATGATCCGGCGTATAGCTTTCAGGCTCACCGGAGCCCTTCCGCCTTCCGATTTTCCGGAAATATTCCCGGATTTCATGTTCATATCCGTTATCGGAGGGCTGATAGATCTCTTCGTCCCTGACTGCGTCGGGCAGATACTGCTGATCCACATAGTGGTTCGGATAATTGTGGGCATAGCGGTATCCTGTGCCGTTGCCGGCAAAGCGGCCTTCGCCTTCGCCCGGCCTTCCGCTTTCCTCAAAATGAACATCGCGCAGATAAACCGGGATCGGCAGATTGCCTGTCCGGCGCACGATTTCCTGGGCTTTGTCAATGGCGCAGACCACGGAATTGGATTTCGGCGCCGAGGCGACATAGGTCGCTGCGTGCGTGAGGATAATGCGGGCCTCTGGAAGACCGATGCGCTCCACGGCAAGAGATGCGTTAGTGGCCAGCACCAGAGCCATGGGATCTGCATTTCCCACGTCCTCAGAGGCGCAGATCATGATACGCCGGGCGATAAATTTAATATCCTCGCCGGCTTCGAGCATTCGCGCTACATAATAGGCCGCCGCATCTGGATCCGACCCGCGCATGCTCTTGATGAAGGCGGAAATCGTATCATAATGGCTGTTGCCGTCCTTGTCGTATCCGATCGCCCGCTTCTGGATGCAGTCCTGCATGATATCGAGTGTCAGATGAATGCGGCCGTCGGGATCCGGGGAGGTCGTCAGAACAGCCAGCTCGACCGCATTCAGAGCTGCCCGGGCGTCTCCTTCCGAGATATCGCTTAAGAAATCGGCGGCATTATCGTCGATATACGGACGGTACATGCCCATGCCTTTTCTTTCATCCCGGACAGCGCGCAGGATCAGAGTCCGTATGTTTTCGGCGGACAGCGCCTTCAGTTCAAAAAGCCTCGAGCGCGAGAGCAGTGCGCGGTTGACTTCAAAAAACGGGTTTTCCGT
The DNA here is from genome assembly GCA_017460845.1 of Lachnospiraceae bacterium. Classification (GTDB taxonomy): domain Bacteria; phylum Bacillota; class Clostridia; order Lachnospirales; family Lachnospiraceae; genus Avilachnospira. The sequence goes on from JAFUAE010000189.1 coordinate 9,096, forward strand.
GGTGGCGCCGATCAGGGTAATGGTCCCGTCTTCCACAAAGGGCAGCAGATAATCCTGCTGCGCCTTATTGAAGCGGTGTATCTCGTCGATAAACAGGATCGTCCTGGTGCCGCAGGCCAGATTCTGCTTTGCTGCTTCCACGACCTCCTCCATATCCTTCTTTCCGGAGGTCGTTGCATTCAGCTGGCGGAACTGTGCGTGAGTCGTATTGGCTATCACGCGGGCGATGGTTGTCTTCCCGGTCCCCGGCGGTCCGAAAAGGATCACCGAGCCGAGCTTGTCTGCCTTGATGGCGCGGTAAAGCAGCTTATCCTTTCCGAGGATATGTTCCTGCCCTACGATCTCGTCAAGTGTTTCGGGACGAAGACGAGAGGCCAGCGGCCCCTCGTCCTTTTTGTTCTGTTCACGCATATAATCAAATAAGTCCATATTGCAGCCCGTTTATCCCGCAGTCCGCCCGAATAATTCCGCCGGGCGGGTCTGCGGCTTTCCATGCATTGTTTCATTGCAGCTGTCCTGCCTGTGCGGACATTTTACCATAAACAGTCCGCCGGAAGGGATGCAATTTTGCCGGTCAGGATTTTTTTGCAGCCGTAAGTGCACCGTCCGCAAAGTCGATCAGGATCGTATCGCCTTCAATGATGCTGCCTTCCAGAATAGCCCTTGCTGCAATGGTTTCAACATGCTTCTGGATGAAACGCTTGAGCGGACGTGCACCGAACTGCGGGTCGTAGCCGCTGTCCACACAATAGGTGATTGCGGCCGGTGTCATTTCCAGAGAGATATCCCTGTCTTTCAGCCTCTTGTTGATATCGGCGACGGACAGCTCGATAATTCTGGAAATGTCTCCCTTCTGCAGCGGCTTGAACAGGATCGTCTCGTCCAGCCTGTTCAGGAACTCCGGGCGGAAGCTCTGCTTCAGGATCGTGTCGACTGCCTTCCGGGCCTCTTCGGTAATATTGCCGTCCTGGTCGATGCCTTCCAGCAGATAGGACGAGCCGAGGTTGGAGGTCAGGATAATGACCGTATTTTTGAAGTCTACGGTTTTGCCCTTGGAATCCGTAATACGTCCGTCATCAAGGACCTGCAGCAGGACATTGAATACGTCAGGATGCGCTTTTTCCACTTCATCAAAGAGAATGACGGAGTAGGGTTTTCTCCTGACTGCTTCGGTCAGCTGCCCGCCCTCATCGTAGCCGACATATCCGGGAGGCGCTCCGATCAGCCTGGAGACGGAGTGCTTTTCCATATATTCGGACATATCGATACGCACCATATTGTTTTCGTCGTCAAAGAGCGCTTCTGCCAGAGTCTTGGCAAGCTCGGTCTTGCCGACACCGGTCGGGCCCATAAAGAGGAAGGAACCGATCGGCTTGGACGGATCCTTGATGCCCGCCTTGGAACGGATAATGGCATCGGACACGCGCTGCACGGCTTCATCCTGCCCGATCACACGCTTATGGAGCTGGTCAGGAAGGGAAAGCACCTTGGCGCGTTCGCTTTCCGAAAGCTTTGAAACCGGGATCCCGGTCCATTTGGAGACGATTTTCGCAATTTCATCGTCGTTGACGCTTTCATGCACCAGATCGTGACCTTCGGTACGGTTTTTCTCTTCGGCCTCCGCAAGCTCCTTTTTCAGCTGCGGGAGCTTGCCGTAGAGGATCGCTCCGGCTTCTTCATAGGCGCCCTTTCTCTGGAGGATCTCCGCCTCATCGCCGAGCTTTTCGATATTCTCGCGGAGTGCGGAAAGTCTGTCGGCAGCGCCTTTCTCGTATTCCCATTTTGCCTTCTGGGCGTTGAACTGATCCTTCAGCTCTGCAAGGTCCTTCTGCAGCTCCTGGAGCCGCTCCATGGAACGGGTATCGGTTTCTTTTTTCAGAGCTGTGATCTCGATCTCCATCTGCATGATCCTGCGCTGCTGTTCGTCGAGCTCTGCAGGCAGCTGGTTCATTTCGGTCTTGATCATGGCGCAGGCCTCGTCGACCAGATCGATGGCTTTGTCGGGAAGGAAACGGTCCGAGATATAACGGTTGGAAAGAACCGCAGCGGAAACAAGCGCCGCATCCGTGATCTTTACGCCGTGGAATACTTCATAACGGTTTTTGATGCCGCGGAGGATCGAAATCGTGTCTTCCACGCTGGGCTCGTCCACCATGACAGGCTGGAAACGGCGCTCCAGAGCCGGATCTTTTTCGATATAGCGGTATTCGTCGAGTGTCGTAGCGCCGATGCAGTGGAGTTCGCCTCTTGCGAGCATGGGCTTGAGCATATTGCCTGCGTCCATGGAGCCTTCGGTCTTGCCTGCGCCCACGATCGTACGGATCTCATCAATAAAGAGAATGATCCTGCCGTCAGATTCGGAGACCTCCTTCAGAACGGCTTTGAGTCTTTCTTCAAATTCGCCGCGGTATTTTGCGCCGGCGATCAGCGCGCCCATATCAAGAGAGAAGATGGTTTTGTCCTTCAGGCTGTCCGGTACATCCCCGCGGACAATACGCTGTGCAAGCCCTTCTACGACGGCGGTTTTGCCGACACCCGGCTCACCGATCAGGACTGGGTTGTTTTTCGTCTTCCGGCTGAGGATCCGGACCACATTACGGATCTCGGAGTCTCTGCCGATGACGGGATCCAGCTTCTGGTCCCTGGCACGCTGCACCAGATCGGTCCCGTATTTTTTCAGAGTATCATAAGTCGCCTCCGGATTGTCCGAAACGACCTTCTGGTTTCCGCGGACCTCGGAGAGTACCTTCAGAAACGCGTTTTTGTCAATACGGTAATCGGAAAACAGACGCTGCATATTCCTGTCCGCGCGGTCAAGAAGGGCCAGGAAAAGATGCTCAACGGAGACGTATTCATCGCCCATGGCTTTGGAATGGTTCTCCGCCTCGGTCAGGACGCGGTTGGCGTCATTTGAAAAATAAACACTTCCGCCGCTGACCTTCGGGAAAGAGCTGATGACAGAAGTCAGATCCCGCAGGAATGCGTCTGTATCGATGTTCATCTTCTGGAACAGCTTTTTGATCAGGCTGTCGTCAAGATTCAGCAGGCTGTAGAGAAGATGCGCCTGCTCGATCTGCTGGTTGCCGTATTCGAGAGCGACAGATTCGCAGCCCTGTACGGCCTCTATGGATTTCTGGGTAAATTTATTGATATTCATAATGGATTTACCTCCTCGTTTTACTATGAAAGTCAGCGAGCCGAGCACGAAGTGCGAAGGGGATGCGCTACTTTCATGTATACGTAGTGCCAACGAAGTTGGCATGAAGTTTGCTTATCTTAGAAAATGCTGTTTCATGTTTCAGGCACTCAAAGCAGGACGTCAGCATTTCCCGTGACAAGTTGAGTATAACACGATTGTTAGCACTTTCAAGAGGTGAGTGCTAATTTTTATAAAAACTTTAGAATTCTGATGCAAATTACATCACCATTTTTGAATGATCCGTTTTGAATTCAGCTGAAATTATGCTATACTATCTAAACCGCGCCGATGGCGGTAATTGCTGAAATAAACTACAGAGAAGGAAATCAAGATGCCAGCAGCAAAAGAAGTAACAAGAGAAGATAAGCAGAAAGCTCTCGAGGCGGCTATTAAGCAGATCGAGCGCGATTTCGGACAGGGAGCCGTCATGAAGCTTGGCGACTCAGGCAAGGACAGGACGATCGATGTGATCTCCACAGGTTCTCTCAGCCTTGACGCAGCGCTCGGAGTCGGCGGCGTTCCGAGGGGACGCGTGATCGAGATCTACGGTCCGGAATCCTCAGGAAAGACGACCCTCGCGCTCCATGTTGTGGCAGAAGCACAGAAGCAGGGAGGCATTGCCGGTTTTATCGACGCCGAGCATGCTCTGGACCCGGTCTATGCCAGAAATATCGGCGTAGATATTGATAATTTATATATTTCGCAGCCGGATAACGGCGAACAGGCACTGGAGATCGCCGATACCATGGTGCGCTCCGGCGCAGTGGACGTGATCGTGGTCGACTCTGTAGCGGCACTCGTCCCGAAAAAGGAAATCGAAGGCGATATGGGAGATTCCGTTGTCGGTCTGCAGGCAAGACTGATGTCTCAGGCACTCCGCAAGCTGACGAGCGTGATCGCAAAGTCCAACTGCGTTGTGATCTTCATTAACCAGCTCAGGGAAAAGATCGGCGTCATGTTCGGCAATCCGGAGACAACGACCGGAGGACGCGCACTGAAGTTTTATGCTTCCGTCCGCATGGACGTGAGGCGTACCGAGACGATCAAGCAGGGTTCCGAGCCTGTCGGAAACCATGTTAAGGTCAAAATCGTAAAGAACAAAGTTGCACCGCCGTTCAGAGAGGCTGAATTTGATATTATGTTCGGCAAGGGCATTTCCAGGTCGGGAGATCTGATCGATCTCGCGGTCCGGGAGGATCTTGTGGAAAAAAGCGGCGCATGGTTTGCGTATAACGGCAGTAAAATCGGACAGGGACGCGAGAATGCGAAGCAGTATCTTGCGGACAATCCGGAAATCATGGAAGAAATCGATCACAAGCTGAGGATCAGACTTGGCCTGATCCCTGACGATACAGCAGGAGCCGTGCCTGACGATCCGGCAGATTGATTGCAGATGGCATATACGATAACAGAAGTAAAAGAATTTGATCATAAAAGGAACAAGGTCATCCTCGATAACGGCGAGGTGACCTTTCTTTTGTATAAAGGAGAATGCAGAAAGGCCCGCATTCCTTCAGCAGGGGCTGCCGGGACCGTACTGGAGGAAGCGGACTACAGGCGTATCATGGAGGAGATCCTGCTTCCGCGGGCGAAAAAGAGGGTGCTGTATTACCTGAAAAACGGGGACAGATCCCGGGAAGAGATCCGGCGTAAGCTTCGCGAAGGATATTATCCCTCTGAAATAATAGATGAGACCTTTGCATTTCTGGATAAGTACAGCTTTGCGGATGACGAAAGATACGCAGGAGAGCTGATTTCGGAACTGCGCGGTACAAAATCCGTGCGCGAGATCGAAGCGAGGCTCCGGCAAAAGGGAGTGCAGGGGGAACAGATCAGGGAACTTCTTAATGATATTTCGCGGGAGGAAGAAGACAGCGCATGTCTGAAGGCACTCCGGAAGAAGTACCCATCGGGGGTGAAGCCTGCGGACCGGACAAAAGCATTTGCCTATCTTGCACGCAGGGGATTCGGGGCAGAATCGGTGAACAGGGCCCTGAAGGAGCTTTTGACAGCACCGGATGACGACCGGGATTATGAAGATAACGCATATGGCTTCGGGAGTCCGTATGCAGAGGATCGGTGAAAAGGAGAACTCAGGATGGAAGAGAAAACTTTAATTCAGTTCCGTAATATTGTGATGATTTTCGGGGATCAGCTGGTTCTGAAAAATGTCAATCTTGATATTAAGGAGAATGAGTTTGTGACCCTGCTCGGACCTTCCGGGTGCGGCAAAACAACGCTGCTCAGAATTCTGGGAGGTTTCCTTGAACCGACCGAGGGAGAAGTCATTTTTGACGGTGAGGATATTGCAAAGCTGCCGCCCTATAAGCGGGAGCTGAATACCGTATTCCAGAAATATGCCCTTTTCCCGCATATGAATGTTTATGACAATATTGCCTTCGGCCTGAAGATCAAAAAGATGAGTAAGGACGTGATCGAGCAGAAAGTTATGAAGATGCTGAAGCTGATCGGTCTCGAAGGATATGAAAAGAAAAATGTTACACTGCTCTCCGGAGGACAGCAGCAGAGAGTTGCCATTGCCAGGGCGCTGGTCAATGAGCCGAAGGTCCTGCTGCTTGACGAACCGCTCGGGGCGCTGGACCTGAAGCTGCGCAAGGAGATGCAGTACGAGCTGAAACGGATCCAGCAGGAGGTCGGCATTACCTTTATTTTTGTCACACACGACCAGGAAGAAGCGCTGACGATGTCGGACAAAATCGTTGTGATGCGAAACGGGGAGATCCAGCAGATCGGTTCCCCGCAGGATATTTACAATACGCCTGTCAACCGCTATGTGGCCGATTTCGTAGGGGAATCCAATATCATTCCGGGCAAAATGCTGGATGATTATCTGGTGCGCTTTGACGATAAGGATTTTGAGTGTGTGGATTTCGGATTTGCCCGCAATGAGGACGTAGACGTCGTGATCCGTCCGGAGGACCTGGTCATTGTTCCGCCGGAGCTCGGTACGCTGACGGGTGTTGTCGACAGTGTGCTGTTTAAGGGCGTCTATTATGAGACTATGGTTGAAACGGTCCCGGGTACTTCCGTGACTGTGCGCATGCGCGTGATCAAAAATAACGAGGTCGTATCCGCTGACGGGAAAGAGAGGATTTCCGCCAATGATTTCTTTGTGGATATCGAAGACGTTCCGCTGCTGGACGATAAGGAGGTCATTGCCCGCGCGGACGCCCAGGCCTGGAATCCGGAAACGGATGATTATATTTCCATCAGCAGTATCGAGTATTCCGTAAAGGAAGAAGAGGGAGAATATCCGGTCGTGTTCTCTACAGCCGGCGGCACCATGATCCAGAAGATGATCTATGTGGTCAACCAGCCGATCGTGAAGAATGTCAAGGCCAACGAGGCGGTTATGGCATTCAACTTCTTCAAGACACAGGACGAACTGATGGAGTCGGTCGCCCTGGATACGGATCTTAAGACCTGGGCGAATGCACAGGGCTGGAAGCTTTCCAATGAGGATGAAAAAGTTGAAATGTACGTGGATTATGATTTTGATCCCGAGCAGGTGAAAGAGGGCATGTCCTACCAGGTCACATTCTCGACGGAAGGACGCGAGTTCAAGGTCCGCACGGTCAACTATATCGAAGAAGGCGCGGAAGTCGGCCTGAAATTCGGAAAAGACGACATCCACGTCATGAAAAGAATGACGACATAAGCTCCGAACGAATATCCAGAGCGCGAAGCGCGGAGTCATCCGGAGCTTATCGAAAAGGAGATTCTCAACATGAAAAGACTACAGCAGCTTGCATTTCCATATATTGTGTGGAGCATTCTGATGCTCCTGCTTCCGATGCTGATCGTTGTATTTTATTCGGTCACGGACAGCGGCAATGCCATTACCTCCTTCAGGTTCACTCTGGCTCATTATGTGAGATTCTTCACGGATCCGGACTTCCTGATCGTGTTATGGAGATCCTTAAAGATTGCCCTCAAAACAACGATCGTCAGTATTCTGATCGGATACCCGGTGGCGTATTTTATCGCAGGCAACACAGACCGGGTACGCAACATGCTGGTCCTGATCATTACGATCCCGACCTGGATCAATATGCTGGTGCGCACCTATGCCTGGATCGGCATCCTGACGGAGGGAGGACTTGTATCTATGCTGCTCCATGCGCTCGGTTTCCGGAACACGGAACTGCTCTATACGGAATCTGCGGTCCTGATCGGTATGGTATATAACTTCCTGCCCTTCGTGATCCTGCAGATCAATACCTCTCTGTGCAAGATGGACAGATCCCTGCTGGAAGCGAGCAATGATCTCGGAGCCAACCGTTTCCAGACCTTCTGGAGAGTGACCTTTCCGCTGTCGCTGCCCGGCGTAGTGAGCGGTATCAGCCTTGTTTTTCTTCCTGCAGTCAGTTCCTTCTTTATTCCGAAGCTGCTTGGCGGCGGTCAGTATTTCCTCATCGGAAATGTGATCGAGAACCAGTTCATCACGGTCGGTGAATGGAACTTCGGTTCAGCGATCGCTGTAATCATGGCGGCCCTGATGATGCTGAGCATGTATCTCGTCAGACACATTGAAGAAAGAAACTCACAGGTTTCCGAGAGCTGAGAAAGGAGAATGATATGAAAAAGAATCGGCGTATTGTCGGAAAATTTTTTATGCTGATGGCGATCATTTTCTTTTACCTGCCCATCGTTTATGTCGTCATTTTTTCCTTCAACGGCTCCAAGTCGCTTACGGCGCTGAAAGGCTTCAGCCTTCAGTGGTATGAAAAAATGTTCCGGGACACACAGATGATGCAGTCCCTGTATACGACAATACTTGTTGCGGTCATCGCAACAGTTGTATCCACGGTCGCTGGAACGCTGACTGCGGTCGGACTTTCCAAATCAAAGAAAATCGTCAGGGATCTTGTTTCCCAGATAAACGATTTTCCGATTATGAATCCGGAGATCGTAACGGCGATCGGCCTGATGCTGTTCTTTATTACATTCAG